>NZ_JBHJVK010000025.1:32280-108508 GCF_042264695.1 Kitasatospora sp. NPDC056138 | reverse complement strand
CGCCGAGACCCGGCAGGTCCTCGCCTCCTCCCTCGCCATGCTCCGCACCAAGCACGCCGACCTGCCCAGCCGCAAGCACGGCAACCCACCGATGTAACAGGCCTTCCAGGCCCGTCGGACCCACACCAGACTTCTTGAACCGGGGGAGAAACCACAACCATGAGCGCTTCCGCCGAACCCCTCGTACGCATCGTCCGCGGCTCCCTCACCGACGAGGAACTCGCCGCCCTCACCGCCGTCCTGCTGGCCCGCGCGGCCGCCGCCCGGGCCGCCGCCCAGACCGCCGTGGTCGAGCCGATCGCCAGCTGGCAGCGCCTGGAGCGCCGCCCGGCGTACTACTCCCCCGTGAGCTGGCAGCAGGCGGCCTGACGCCGACAGCGGTCCGGCCCTGTTCCCCCAGCTCGTGGCGGGAACAGGGCCGGTTGCGTTCGCCCCCGGGGACGTCCGCGGGGCAGCTGCCGGAGGCGACCGGCGGACGGTCAGGCGGCGGCGAGGGTGGCCGGGCGGCCGGCGTGCATGACGGCGAGGTTGGTGGCGAGCCGCTGGGGGTCCTGGGAGAGCCAGAGCCGCACGGCGGCGCCGAGCGTGGCACTGGCGGAGCCGAGCCGGACGCCGGTGGACTGGGCGATCCGGGCGGCGGCCAGCACCAGCAGGTCGGCCAGCGGGGCGGGGAGCCAGACGGTCTGGGCGCAGGGGGCCGGCTGGGTCAGCGCGGCCAGCAGGCGGTACGCGTCGGCCGTGCAGTGCAGGGACGGCAGGACGTCCAGCAGCCCGTCGGCGACGACTTCGGAGACGTCGCTGCGGTGGCCCTGGGCGAGGCTCCGGAGCAAGGCTCTCTCCGTGGCGGTGATTCGGACGGTCAGCATGACCTCGTCGCACTCCATGGTGCGGCCCTCCTCGCGGCTTTGGCGGACTCCGGAACAGCGGATGTCTGGTGACGACAGGGTGTGGTGCTCGGGGTGGAACGGTGCAGCGGTGCTGCCGGGGTGCTACTGATGCGTCCACTGCCCGCCCTGCCACCCGGTGCGGGTGGCAGGGCGCGGATCGGGCGTTCCGTCAGCCGACACCGGCGTAGGAGTGCTTGCCGGTGACGAAGATGTTGACGCCGTAGAAGTTGAACAGCCAGCAGGCGAATGCCAACAGGGCCAGATAGGCCGCCTTTCGGCCCTTCCATCCGGCCGTGGCCCGGGCGTGCAGGTAGGCGGCGTAGGCCACCCAGGTGATGAAGGACCAGGTCTCCTTCGGGTCCCACTCCCAGTACTTGCCCCAGGCCGCCTCGGCCCAGATCGCGCCCGCGATGATGGTGAAGGTCCACAGCGGGAAGACCATCGCGTTGATCCGGTACGAGAGCTTGTCGAGCGTCCCGGCGGCGGGGAGCCGCTGCCAGATCGAGGCCGAGGTGCCGAACGGGCCGCCGGTCAGGCCCGCCTCCATGCGCTGGTCGAAGCGGTCCTTGGCGAGGTAGAGCAGGGTCGCCACGAAGGCCGCGTAGAAGGCGCCGCCGCAGATGATCGCGGTGGAGACGTGGATGGCCAGCCAGTACGAGTGCAGGGCCGGGACCAGCTGCTCGGAGTCGGTGTAGAGCACGCTCACGGCGAGGCCGAGGATGAGCAGCACGGCCACCATGACCGGCAGACCGAGCCAGCGGACCTTCTTCTTGGCGACCAGCAGCCCGAGGTAGGCGGCCACCATGGTGAAGCCGAAGGCGCAGGAGAACTCGTACATGTTGCCCCACGGCCAGCGCATCACCGAGAGGCCGCGGGTGACCACGGCGGCGACGTGCAGCAGGGCGCCGAGGACGGTGAGCGAGACGGCGATCCGCCCGGCCAGGTCACCCTTCTCGCTGCTGCCCGCGGCGCCGGGGCCGTCGACCTCCTCGGCCTCGCCGCGGCCGCTGGTGACCACGGTGGCACCGGCGTCGGCCAGGGCGGTGCGGGTCAGCGTGGTGGTGCCGCCGTTCGCCGAGGCGACGGTGACGGTGACCTGCTTGGCCGCCTTGGCGGGCTCGTTGGCGGCGGCCACGGTCGCGGCCAGGCTCGCCTGTTCGGCGGAGCGGACGGCGACTGCGCCCTTGCTGCCGAACGTCCACTCGAACATGTGGGCGAACATGGCGATCAGGTACACGGCCATGGCCGAGTAGATCAGCTTGTTGGAGAGGTCGGCCAGCTGTAGGTCGACTCCCGAGGCGAGTTGCACCGTCTACTCCTTGGAGTTCGGGTCGGCGGGGGATGTGGGGCCTGACGGTTCGTCCGGTGCGGGTGCTTCGTCCGGTGCCGCCGGTCCGGCCTCGGCGGCCGGGGCGTCCTCGGTGGCCCGCTCGTCCTCGGCGGGGGCATCCCCGGCGGCCGGGTCCGGCTCAGCCGGGGCGTCGTCGGTGGCCGGGGCGTCGTCCTGGAGGTCGACGGCGAGTTCGGCGAGCTCTTCGGCGATCTTGGCGGACTCGCTCCTGGCCAGTCCGGCGACCTCGACCAGGGTGCGGCCGTCGGGGGTCGTGGTGGCCCGCACCCAGATCCGGCGGCGCTGGACGAACAGCGAGCCGATCAGGCCGAGGATCGCGCAGACCGCGCCGGTCAGCGCGATCGCGTTGCCCGGCCGGTGGGAGACGGTGAAGCTGGCCCACTCCTGGTAGCCGTCGAAGCTGACGGTGCCGTAGCCGTCCGGGAGGGTCCAGCCCTGGCCCGGCTTCAGCCTGGCCCTGGCGATGTCGCCGTCCTGCTTGAGCTGGGTCAGGTGGGTGGTGTTCAGCTGGTACACGTTCTGCGGCAGGCCGGAGTCGGTGCCGAGGTCGCCCGCCCACGCGGTGAGCACCAGCATCGGCTCGGCGGCGGCCGGGAAGAGCGAGATCGGACCGGTCTGGTCGAAGTTCACCGGCGCGGTCGGCAGGAAGTAGCCCTGGAAACCGAGCTGGGTCTTCTTGCCGTCCTTGTCA
The DNA here is from genome assembly GCF_042264695.1 of Kitasatospora sp. NPDC056138. Classification (NCBI taxonomy): domain Bacteria; kingdom Bacillati; phylum Actinomycetota; class Actinomycetes; order Kitasatosporales; family Streptomycetaceae; genus Kitasatospora; species Kitasatospora sp. NPDC056138. Next base: position 105,579 of record NZ_JBHJVK010000025.1, on the reverse strand, counting down.
CCGTAGTCGTTGACCTTGATGACGCCGGTGGAGGTGAGGTTGCCGTCCTGCGGGAGGAAGGCGGTCGGGCCCGTGTACACGGTCTCGCCCTTGGCGTTCTTGACCGTGACCACCGGCGCGTACCCGTGACCGATCAGGAAGACCTTGCTGCCGCCGATCTCCAGCGGGTGGTTGACCTGTATGTCGCCCTTGGTCAGCGCGGTGTCGTCCGCGCCCTTCCAGTACCGGATGTGGGCGGCGTACTCGCGGGCGGTGCCCATCTGGTCGCCGCTGGTCTGGTAGGTGGCGGTGAAGCCGTCCAGCTTGAAGCCGAAGGCGTCCAGGTCGTTGCTGGTGTAGAAGGCCGAGCCGGAGAAGTCGTCCAGCTGGGTCATGGTGTTGGAGTAGCCCTGGCCCACGATCACCAGCTTGCCGCCCTGACCGCTGGCCAGGCTCGCCCAGGCGAAGCCCGCGAGCAGCGCGAAGAGCGAGAAGTGGAAGAGCAGGTTGCCGACCTCGCGCAGGTAGCCCTTCTCGGCGGCGACCGCGCCGCCGCCCAGGTGGGCCCGGAAGCCGCGCTTCCTCAGGCGCTGGTACGCGGCCCGGTTGACCGCCTCGGCGTCGGCGTCGCTCTGCCACGCCGCGTAGACCGGCATCCGGGTCAGGTTGCGCGGCGCGGCCGGGGGCTTGGCCCGCAGCACGCCGACGAACTGCCAGGTGCGCGGGACGATGCAGCCGGCCAGCGAGACGAACAGCAGGATGTAGATCGCCGAGAACCAGACCGAGCTGTAGACGTCGAACAGCTGGAGCTTCTCGTAGATCGGCGTGAGCGTCTTGTGCGCGCCCTTCCAGGTGTCGACCTTGAAGGCGTTCTGGCTGGTCTGCGGGATCAGCGAGCCGGGGATGGCGGCCAGCGAGAGCATGAACAGCAGGATCAGCGCGACCCGCATCGAGGTCAGCTGACGCCACATCCAGCGGAACCAGCCGAGCACTCCTATCCCGGTCGGGCCGTCCGACTCGGCGGGCGCGCTGCTCAGGCGCTCGGCTGCCTCCGTGTCGGCGATGTCCTCGGGGGGCTCGGGTGGGCGGGTTCGGGTGTCGCTCACGGGTCAGATTCCGATCGAGAAGTCTTGGGTGGCGTACTGGAGCTGGTTCACCAGCGCGTCCCAGGCGCCGGTGACCAGCAGCAGGCCGACCGCGACGAGCATGCCGCCGCCGATCCGCATCACCCACTGGTAGTGCTTTTTGATCCAGCCGAAGGCACCGAGCGCCTTCCGGAAGGCGAGCGCGGCCACGACGAACGGTACGCCGAGGCCGAGGCAGTACACGGACATCAGCAGCGCACCGCGCCCGGCGTCCGCCTGGTTGATCGACAGCGACTGGATCGAGGCGAGGGTCGGACCGATGCAGGGCGTCCAGCCGACCCCGAAGACGATGCCGAGCAGCGGCGCCCCCGCCAGCCCGATGGCCGGACGGCGGTGCGAACGCAGCTCGCGCACCGAGAAACCGGGCAGCAGCCCCATGAAGGCCAGGCCCATCACGATGGTCACCACGCCCATCACGATGTTGATGGTGTGCCGGTACTCGAGCAGCCGGTGGCCGAAGAAGCCGAAGAGCGCACCGCCGGAGACGAACACGGCGCTGAAGCCGAGGACGAACAGCAGCGAGCCGAGCAGCATCCGGCCGCGCCGCGAGCCCTTGGCGTCCGCCAGGTCGGCGGCGGAGAACCCGGTGACGTAGCTCAGGTAGCCCGGGACCAGCGGCAGGACGCAGGGCGAGAAGAACGAGACCAGCCCGGCGGCGAGCGCGATCGGGACGGCGAGCAGGATGGCCCCGCTGGCCACCGTCTCGTTGGTCTCCCCGAGCGCGAGGAGGGCGGTGGTCACTGGGACTTCTCGTCGACGATGGGCTTCAGCAGCGACTCCAGGTCGTCCGAGGAGATCGCGTGCATCGAGCGGGCGGCCAGCCGGCCCTCGCGGTCCACGATGATCGTGGTCGGGATCGACTGCGGGTCCAGGCTGCCCTTGGGGAACTTGAGGATCTGGGTGCCGTCCGGGTCGTAGATGCTCGGGTAGGTCACCCCGAAGTTCTGCTCGAAACGCACCGCGTTGGCCGGGTCGGCGTCGCGGGTGTTGATTCCGAGGAACTGGACGTCCTTGTCCTTGTACTTCTGCGAGACCTCCTGGAGGCCGGCCGCCTCGGCGCGGCACGGGCCGCACCAGGAGCCCCAGATGTTGAGGACGAGGACCTTGCCCTTGTAGTCGGCGACCGCCGCGGTGCCGCCGTCCAGGGTCTTGCCGGAGATTGCGGGAGCCGGCCCGCGCTCGCCGACCGGAGCGGTGTCCAGACCGCCCTTGCCGGTGATGAAACCGGTCTGGCCGCCACCGCTCGACGAGCCGGAGCTACAGCCGGTGAGGGCGAGTGCGGCGACGGCGCCGAGGGCGGCGGCGAGGCGGATACGGCGGTGGGGCGTCCCAGACATGTGAAAAGTTTCGCATGGGACTTCAGGCGGTTTCAGGGGGGTCCGACGTTGACCGCCGGACCCCCTCTGACCTGCTGTTCCTGTACTTATGATCCGCTTATTCCGAGTAATGTCCGATTGGCTCGGCAGGGGCCGGGAACCGCTCAGGCGCCGAAGCTCCTACCCACCGGCTTGCCCTTGCCGCCCTTGCCGACCAGGTGGGCCGGCAGCAGGTCGCGAGCCGGTTCCCGGTAGCCGATCGAGACGATCCGGTCACCCTCGTAGGTGAAGCTGGTCAGCGAGGCCAGCGAGCACTGCCGACGGCGCGGGTCGTGCCAGAGCCGACGGCGCTCGGCGAAGGAGCGGACGATCCAGATCGGCAGCTGGTGGCTGACGCAGACCGCCTCGTGCCCGCGCGCGGCGTCCCGGGCCGCGGCGAGCGCGCCCATCATCCGGACCACCTGCTCTATGTACGGCTCGCCCCAGGACGGCCGGAACGGGTTGGTCAGGTACTTCCAGTACCCGGGGTTCTTCAGCGAGCCGTCGCCGACGCCGAAGGTCTTGCCCTGGAAGATGTTGTCCGCCTCGATCAGGCGCTCGTCCACGGCCACCTGGAGGCCGTGCGCCTTGCCGATCGGCTCGGCGGTCTCCTGCGCACGCTCCAGCGGCGAGGCGACCACGTAGGTGATGTCGCGGTCGGCCAGGTGGTCGGCGACCCGGTCGGCCATCTGCCGGCCCAGCTCGGAGAGGTGGTAGCCCGGGAGGCGCCCGTAGAGGATCCCCTCCGGGTTGTGCACCTCGCCGTGCCGCATCAGGTGGACGACGGTGGTGTCCTTGCCGGTCACTTGCTTCCCTCCGTGGGCTGGGCCTCGGCCGCCGCACGGGCGGCCGCGGGCAGGGCGGCGGCGACCCGCTCGATCGCCCGCTCGTCGTGCGAGGCCGAGACGAACCAGGACTCGTAGGCCGACGGCGGCAGGTAGACGCCCTGGCTGAGCATCGAGTGGAAGAAGCCGTTGAAACGGTACGCCTGCTGGCGCCTGGCCTCGTCGTAGTTGGTGACCTGCTCGTCGGTGAAGAACACCGAGAACATGTTCCCGGCGGTCTGCAGGCGGTGGGTCACGCCCTCCTTGGTGAGCGCGTCCGACACCAGGCCGGAGATCTCGGCGGCGACCCGGTCCACGGTCGCGTACACCTCGTCGGTGCAGCCGCGCAGCTGGGCGAGGCCGGCGGCGGTGGCGACCGGGTTACCGGAGAGGGTGCCCGCCTGGTAGACCGGTCCGGCCGGGGCCAGGTGCGCCATCACGTCGGCGCGGCCGCCGAACGCGGCTGCGGGGAAGCCGCCGCCCATCACCTTGCCGAAGGTCAGCAGGTCCGGGGCCCAGCCCTCGTGGGCGGCCTCGACGCCGTACCAGCCGGCCCTGGAGACGCGGAAGCCGGTCATCACCTCGTCCGAGATGAACAGTGCGCCGTTGCCGCGGCAGAGCTCGGCCAGGCCCTTGTTGAAGCCGGGGAGCGGCGGGACGACGCCCATGTTCCCCGGGGACGCCTCGGTGATCACACAGGCGATCTCGCCCGGGTGCGCGGCGAACGCCGCACGGACGGCGTCCAGGTCGTTGTAGGGGAGGACGATGGTGTCGCCCGCCTGTGCGCCGGTGACGCCCGGGGTGTCGGGCAGGCCGAAGGTGGCGACACCGGAACCGGCGGCGGCCAGCAGTGCGTCCACATGGCCGTGGTAGCAGCCGGCGAACTTGATCACCTTGGCGCGGCCGGTGAAGCCCCGGGCCAGCCGGATCGCCGACATGGTCGCCTCGGTGCCGCTCGACACCAGCCGGACCTGCTCGACCGGGGCCACCCTGGCCACGATCTCCTCGGCGAGCTCGACCTCGCCCTGGCCGGGCGTGCCGAAGGAGGTGCCGCGGGACACCGCCTGCTGAACGGCGTCGATCACGGCCGGGTGCGCGTGCCCGAGGATCATCGGACCCCAGGAGCACACCAGGTCGACGTACTCGCGGCCGTCGGCGTCGGTGAGGTAGGGGCCGGTGCCGGACACCATGAAGCGCGGGGTGCCGCCCACCGCGCGGAAGGCGCGCACCGGGGAGTTGACGCCGCCAGGGGTCACGACCGAGGCGCGGTCGAACAGCGACTGGGACTGAGGGGCCTCGTACGGGTAGCTCATCGGGTTGGTCACGTGGACATGGTCTCAAATCGTGTCCTTTACCTCCGCATGTCGGGCCCGATCATCTGGAACGATGATCCGTGTACTGCGACCGCCCCGCCGGACGCGGCGTCCCCTGCGGATTCCGACCTGACGGGAGAGCCGATCCACCAGGGCCGAACAGCCTGTACGGTCTGTAGGGTTCGTAGGGTTTGTGCGGTTATCCGTACCAACGCCGGACCGCGCAGGCGGCGTGGGACGCGGGACAGCTTGAGCAGGTACGGGCGGCGCAGGTGCGCGCGGGGCAGATGACGCGTGTACGGCGACGCAGGACGGGTAAGGGGCACGTTCGGAGGACGCCGAGCGTGCGGGGGTCTGTCGATTCCGGCGAATTCCGGTGAGGATGGTCCGAGTGTCCGAGGCGCAGGACGGTTTCGAGGAGGCCGCGGGTCGTTCCCGCCGGTCCACCGGGGCCGCGGGCGGGGGAACGGGTGCGGGCAGGGGAAGGCGGGGCGAGGGAAGAGTGGGGGTCACCTACAAGTACTTCGGCGCACCCGACCGAGCCACCGCCGCCAGAGTGCCGACCGCCCTCGGGCCGGGCGGTCTCGGCCTCGACGCCGGGGAACTCGGCTCGCTGGGCCGCCTCGGCGACCTGATGGAGACCAGCGGCTCCCCCAACGGCCACCTCTCCACCAAGATCAAGCCCGAGACCATGAGCGCCATGGTCCTCACCGGCATCAAGGGCGTACCGCTGCACCAGGTACCGCCGCTGGAGCTGGTCGTCCTCCACCCCGACTACGCCGTGGTCCAGCTCCCGCACACCGTCGTCGAACCCCTGCGCAAGGCGGACGAGACCGAACTCGGCGCCGCCGCGTTCATCTGGTCCACCGTCCCCGACCGGCGGGGACCGCGCGACGCGTTCGTGATCTACACGATGCTGCACGAGTGGCAGGACTTCGCCAACCGGCTGCACGACGCCGGGCACCAGCTGTACTGCCTGGTCTGGCCCTGACCGCTGCGCGGCGGGGCGTCAGACGGCCCTGACCGGTGCGCCGCTGGGCGCCCGTCAGGCCTGACGAGCGGCGTGGTCGGTTCGGGTCTCGGCGCGGCCGGCACAGTCGGCGTGGCCGACTCGGTGGGCGTGGCCGGCACGGCCGGTGCGGTCGGCTCGGTCGAGGACGTGCACGGTGAGGGGCCGGCCGAGGAGTTCGTCCTCGCGGAGCGGGGCGAAGCCGAGGCGGCGGGCCACCGCGGTCGAGTCGTCGTTGCCGTGGTGGATCATCGCGGTGATCCGCGGCAGGGAGAGCCGGTCGAACCCCCAGTCCAGCACCGCGCGGGCGGCCTCGGTCGCGTAACCGCGCCCCCAGTACGGGCGGGCGAGCGTCCAGCCGGCCTCGGTCTCGTCGAACTGCTCCCACCAGAACAGGCCCGACCGCCCGATCGTCTCGCCGGTGGCCACCAGCTCGACCGCGCACAGGCCGTGACCGCGCTGCTCCCACTGGTCCTCGATGGCCCGCAGGCGGGCGGCGGCCTGCTCCCGGGTGTAGGCGCCGACGAAGCGGCTGACCTCGGGGTCGGCGTGCAGGTCCACCCACCAGTCGGTGTCGGCCGTGCTGAGCGGGCGCAGCCGTAGCCGCTCCGTGGTGATGACGTACATTCAGCCCTCGTTCCGGGTCGTGGGAGCACGGCCCGTGCGGCCGCTCCGTGATCTGTCAACGTCGGGCCCGCGCGATCTGCTCCGACCGGTGGGGAAGCCGCGGTGCGGGTGCCACTGCCGTGTGCGGGGGTGCTCCGGCGGTGCCATGCTGGAGCGACGGGGGCCGACGGAGGGCAGCGAGGCCCATGGCGAGCTCACCCCACGGTCGCGGTCGCGGCGACCGACCGGCACGGTCGCTGCGCCCCGGGGTGCTCTCCGATCCGTCCGCGGGTGCCGTCGCGCGGAACGCGGCACGGGTGACCCTCGCGGCCTGCGCCGGCTTCTACCCCTGCCTGTACGTGCTGCACCAGCCGGTGACCGCGACCTACGCGCTGTTCGCCGCCGTGGCGATGGGCGCGCTGTCCCGGATCCCCGGTACCGGACGGCAGCGGGCCGCGGTGATCGCCCGCTGCCTGCCGATCGGGTGGGTGCTGGTGACGGCCGGGACGCTCCTCGCGGTCAGCACCTGGGCGGCCGTCGCGGGCACGCTGGCGGTCAGCTTCGTGCTGGCCTTCGCCGCGGTGGCCGGACCGCGGCCGACCGGTGCGGCTCCCGGTCTCCACCTCCTCTACATCCTGCCGTGCTTCCCGCCGTTCGCGCCGGAGACTCTGGGGTACCGGCTCGCCGGAGCCACCGTCGGCATGGTCCTGCTGGTCGCCGCCGACATGCTGCTGTTCCGCGACCCGCCGCCGGTCGGCTACCGGGTGCTGCTGGCCGATGCGACGGCGGCCGCGGCCGCGTGCGCGCAGGAGCTGGCCAGCGGGCCGGGGCCTGGGTCGGGATCGGGGCTGGGACCAGGACCGGGATCGGGCGCCGGTGGGGCGGCAGGACTGCGGCGGCCGACGCGGGAACGGGCGGACAAGGCCGGTGAGGCGCTGAGTCCCGGCGTACTGCCTCCGGCGGAACGGCCTGCGGGCCCCGGGCCGCACGATCGGGCGCTGGCCCACGCGGGCGGGGCCGTCCGGCAGCTGCTGGCGCGCCTGCTGGCGCTCCCGCCACCGGCCGGGCCGGGGTCGGCGGCCGGCCGACAGGCGGCCGGAAGGCCGGAGGCCGACCCGCGGGCGGAAGCGGAGTGCGTCGGCGACGCGGGCAGCGGTGTCAACCGGGCGGACTCCGGCCGGGAGGGCCACGGGCCGTCCGGCGACGGGCACGAGGCCGCCGAGCGGCAGCTGCTGGTCAGCATCGGTGCGGCCGTGGGCCGGGCCGCCGACGCCTTGCGGGCGGCGGGCCCGGTGCGAGCGGCACCGCCCGCGTCCGCGCTGGACGGTGCGCTGGCGGACTTCCGGCGCAGCCGTGTCGTCGGCCGGTCGGGCCCCTTGGAGCGGACCGCCCTGAGGGCGGCGATGCTTCGCCAGGCCGCGCTGCTGGAGGCCGGGGAGGCGGCCCGGACCCTACTGGGGTCGATCTCCATGGCGACCTGCGGACCCGGGCGGGCCGAGCTGCCGGAGGACCTGACCCGCGGCCCGCTCTGGTTCGCCCGGGCGAGCACCTGGCAGCTGTGGCTTCTGCGGCTGACCGGGAACCTCAGCGGGCGGTCGGTGCACTTCCAGAACGCCGTCCGGACCAGCATCGGCCTGGCGGCGGCCCGAGCGGTCACCGGGATCATCGCGATCCCGCACGGCTTCTGGGCGATGCTCGCCGCGCTGACACTGACCCGTACCAGTACCGCCCAGACCGGCACGACGGTCCGCCGGGCCCTCGTCGGCACCCTCCTCGGTGCCCTGGCCGCAGCAGGGCTGCTGGTCGTCGCCGGGCAGCAGCAGGGGGCGTACGCCGTGGTCCTTCCGGTGGTGATGCTGGCGGCCTTCCTGTTCGGGCCGCTGCTCGGGGTCGGCTGGGCCCAGGGGCTGTTCACCGTGGTGGTGTCCGCGGTGTTCGCCCAGTTGGCACCGGCGGGCTGGCAGCTGGCCGAGGTCCGGTTCCTGGCCGTGCTGATCGGCAGTCTCATCGGCCTGGTGTGCGGGCTGTTCGCCTGGCCGCGCGGCGTGGGCGGCGAGCTCCGGCGCGATGTCGCCGGCGTCCTTCGGACCATCGCCTCGACGATCACCGACACGGTCCTGGTGCTGACCGGCCGCCGAGCCGACTCCGGCCTCTCCCAGACCCAGGTGGTCCACACCCTGGCCCTGGCCGAGACCTCGTTCGCCCAGTGCCAGAGCGAGCTGGCCGATCTTCAGGTCGACGGGATCGACTGGCAGGCCGCGCTCATCGCGGGCCACCACGCGCTGCGCGGCTCGAACCGGCTGCTCGCCGAGCGGGTGGTGCACGCGCCGCCGGGCGCGGGCACGGCGGCCGGGGACCACCCGGCCGGGGCAGGGTCCTTCGGTGAGCGGCGGGCCGACGGTCTGCGCGGGGCTGCGGCGCACCTCGCCGGCGAGTACCTGGCCCTCGCCGAGCGGCTCGACCCGGCGGAACGGGCCCCGGCCGGCTCGGGTCACTCCGAGCCGGCCGCACGGCACCCGATCGGCTCTGCGGGGGTCGGTCCGCGGGCGGCGGTCGGCCGGCTCGACGGGGGAGCGGCGGCCGGGGACCACCCGGCCGAGCTGGTACTGCTGTTCGACACCGGGGTCTGGCTCCAGGGGCTGGCCCTGGATCTGGGGCGGATCCGTACGCCGCCGTAGCGGTGACCGGTGCACCGGGACGGCCGGGCGGCCGGACGGAAGGCAGCAGCGCGATGCCCCGGGCCTGCGGAGACGGGCGACGGTGCGGACACGGCACACGGAGGCGGGAGCGGCGCGGCTGGGGTTGCGGGGATCGGCCGGTGAGGGCAGAACGGGAGCATGCAGGTCCTGCTGCCCGTCCTGTTCGCGCTGGGCGCCGCCCTGAGCAACGCCGTCGCCACGGTGCTGCAGCGGCTGGCCGCACTCTCGGTGCCGCGCTCGGACCGGTTCCGGCTGGGGCTGATGCTGGACCTGGCGCGGCGCCCGGTCTGGCTGGGCGGCATCCTCGCGGTGATCGCGGCGGCCGTGTTCCAGGCCACCGCGCTGGCCACGGGGGCGATGACCGTGGTCCAGCCGCTGTTCGTGATCGAGCTGCCGCTGGCCCTGCTGATCGCCTCCCGCGTCATGCACCGCCGCCTGACGCCGTGGGCCTGGGTCGCCGTGGGCTGCGTGGTGGTCGGCCTCGGGGTGGCCATGGGCGCCGCCTCACCGTCGAGTGGGCTCCCCCGTGCCCCGGTGGAGCGGTGGCTGCCCGCGCTGGCCGGGTGCGGCGGGGCAATCGTCCTGCTGTCGCTGGTGGCGCTGAAGCGGCCGGTGGGACGGGTCAGGGCGGGGTGCCTGGGTGCGGCGGCGGCGATCGGTTACGCGCTCACGGCGGCCCTGATGAAGTCGGCGATGCACATCCTGACCTACGACGGCGTTGCCGCGTTCTTCCTCGCCTGGCAGACCTATGCGTTCGCGGCGGCGGGCGCCGGTGCGCTGTTCCTGCTGCAGAACGCGATGCAGTCCGGGCCGCTGGTCGCCTCGCAGCCCGCGCTGACCCTCGGGGACGCACTGGTGAGCCTGGCCCTCGGGGTCACGCTGTACGACGAGCGGGTGCGCGGCGGCTGGTGGCTGGTGCCCGAGCTGCTCGGCGTCGCCCTGATCGCGGTGGGGGCCGTGACCCTGGCGCGGATTCCGCTCGCCACGCTGATCGTCGCACCGGCGCCTGCCGGGCCCGCGCGGGACTGACCCGGCGGGTTGCGGACCGGCTGGTTGCGGACCGGGCTGCCGAGGGCCGGGAGCCGGTCGGACGGGGGCGGGCGGATCGGGCGGACCGACGGGGGTAGGCGGCCGGACGGCCGGGTCGGTCGCGGGACCGCCGGCTGCGCGGTGGGCCCGCCCGGTCGCCGACCCGCCGCGGGTGCCGACGGGTCACCGGGTGTGCCGACGGTTCACCACGGGGTCGGCTGGATCTCGAAGGAGGAAAAGCCCTCGGGCTCCTCCTCGTGCTGGCTGACGCCGTCGACGACGGCCGACTCGGGTCCGTGGTGGGACCACCTGAGCAGCTGGGCGACGGCCGCGGGCGGGCCCTCGAAGACCGCCTCGACGGTGCCGTCGGCGAGGTTGCGCACCCAGCCGGTCACGCCGTGCTCCTGGGCGACCTGGCGGCAGGCGTCGCGGAAGAACACGCCCTGGACCTGGCCGGAGACGATCACTCGGTTGCGGATCATGGATACCTCACTGGGGTGGTGGCCGGGGTGCGGCCGACCGTCCGGCCTGCCGCGGCGGCGGTTGCGGCGAAGGCCGTCGCGTCGAGGACCGCCGCACCGCCGAGGTCGTTGTTGAAGTACGCGTAGACGTCGGCCCGGTCCGGCCAGGCCTCCGCGAGCCGGGCCGCCCAGTGGGCGAGGGCCTGCCTGCCGTACCGGGGGAACGGCTGCGCGAGGCCGGCGTGGAAGCGCAGGTAGCCCCAGTCGGCGGTGCGCCAGAGCGGGGTCACCGGCCGGGAGCCGCGGTCGGCCCAGCACAGGGCGGCGGCGCGCCGGGTCAGCACCGCCCGGATCTCCGGGATCCACCAGGACTCGTGCCGGGGTTCGACGGCGACCCGGCTGCCGGGCGGGAAGCAGGCGAGGCAGGCGTCGAGGAGCGCGGCGTCGGCCCGCAGGGTGGGCGGCAGCTGGAGCAGCACCGGACCGAGCCTTCGGCCGAGCCCGGCGGTGGCCGCGCAGAGCCGCCGGACCGGCTCCTGCGGGTCGTGCAGGCGCTTGAGGTGGGTGAGGTAGCGGCTCGCCTTGACCGCCATCACGAAGTCCTCGGGCGTGCGCTCCCGCCACTCGGCGAAGGTCTCGGGCGACGGTAGGCGGTAGAACGCGTTGTTGTTCTCCACCGTGGCGAAGCCCCGGGCGTACTCCTCCAGCCAGAGCCGCCGCGGCGTCCGCTGCGGGTACAGGACGCCGCGCCAGTCGTCGTACTGCCAGCCGGAGGTGCCGACGAACAGCGCCATGCCTCCATGGAAGCACGGCCGGTCCGAGCCGGTCAGTCGGTCGGACCGGCGGTGTCGGTGGTCTCGACAGTGTCGGCGGCCTCGACGGGCTTGGGAGCGGGGGCGGCGGCCTCGGCGGTCTCGAAGGTCTCCAGCGCGAGCAGGTCGCCGACGCTCTGGCGGCGGCGGATGAGCCGGGTGGTGGCGCCGTCGGTGAGGATCTCGGGGATCAGCGGCCGGGAGTTGTAGGTGGAGGACATGCTGGCGCCGTACGCGCCGGTGTCGTGGAAGACCACCAGGTCGCCGATCTCGGTGCCGGGCATCGGGACCGGTTCGACGTCGCCGCCGGGTGCCTGGGTGAAGACGTCGCCTGACTCGCAGAGCGGCCCGGCCAGCACGGTGTCGAGGCTCTCGGTGCGCCGGGGCCCGCCGGACGGGTCGAGCACGGTGACCCGGTGGTTGCTGCCGTACATGGCGGGCCGCATCAGGTCGTTGAAGCCCGCGTCGACCAGGACGAAGTGGTTGCCGCCGACCGGCTTCTGCGCACGCACCTCGCTGATCAGCACACCGGAGGAGGCCACCAGGAAGCGTCCCGGCTCGATCTCCAGCCGGACGTGGTGGCCGAGTTCGGCGGCCAGCTCCCGGCGGGCGGCGTCCCAGAGGCGGAAGTACCGCTCGGTGTCGACCTCGGGGCCGCCCTGCGCGTACGGGACGGAGAGGCCGCCGCCGGCCGAGACGGCGCGGACGTCGTGGCCGGACAGCCGGACCTGCTTGACCATGGTCTCGCAGACCGACTCCAGGTGGCCGTAGTCCACCCCGGAGCCGATGTGCATGTGGAAGCCGATGAGGTCCAGGCCGTGGCGCTCGACCAGGGCGAGGCTCTCGGCGAGGTGCTCGTGCCAGATGCCGTGCTTGCTCTGCTCGCCGCCGGTGTTGGTCTTGCGGCTGTGCCCGTGCCCGAAGCCGGGGTTGATCCGGATCCAGACCGGGTGGCCGGGGGCGGCCCGGCCGATCTGGTCGAGCATCTGCGGCGAACCGGCGTTGACCGGGATGCCGAGTTCGACCACCCGGCGCAGGGTCGGCCGGTCGATCAGGTCGGCGGTGAACACGATCGGCTCGTCGGGCCCGTCCGGCCGGAATCCGGCGGCCAGGGCGCGCTCCACCTCGCCGAGCGAGACCGCGTCCACCGCGACGCCCTGCTCGCGCATCAGCCGCAGGATGTGGGTGTTGGAGCAGGCCTTCTGGGCGAACCGGATCTGGTCGAACGCGCGCAGCTTCGCGATCTGGGCACGGATCGGCCCGGCGTCGTAGACCCAGGCCGGCGTGCCGTACTGCTCGGCGATCCGGGCGATCCGGGGGCCGTCGAGGGCGCCGGGGAACGCAGGGGCAGGGGTCGTCATGGTCCGGTCCGTCCTTCGCGCCGGTGGGAGTTGCTGCACCGGGAATCCTGCTGGAGACGGGCCGTTGACCGCACGGCTGTCCACGCCTCGGAAGCCCGGCGACCGGGAGTCGGGACGGGTCTTCCGCCCTGCTCAAAGGGGGTGCGGGAAACCTTGCGGCCGGTGCTCGACGGCGGCGCAGGGTTTCCCGCGCACCTCGCCGAGCCCCTGAAAAACAGGGCCTGTTCGGGCGCCGTGAGGCTGTTCGTCGGCGGGCCGCGGAACGCGCCGCCCGACCGGCGGGGAGAACACGGTCGAGGTGGCGGTGCGGCCGGTGGAGGGGATCCGCCCCGGCGGCTCCTGGGGGTGCGCGGCGCCGGGTACGGCGACCGGGTCCACCGGCGACACACCGAGAAGTCGGGCAGAAGTCGCTGCGGTCGGGCGGCCGGGTACGGAAGGATCGCCGTATGCCCACGCCCAGCAGACAGATCCGCGCCGCCTACACCGACGAGACGATCACGGTCTACCAGGCGTTCTCCCCCGAGATCGCCGAACCGGCCGCCGCGACCGGCCGCTTCCCCGAGGCGTTCAGGGTGGAGCGGATGACCTGGATCAAACCGTCCTTCCTGTGGATGATGCACCGCAGCGACTGGGGCCGCAGCGCCGGGCAGGAGCGGGTCCTGGCGGTCTCCATCCGGCGGGACGGCTTCGAGTGGGCGCTGGCCAACTCCGCACTCAGCTCGTACGACTCCCGGGTGCACCGCTCGCGCGACCAGTGGCGACGCGAGGTGCGCCAAAACCCGGTGCGGGTGCAGTGGGATCCGGAGCGCAACCTCGGTCTGCAGCCGCTGCCCTGGCGCTCGCTCCAGGTCGGGCTGCGCGGCGAGGCGGTGCACCGCTACGTCGGCGGGTGGATCACCTCGATCGCGGACGTGACCCCGCTCGCCGACCGGCTGCGCCGCGAACGGGACGCCGCGCTGCTGCCCGCCGAACGCCCGTACCCGCTCCCGGACGGCCTGGCCGGCCTGATCGGGGCGGGGTAGCCGCGGGCGCCTGCACGCCGTTCAGGGGCGCGGGGCCGGCTCGGCCGGCTGCGCGGGCGTCCCCGCGCCCCTGACGGCTTCCTCCCGCCGGGCCCGTCGTCAGCCGTGCAGGTAGACGATGCCCAGCTTGGTGATCTGCCAGAGCTGGCCGGCGGCGTCGGTGTCGGCGGCCAGGACGACCATCGGGTTGCCCTGGGCGTCCAGTTGGCCCGAGGCGGTGGCGACCTTGGTCGGGTCCTGGGAGTCGGCCAGCTTGTAGGTGCCGTTGGCGCCGGGCTTGAAGATCCAGTGCTGGTTGCCGCCGCCGTTGCAGCCCCACTGCTGCAGGCGGGTACCCGGTGCGGTGGAGGCCGCGTTGGCGTCCAGGCACATGTTGCGGTTGCCGCTGAAGTCCAGCTCGTAGCTTCCGCCGGCCTTGGCCTCCAGCACGAAGGACTGGTTCAGCCCGCCGGTCGCCGGATAGGTGATCGCGCCCCGGCCGTTGGTGCTGTCGCCGTACGTGCCGCCGCCCGAGAGGTCCAGGGCCTGGCCGTTGGCGGTGTTGGTGAGCTGGTACCAGGCGCCGTCCTCGGGCTTGTCCGGGAACGGCTGACCCGGCGTCAGGGGCTCGACGGAGGTGGTGTTCTGCTGGTTCAGCGCGCAGAAAGCCTCCTGCTGGCCGGGCAGTTGGTAGAACTGCGCCAGGCAGCGCGCCTCGCCCGCGTAGCCGGCGACCCGCAGGTGGTACGACTGGCGCACCATGTTCATGCAGACGCCCGGGATGCCGATCTCGTGGTCGCAGCCGTTGCGGGTCTTCTCCGAGAGGTCGATGACGTCCCCGTTGGTGTACTCGTACGGCGAACTCGTCCACTCCGCGCAGACCTCGTGGCCGTAGCTGACCCGCCGCTGGTCCAGGTACCGCACACCGGGCACCTGGGAGGCCGCCTGCCGCAGGGCGTCGCTCAGGACCGGCACCACCCAGTTGTGCCCCCAGGCGAGGTCCTCGGGGAACGCCGGGCAGCCGTCGGCGATCTTGCCGATGTAGTCGTTGCGGCGGATGTCCGGGGTGATCGGGGTGAAGTAGGACTGGAAGACCAGTTGGTAGGAGGAGTCCTGGTAGCCCGCGTTGCGCATGGTGTTGCGCACGCTGGTCAGCGCGGCCACCACCTTGGGGACCACCTTCACCGCGCGCTGCCTGATCGCGTCGCTGCCGATGGTGTCGCGGCAGCCCTGCGACTTGGGGATCGGGAAGTACTGGGCCAGGCAGCCGAGCATGATCCCGCTGAAGTCGAAGTCGTCGTTGGCGCCGATCGTGACGACCACCATCTTGACGTTGTACTTGCCTGCCACACCGGCGAGTTGGACGTCCTGCTTGGGCTCGCCGAAGTCGCCGCTGCCGGATCCTGTGATCTTGGCCAGCTCGGGGTCGCTGACCAGGTCCCCGGTCTGGGCACCCGAGCAGGCCAGGTCGATCGGGGTGACGTCGGGCAGGCCGGTGACGAAGATCTCCGACTTGTCGTGCCGGTGGCAGTAGTCGGTGGGGGTGTCGGTGCCCGCGACGTAGGCGTCGCCGGTGTCACTGCCCGCACCCTCACCGGAGATGGCGCTGTCGCCGAGGGCGACGATGGCCGCGGGCTGGTCGGCGTGCGGGGCGACGGGCTCGGCGGCGAGGGCGCCGGGCGCCCCCGCCAGGGTGAAGGTCGCGATCAAGGCCGCGGCGGCCAGCAGGGCCCCTGGCCGATATCGCCGCGCACCTGACAGGTGTGACCTGGTCACGCATGACTCCTTGGAGGGTGGGGGACCGTCCGGCGTGCGCCGAACGGCGCGGAGCGTGGAGCGTGCTTCGCCGTCCGGGGACCTGGGGGCGTACGAGCCCGGACGGCAAAAGATGAGTCGGCCTCACATGCTAGGTACTGACAAGTAACGCAACAAGGGAAGGAACGGACTTTGCCACGGAACTCCGAAACCGGCCCCGGACGCGACAGAGCCGCCACCCTGCACGCCTCAGGAGGGGGAAGGCGGAGGATGGCGGCTCTGGACGACGAACCGACCGGAGGAAGCACCGAGTCCGGGGACGTCAGACGCCGCGGCGCCGGACGCTAGCCGGCGGGAGTCAGCCGACGTTCGCGCAGGAGTTGCCGAAGGCCGGGTTCAGGACGCCGACGACGCCGATCGAGTTGCCGCACAGGTTGATCGGGATGTGGATCGGCACCTGGACCAGGTTGCCGGAGAGCACGCCGGGGGAGTTCGCCGCGACGCCCTCGGCGCTGGCGCTCGCCATGGCGGTACCCGCCCCGGCCGCGACGATGCCGACGACGGCGGCGCCGACGGCGGCGGCCTTCTTGATGCTCATATGAGTCTCCTCGTTAAATCAGATCTTCCAAGTGCCACCGCAGAAAAGGGTCACGATCAAGGAAGCGCACAGGCGTGCGTCCGGCCCAACGAGCCCCCGGTGGCCCGGTTGCGCACCGCCGCCCGCATTCACCCGTTAGCGCTAATACACGGCATTCGGGTGATCGCGAAATCCGCCCGTTTCCCGCTGCCCGCCCCGTCGTTCTTACTGGCGAAACACGCTTCACCGACCCCGGCGAGACCGGCACCGAAGACTCGCACAAGACACGCAAGAAATGAGACGCATCATGCGCAAGCTCGCCTACGGCGCGTTCGGCACGGCAGCTGCCGCGGCCCTGCTGCTCGGCGGCGCCGCCTCCGCTTCCGCCCACGGCGCGTCGGCGCAGGGCGTTGCCGCCAACTCGCCGGGTGTGGTGTCCGGCAACGCGATCCAGGTCCCGCTGGACATCCCGGTCAACCTGTGCGGCAACTCCATCGACGTCATCGGCCTGCTGAACCCGGCGTTCGGCAACTCCTGCGCCAACGTCTCCTGAGCACGGCCGCCACCCCGCGGTCCGACGGGCCGTCCGACTCCGGTCGGCGGCCGGCTCGCCCCGTGAACTCCCGGGGGAGGCGGCCCGGCAGCGGACTTCCGTCCGCTGCGGCGCCCTCCCCGGATGCCCCGCAGAACGACTGTTCCCAGCCGTGCGAGAACTGGCGGTGGGGCGCTGAACAGAGCGGCCGGCACCGCCCGAGCCACGGGCGACCCGCGCGTCTTCGGCCGCGTGAACGAAGGCCACGGCTTACCCGAAAACCAACGGGCGATGGTTCCGATTCGCCCGGTTCCCGACTGTCAGACGTCGGGCAGAAATACGGAGGAAATCCCCATGCGCAACGTCAAGAAGGTTGCCGTTCTCTCGATCGCCGCCGCCGGTCTGGTCCTGGGCTCCGCCGGTGCCGCCAGCGCCAGCGCGTCGGCCGAGGGCGTCGCCGCCAACTCCCCCGGCGTGCTCTCCGGCAACCTGATCCAGGTCCCGGTGCACGTCCCGATCAACCTGTGCGGCAACTCCATCGACGTCATCGGCCTGCTGAACCCGGCGTTCGGCAGCTCCTGCGCCAACGTCGGCTGAACCGGCCGCAGCCGAGCCGGCTGCGTCCGTGCCGTGCCCGGTCCCGACCGGGTGCGGCACGCCCCTCCCCGTGTGTGATCTAGGAGATCGACTCCCATGCAGAACGTGAAGAAGGCCGCCGTCCTGACCGGCGCCGCCGCCGGTCTGGTGCTGGCCGGTGCCGGTGTCGCCAACGCGAGCGCCAACGCCGAGGGCGTCGCGGCCAACTCGCCCGGCGTGCTCTCCGGCAACCTGGTCCAGGTCCCGGTGCACGTCCCGGTCAACCTGTGCGGCAACTCCATCGACGTCGTCGGCCTGCTGAACCCGGCGTTCGGCAACTCCTGCGCCAACGTGGACATCCCCGCGCACCACCACGAGGACCACCACGAGGACCACCACGACGACGACGACTGCTGAGACGTCCCCGGTCCCAGCCGTGCACCAACCGCCCCTCGGCCCTCGGCCGGGGGGCGGTTCGCTTCGGACCGGCCACCCCTTGGGCCGTACCGAGGCGACCGATCCCACCAATCCGAAGGGTTCGTCCCCATGCCTCGAATCACCGGCGGCGCCGGCCTGCTGACCGCCCTGGGCGCCGCGCTGCTGCTGGGCGCCGCAGCGCCGGCCGCCTCCGCCGATCCCGCAACGGCCGGCACCGGCCTGCCGGAGCCCTCCACCAAGCTGCAGAACGTCGAGATCGCCCCCGCCCTGCACGGCGTCTCCGGCGCGCTCGGGTACGCCGTGAAGCCCGCCAAGGAGCTGCGGCTCGACCCGTGGGCGCAGTCCGGGGCCGACGTGCTGAACAACGGCGTGTCGGTGGAGCCGGACCAGGGCCTCAAGCCGGTCAGCAGCTCCGCGCTGACCGGCCCGCTGAGCGGCGGCGGCGGCGCCAAGGACCTGGCGGGGGTCGGCCCGCTGCTCGGCGTCCTGCCCGGCTGATCCGCACGGAGCGCCGCGGATGCGCGCGGAGCCCGGCACCGCCTCCGGGGTGGTGCCGGGCTCCGGGCCGGACCGAGCTGCCGTCAGAGTTCGCTCTGGTCCGCCGCGGCGGCCACGGTGGCGCCGGTGGTCTCGGTCAGGTTCCGCACCGCGTCGGTGACCGAGATCCGGTCGTCCTGGCCCCCGAGGGACGCGCTGGCGCCCGGGATGGCCTGGACCGGCTTGGTGATCAGCTGCGGCTTGATCTCACCGAACTCCATCTGCCCGCTGGCGAGTTCGTCGCTGGTGCCCTCGACGTAGGAGACCGGCTGGCCGAGCTCCAGGGCCGGCCCCGCGGTCTTGATCGGGATCGCGGGGACGTCCGCCACCAGGTCGCCGAGCCTGGTGGAGCGGTCGGCGATCGGCAGCGGCAGGTCGGCGTTGAGGGCGGGGCCGACCCGGCCGGCGGTGAGGGAGGGGACGACCTCCTCGGGGAGCACGTGGTGGCGCGGCTGCTCGGCCGGGACCGGCGGCATCACCAGCGAGGTCGGGATGCCGCCGCTGATCTTCCCACCCTCGGGCAGCAGCGGGAGACGGTCGGTGGCCGCGCCGAGCGGGATCTCGAAGGGCACTTCCTGGGTGGACAGGTGGTCCTCCAGGGCAGCGACCTGACCGGACGTCATCGGTTCGGCGGCGGCCGCGCCCTGGGCCGCCAGGACACCGGCACCGGCCGCCAGCAGCAGAGCGCCAGCAGCGCGCTTCGAGAGCTTCATGCTATTTCACCGTTCTCTGGGGGGTATCGCTGTAATCTGCCTAAACGAACCACCCCGGTCCTGGTAATGCGTGAGTTAACCAGTATGGCCCAATAATCCGACCGGCCGGCGCGGCCCCTCATGATCCATGAATAGTCCTCGAAGAATCTCCGTAACCTTTGCGCCCGCCATTCTTTGATCTGAATGTCGCAGCCACGACGGCGGCAGGATCCGGGAATCCGCCCTGACGGGCTAACAACCGAAAGCCAGCCGAGGTCGTTGAAGAAGACGACTGGTTGGTCAGACGAACAAGACGGCGAATCTCCAAGAATTTCAGAGAGGTACCTCCCATGCTCAAGAAGACTTTCGCGACCATCGGCCTGGCTGCCGCCGCCATGGCTGCGGCGTCCACCCCTGCCGTCGCGATCGGCAACGCGGACGGCACCGCCGGCTCGATGCAGGGCAACGGCGGCACCAACGCCACCGGCACCGTGGGCAACCACAGCCCGAACTTCCACTTCCTGGACAACCCGAACATCTGCCTCCCCGAGATCGACAACATCGCGGTCGCGGTGCTCGGTGTGGCCGTCCCGGTCAAGGTGGACGCCCTCAACACCACGCCGAAGCAGACCTGCGTCGTCGGCCAGGGCACCCAGGGCAGCGGCGACGGCGGCGTGTCCCACCTGATCGGCTGAGCAGGCACCGCCTCGCACCCCCCCCTGAACCCGCACGACCCGTGGCGGCCGAGCCCCCGGCCCGGCCGCCACGGCGGCACCTGTGCCCCACCCACCACCAGATCCGAAAAGGAACGAAGATGATCAAGAAGGCTTTCGCCACCCTCGGCGTCGCCGCTGCCGGCCTCGCCATGGCCACCGCCCCCGCCATGGCGATCAGCGACTCGGACGGCTCCTCGGCCTCCGTCCAGGGCAACGGCGGCACCAACGCCACGGGCACCACCGGCACCCACAGCCCGAACTTCCACACCCTCGACAACCCGAACATCTGCCTCCCCGAGATCGACAACATCGGTGTCGGCGCGCTCATCGGCATCGCGGTCCCGGTCAAGGTTCCGGTCCTCAACACCAACCCGCAGCAGACCTGCGTCCAGGGCGAGAACACCCAGGGCAGCGGCGACGGCGGCGTCAGCCACCTGATCGGCTGATCACCCCGCAGTGCCTGACCGCCGGGTTCGGGGGGAGCCTCTCCTCCCGGGCCCGGCGGGCCTTTTTGCAAACCCCCTGCGGGAGTCCCCGGCGGGAGCACGACGTGCGGGCACCACCCATCCGTTCGACTGCGGTGCGTTCGGGTGTGACAGACCGTCAGTACGGCGTGCGCGCCACTCAGGTAGAGCCCCGTCACGCAGTCCGTCGGCACCGTCCGCAGGGCGCCGACGGCCCACTGCAGTCAGAGAGGACAGATTCATGAAGAGCAAGCTGGGCAAGGCCCTGCTGACCACGGTCGGCGCGCTGGCCGTCGCCGGTATCGCCGCTCCGGCCTACGCCCACGTCGACGCGGGTGGCGGCGCCGCGGGCTTCATCACCGTCGACCGCCCCTTCGTCGCCGGTGAGCAGGCCGGCTTCGCGGCGACCGACCACGTCTTCACGGCCGGGCACGAGGGCGGCTGGGTGAGCAGCCACGACCTGGGCGGCGGCGCGGAGGGCCTCGCCCACATCGGCTGAGGCCGGAGGGAACGCTGGACAGCAGAGGCCGGGCCACGGAACTCCGTGACCCGGCCTTCCGCCGTCCTCGGTGGGCTGTCGCCCGGCGCCGCAGGCTGCTCCGGCAGCGGCTACCCGAGCATCCTGGCGGCCTCGACGGCCCAGTAGGTGAGGATCGATTCGGCGCCCGCGCGGCGGATCGAGGTGAGCGTCTCCATGATCATGCGCTCGCGGTCCACCCAACCCTTCGCGGCGGCGGCCTCGATCATCGCGTACTCGCCGGAGACCTGGTACGCGGAGACCGGCACCGGGGAGGCGTCGGCGATCTGCCGCAGGATGTCCAGGTAGGCCATGGCGGGCTTGACCATCACCAGGTCGGCCCCCTCGGCGAGGTCCTGCTCCAGCTCGCGCAGCGACTCCCGGGCGTTGGCCGGGTCCTGCTGGTACGCCTTGCGGTCGCCCTTCAGCGAGGAGCCGACCGCCTCGCGGAACGGGCCGTAGAACGCGGAGGCGTACTTGGCGGTGTAGGCGAGGATGCCGACGTCCTGGTGGCCCGCCTCGTCCAGGGCCCGCCGGATCACGCCGATCTGACCGTCCATCATGCCGGAGGGCCCGACCAGGTGGACGCCCGCCTCGGCCTGGACCAGGGCCATCTCCCGGTACCGCTCCAGGGTGGCGTCGTTGTCGACGCTGCCGTCCTCGGCGAGCACCCCGCAGTGGCCGTGGTCGGTGTACTCGTCCAGGCACAGGTCCGACATCACGACCAGCGCGTCGCCGACCTCCGAGACCACGTCCCGGATCGCCTGCTGCAGGATGCCGTCCGGGTTGGTGCCCTCGCTGCCGATCGCGTCCTGCACCTCGGGCACGCCGAACAGCATGATGCCGCCCAGGCCCGCCTCCGCCGCCTCGACGGCGGCCTTCCGCAGGGTGTCCCTGGTGTGCTGGACCACGCCGGGCATCGACGTGATCGGCTTCGGCTCGGCGATGCCCTCACGGACGAAGGCGGGCAGGATCAGCTCGGCCGGGTGCAGGCGGGTCTCGGCGACCAGGCGGCGCATCGCCGGGGTCGAGCGCAGCCGGCGCGGGCGTACGTACGGGAATTCAGCGGACACTGGGCATCTCCGAACGGGTGCGAAAAGCCCGGGGAGGCAACGTGCCTCCCCGGGCGGGGTTTCAGCGGGCGGCCTTGCGGCGGGAACCCGGGCGACGCTCGCTGGGACGGTAGACCGGCTCGCCGGCGGCGAGAGCGGTGTCCCGGCGGCCGGCGCCGAAGTCGGCCAGGGCCTGGGCCAGCGCGGTGGCGGACGGCGCGGGGGCCATCACGTCGACCCGCAGGCCGTGTTCCTCGGCGGTCTTGGCGGTGGCCGGACCGATGCAGGCGATGATCGTGACGTTGTGCGGCTTGCCCGCGATGCCGACCAGGTTGCGCACGGTCGAGGACGAGGTGAAGAGCACCGCGTCGAAGCCGCCGCCCTTGATCGCCTCACGCGTCTCGGCCGGCGGCGGCGAGGCGCGCACGGTGCGGTACGCCGTCACGTCGTCCACCTCCCAGCCGAGCTCGACCAGGCCGGCCACCAGGGTCTCGGTGGCGATGTCGGCCCGCGGCAGCAGGACGCGGTCGATCGGGTCGAAGACCGGGTCGTACGGCGGCCAGTCCTCCAGCAGACCGGCGGCGGACTGCTCGCCGGACGGCACCAGGTCGGGCTTCACACCGAAGTCCACCAGCGCCTGGGCGGTGGTCTCGCCGACCGCGGCGACCTTGATCCCGGCGAACGCACGGGCGTCCAGGCCGTACTCCTCGAACTTCTCGCGCACCGCGCGCACCGCGTTCACCGAGGTGAAGGCGATCCACTCGTAGCGGCCCGTCACCAGGCCCTTGATCGCGCGCTCCATCTGCTGCGGCGTGCGCGGCGGCTCCACCGCGATGGTGGGCACCTCCTGCGGCACCGCGCCGTAGCCGCGCAGCTGCTCGGAGAGGCCGTGCGCCTGCTCCTTGGTCCGCGGGACCAGGACGTTCCAGCCGAACAGCGGCTTGGTCTCGAACCAGGAGTGCGAGGAGCGGTGCGCGACCTGCTCGCCGACCACGGCTATCACCGAGGTCGCCGGGTCGACCGGGGCCGACACCGGCGAGGGCAGCACCCGGGCCGCCTTCAGCTCGGCCGCGATGGTGGCCAGCGTGGAGGTGAAGGTGCGCTGGCGGGTGGTGGTGCCGGAGAGCGTCGCACAGAGCGCGGACTCGGGCTTGCGGCCGTTGGCGACCAGGGCGCTCGCGGTGGCGGGCAGCTGGCCCAGCGTGGTGCGGACCACCAGGGTGGTCTCGGGCGCGCCGAGGTCCACCGGGCCGCCGGCCAGCAGGGTCGCGCCGTCCACGAAGCGGACGTCGGCACCCTGGCGGCCGCGCAGCGGGACACCCGCGTAGGCCGGGACACCGACCGACTGGGCGACGCCCGGGATCACCTCGAACGGGATCCGGGACTGCGCGCAGACCAGCATCTCCTCGGCGGCGCAGCCGTCCAGGCCGGGGTCGCCGTCGACGGTGCGGACCACGTGCTTGCCGGCCCGGACGGCCTCGGCGACCAGCTTGGCCACGTCGAGGTCGTTCTCCTCGGCCGGGTTGTGCACCTGGACGCCCGACGGGCAGTGGGTGCGCACGGCGGCCGCGGTGAGCGGGTCGGCGATCAGGATGTCGGCCGAGGACAGCTCGTCGACCGCGCGCAGGGTGAGCAGCCCGGGGTCGCCGGGGCCCGCACCGAGGAAGGTGCAGCGGCCGGTCGGGGCTGCCGGAACGGCAGCGGCAGCGGCAGCGGACGGACTAGTGGCGGGGCTCATCAGGCTCGCTCCCCCATCAGGTTGGCCGCTCCCGCGTCGAGCAGCCGGGCGGCGAGGGCGCGGCCGAGGGCCACCGCCTGCCGCTCGGCGGTCTCGTCGAGGACGAGCGGACCGTTGGCGGTCATTCTCAGCAGGGTGGCGCCGTCGACGGTGCCGACCACGCCCTCCAGCAGCAGTTCGCTGCCGTCCCACGTCGCGAGTGCCGCGACGGGGGCGGAGCAGCCGGCTTCCAGGGTGGCCAGCAGAGCGCGCTCGGCGGCCACGGCGACCCGGGTGGGGGCGTGGTCGAGCGCGCGCAGCGCGGCGGCGAGGCCGGCGTCCACGCACTCGACGGCGAGCGCGCCCTGGCCGGGGGCCGGGAGCATCAGCTCGGTGTCGAGGTGCTCGGTGATCTCGGCGGCACGGCCGAGGCGGTTGAGCCCGGCGGTGGCGAGGACCACGGCGTCCAGCTCGCCGCTGTCGACGAAGCCGATCCGGGTGTCCACGTTGCCGCGGATGGCGACGGTCTCCAGGGCGACGCCGCGGGCCGCGGCCCAGGCGTTCAGCTGGGCCATCCGGCGCGGGGAGCCGGTCCCGATCCGGGCCGGCCTCCCGGCTCCGGCGAGCTTCTCGACCAGCTCGGACAGCGCGAGTCCGTCGCGGGCGACCAGGGCGTCGCGGACGTCCTCGCGCTCGGGGACGGCCGCGAGCACGAGGCCCTCGGGGGCTGCGGTCGGCAGGTCCTTGAGGGAGTGCACGGCGAAGTCGATCCGGCCCTCCAGGAGCGCGTCGCGCAGGGCGGAGACGAAGACGCCGGTACCGCCGATCTGGGCGAGTGACTCGCGCGAGGTGTCGCCGTACGTGGTGATCTCGACGAGCTCCACGGGGCGCCCGGTGACCCGGGTCACCTCGCGGGCGACCATGCCGGACTGGGCCATGGCGAGGGCGCTGCGGCGGGTGCCGAGGCGCAGAGGCTGCGTCGACTCGCCCTGAGTGGTGCTCAGTTGACCATTCATGAGGTGATCGTCCCGGTCGTGCTGATGGGCTGGCTGGGGGTTCATCTGGCCGCTCCGGTGGACGGAGTGGCGCCGGCCTGGGCGGCGGGGATGCCGCCCGCCGGAACGCTGGCGCCGGCCTGCGTCCCGATCGGGGTGCCGGAGACAGCGTGCACCGCCGCCGGGTCCAGGTCGAACAGCTCACGCAGCGCGTCCGCGTACCCGGCACCGCCGGGCTCGGCGGCGAGCTGCTTGACCCGTACGGTCGGCGCGTGCAGCAGCTTGTCCACCACGCGGCGGACGGACTGCGCGATCTCGGCCCGGGAGCGGTCGTCCAGGTCGGGCAACCTGGCCTGGAGACGGGCGAGTTCACTGCTCACCACGTCGGAGGCCATGGCCCGCAGGGCGACCACGGTGGGGGCGATCCGGGCGGCGCGCTGGGCGGCGCCGAAGGCCGCCACCTCGTCGGAGACGATGGTGGTGACGGCGTCCACGTCCCCGGCGCCGGGGGTGGCGGCGTGGGCGCGGGAGAGGCTCTCCAGGTCGACCAGCAGGGCGCCGGGAAGCTCGTGCACCGCGTGGTCCACGTCGCGCGGCATGGCCAGGTCGAGGAAGGCCAGCGGGGTGTCGCCGCCTCGCGTGGCGACGGCCGCCGCGACCTGCGCGGCCGGAATGACCACCCCGGCGGCGCCGGTACAGGAGATCACCAGGTCGACGTCGGCCAGCGCCTCGGGCACCTTGGCGAAGTCCACCGTACGGGCGCCCAGGTTGGCGGCCAGCCGCTCGGCGCGCTCGGGCGTGCGGTTGGCGATCAGCAGGTCGGTGACACCGGAGCGGACCAGGGTGGCGGCGGCCAGCGAGCTCATCGAGCCCGCGCCGACCACCAGCGCCCGCCTGCCCGCGATCTCCCCGGCGCCGATCCCCAGGCCGGCGGCGACCCGCTCCAGGCCGAAGGTGACCAGCGACTGCCCGGCCTTGTCGATCCCGGTCTCGCTGTGGGCGCGCTTGCCGACCCGCAGGGCCTGCTGGAACAGCTCGTTGAGCCCGCGTCCTGCGGTGTGCTCCTCCTGTGCCCTGGCCAGCGCGTCGCGCAGCTGGCCGAGGATCTGGCCCTCGCCGACCACCATCGAGTCCAGGCCGCAGGCCACCGAGAAGAGGTGGTGGACGGCGCGGTCCTCGTAGTGGACGTACAGGTGGGCGGTCAGCTCCTCCAGGTCCACCCCGCTGTGCTGGGAGAGCAGTTGGGAGAGCTCGGCGACGCCGGCGTGGAACTTGTCCACGTCCGCGTAGAGCTCGATCCGGTTGCAGGTGTTGACCAGGGCGGCCTCGCCGACCGTCGCGGACGCGGCGGCGTCGTGCAGCAGGCGGGTGGGGACCTCACCGGTCAGCGCGGCGCGCTCCAGCACCCCGACGGGTGCCGTCCGGTGGCTCAGCCCGACGACGAGAAGACTCATGCCCGCCCCTTGTGCATCCGGGTGCCACAGCTGCTGGTGCTGCTGACGCAGGTGTCGATACCGCTCACGCCGGCATCACCGCGGAGAGGTCGCCGTCGGTGCCCTTGGGTGCGGTCTTGCCGCCCTTGGCGGCCTCCGCCTTGTCGCCGCGCTCGGTGCGCTCCGCCTTGGCGGAGCCGCCTGCGGCGCGGCGGAGCTTGGCGGCGGCGGCGCGCACCGGGCCGGGTGCGCGGTCCAGCACGGAGTCGCCCGGGGTGGGCTCCTCGCCGGCCTTGCGCTGCTCGTGGAAGGCCAGGATCTGCAGCTCTATGGAGAGGTCCACCTTGCGCACGTCCACGCCGTCCGGGACGGTCAGCACGGTCGGTGCGAAGTTCAGGATGCTGGTGACGCCCGCCTCGACCAGCCGGTCGCAGACCTGCTGCGCGGCGCCCGGCGGGGTGGTGATCACACCGATGGAGACCTGCTGGCTCTCCACGATGGCTTCCAGCTCGTCCATGTGCCGCACCGGCAGGCCGGCGGCGCTGCTTCCCACCACGGTCGGGTCGGCGTCCAGCAGGGCCGCCACCCGGAAGCCACGGGAGGCGAAGCCACCGTAGTTGGCCAGGGCGTGCCCCAGGTTTCCGATGCCGACGATGACGACCGGCCAGTCCTGGGTGAGGCCCAGCTCACGGGAGATCTGGTAGACGAGGTACTCGACGTCGTAGCCGACCCCACGGGTACCGTACGAGCCGAGGTAGGAGAAGTCCTTGCGCAGCTTGGCCGAGTTCACCCCGGCCGCGGCGGCGAGCTCCTCGGAGGAGACCGTCGGCACCGAACGCTCGGAGAGCGCGGTGAGTGCCCGCAGGTACAGCGGGAGTCGGGCGACCGTCGCCTCCGGAATGCCCCGGGCACGCGAGGGTCGGCGCGCGGCGCCCTGGTCGGGCGTCTGCGAACTGCTCTGGGTGGATCGGCCGATTGCCACGGTGCTCCTGTGGGTGAAGCTGGGCTTTGACAGCCAGGCTATGCGTTTGTGAACGTGTGCACAAAGATGGTGTCCGATTTGTCCCCGCACAGTGATGCGCATCACGTCGGGTTCCGTGCCCGGCATCACTCGCCGCCCAGCGCCGTGCGGACCAGCCCCGGGGGCTCCACGCCCTGCGGCCACGGGCCGAACGGGGCCTGTCTGAGCACCAGCGCCGGCCGCTCGGACCGGCGCTGCGACAGCGCCCGCTTCAGCCTCGGCCACGGCACCGTGGCCGCCTCCCGCAGCGGGGCCGCCCACTCGGTCCGCGCGCACGAGGGCGTCCGTATGCAGTGCCGCAGCAGGTCGGCGGTGGCGCGGGCGTCACCCAGCGCCGAGTGCGCCGGGTACCAGCCCAGGCCCGCGGCCGCCACGCAGGCCGCCAGGCCGTAGCCGGGCGCGCCCGGGATGTGGCCGCGGGCCAGGCGCATCGTGCAGAGCAGCGGGACGGGCGGCAGCGGGACGCCGATCCGGGCGAACTCCCGTGCCAGGAAGGCGTGGTCGCAGGTGACGTGGTGGCCCACCAGCACCCGTCCGGCCAGCAGTTCCAGCAGGCGCGGGGCGACCTCGCGGAACCTGGGGGCGCCGACCACGTCGTCCTGGGTGATGCGGTGCACATGGGTCGGGCCGACCGGGCCCACCGGGTCGATCAGCGTGGCGAACTCGCCCTCGACCCGCAGCTGCCGGTCCAGCAGCACCACCGCGACCTCCACCACCCGGTGGCGCCACGGGCTGCGGCCGGTGGCCTCGACGTCGACCACCGCGTAGCCGCACCGGGCGGGGGCGTTCCGGCTGAGAAGCACGCGCGCTCTCCTCCGTCTCCAGCCCCCGACGGACAAAACCACTCGATCGTAAGCCGACCGAACGGGTGGGTCGAGTGAAGATCGCGGACCGCCGACCCCCGGGCGGCGCCCGCAGGGGGGACGGCGCTCAGGCCGAGAGCGCGGTGCGCAGCCTGCGCTCGTCCACCCGCCAGAAGTCGTGCTGGCGGCCGTCGACGAGGGTGACCGGGATCTGTTCCGCGTAGCTGCGGTAGAGCTCCGGGTCCTGGGTGATGTCCTTCTCCTCGAAGGACGCCCCCGTCTCCGCGGTCACCCGCAGGATCGTCTCGCGGGCGTCGTCGCACAGGTGGCAGCCGGGCTTGCCGATCAGGGTGACGGTACGGTCGGCCGGGTTCTTCGGGGCGCGTCGCAGCAGTGGGCTCACCCGGCCCATTGTGCTACCGCGCCGCACCAGCGGGGGCGACGGGGCGGACGTGCGGCGTTTACCCGTCCTGCACACCGTCGTCACGGGGAGACGCGGCCCGGCTGACTATGCTCGGTGCATGGCCGCGCTTCGAAGGCTCCACCAGGCAGGGCGTACCTCCACCGAGCGGACCGCCCTGGCGGGCGAGGCCGCCGCCGACGCGGCGAGCGCCGCCCTCAACCGGCCGGCCGGACCGGACGACGCCGGGGCGGACCGGGCGACCCAGGAGCCGAAGCGGCCCAAGCCCCCGAAGGCCCCCGTCGAGGACCACACCCCGACCCCCGGCGATCCGCAGGCCGCCGCGTTCTTCGACTGCGACAACACCATCCTGCGCGGCGCCGCGATCTTCTACCTGGGCCTCGGCCTGTACCGGCGCAGGTTCTTCACCCGCCGCGACGTGGCCCGGTTCGCCTGGCAGCAGGCCTGGTTCCGGCTGCACGGCGCCGAGGACCCCACCCACATCTCGGACGCCCAGGACACCGCCCTCGCCCTGGTCGCGGGGATGCACACGGCCGACCTGGAGCAGATCTGCGAGGAGATCTTCGAGCCGGTCATCGCGGAGAAGATCTGGCCGGGCACCCGGGCCCTCGTCCAGATGCACCAGGACGCGGGCCAGCAGGTCTGGCTGGTCACCGCGGCCCCGCAGGAGGTGGCCCGGATCATCGCCCGCCGCCTCGGGATGACCGGCGCACTGGGCACCGTCGCCGAGACCGTGGACGGCGTCTACACCGGCAGGCTGGTCGGCGGACTGCTGCACGGCCCGGCCAAGGCCGCGGCGGTCGGCGCGCTGGCCCGCCGCGAAGGACTCGACCTGGCCCGCTGCGCGGCGTTCAGCGACTCGGCCAACGACATCCCGATGCTGACCCTGGTCGGCCACCCCTACGTGGTGAACCCGGACGCCGCGCTGCTGCGGCACGCCCGCGCGATGGGCTGGCGGGTCCGGGACTTCAGGACCGGACGCAAGGCCGCCAGGACCGGCATCCCGGCGGCGGCCGCACTCGGCGTGCTGGCGGGCGCGGCGGCCGCCGCCGTCGCGATCCGCCGCAGGCACCACGCCTGAGCCTCCCGAAGACCGCTCCCGGTCCCCTGCCGACGAGGGCCGACGCGGGCCGGGGCGCGGGCCGGCCCGCGGCGCCCGCACGGTGACGCCACCGGCCGTGCGCCGTGCTGACGTTGCGTCACCCCGGACGGCCCGGCACCACCGCCGGGACGTCACCCGCAGGCGTCATCCTGCGAGTCGGCCCGTCGAACCGGTCACGCTTACGGGCTAACCGCCGTCACCGAGCGCAGCCTTCAAGTCGGTTCGGCCGTGACCGAATCCGATCGTTCGACGACTTGGGAAAGTCTGGGGTTGCCGAGGCCCGAGGCAGGGAAACCCCGTTCCCCGCTTGCAAATTGGTCACGTAGCGCGCACGGTCGATCACATTGAGCCGGGCGGCTGACGGCGCGTTCGGTCAGTTCCAGCTGAATATGCGCGAGAAGCGGATCTCAAACGACCACTTCGACCACAGGGTGTAGCTGTCATTGCACAAAGCGTTATTCTCTCCTGGATGCACGCCACCCATGCGTCCCCGTGACGGGTGCCCTGGGAGATGTGCGCTCCGCGCAGGCGGAGGTGATCCGTCCACAGTTCTGCCTCTGGGAGTCCCGTGTACCCACCCGTCCGGAACGACGCGCCTGCCACCTCCCGCCCGTCGTCCGCCACCCTGCGCCCCGGCCCCGGTACACACAGCTGGCACAGCAGGCGGCTCGACCGACTCTGGGACGCGATCCGCGAGTTCGAGCTCCACCTGCCCCAACCCGCCCTCGCCGGGCCCGCCTTGGCCGCCGCCGGACCGGCCTTCGCCGGGCCCGCCGCCCAGCGGCCGGGCACGCTGCTGCGCTCCACCGCGACCAGCGGCCCCGGTACCCGCAGCCGCAGCACCGTCGGCGGCACCAGCCGCAGCCGCACCAGGACCGCACCCAGCCCCGGCGTCGAGACCGAGCACAACCCGATCATGGAGCTGGTCGAGCGGGCCCAGAACGGCGAGAGCGAGGCGTTCGGGCGGCTGTACGACCACTACGCGGACACCGTCTACCGGTACATCTACTACCGGGTCGGCAGCCGGGCCACCGCCGAGGACCTCACCAGCGAGACCTTCCTGCGCGCGCTGCGCCGGATCGGCACCTTCACCTGGCAGGGGCGGGACTTCGGCGCCTGGCTGGTGACCATCGCCCGCAACCTGGTGGCCGACCACTTCAAGTCCAGCCGGTTCCGGCTGGAGGTCACCACCGGCGAGATGCTCGACTCCAACGAGTGCGAGCGCAGCCCCGAGGACTCGGTGCTGGAGTCGCTCTCCAACGCCGCGCTCCTGGACGCCGTCCGGCGGCTCAACCCGCAGCAGCAGGAGTGCGTCACGCTCCGCTTCCTGCAGGGGCTCTCGGTCGCCGAGACGGCCCGCATCATGGGCAAGAACGAGGGCGCCATCAAGACCCTCCAGTACCGCGCGGTGCGCACCCTCGCCAGACTGCTGCCCCCCGACGCACGATGAGCGACGTGCGGTGAACCCGGCCGTCCCGGTCGGCGCGTCCGACACGCCGTCACCATGCGTGCAGCACTTCGGACACGTCCGGGTGAATGGGCGGTCACATGATCAGTCGTGCGTAACCGACTCCCGGCACTGCTCGTTGGCCAGCGTGCAAACCCCCACCGGGCCCACGGTCAAGCAAGTTCAGGCCTCGTCACCCGATGGAGTGTTTTTGGCTCGCCGTGGCAACCGTCCGGCAGGCCGGGGTGTCGACAACGACGAAGGGAGGTGTGGCCCGTGACGGCAAACATGCTGGAGCACCGGCGGGCGAGGGCCTTCGCCGAGGCGCTGGAGGCCCACCGAGCAGAGACCAGAGCAGGCAACAGCCCAGCCGGCGACGGCCCACTGGGCAGCGGCTCGCCGGACAGCGGCCCCGAGCGCGGTTCCACCGCGATGGCGGAGCTGCTCGGTATGGCTCAGGCGCTCGGTTCGCTGCCCGCACCGGAGCTGAGCAGCGAGGCCAGATCGCTCCAACGCGCCCAGCTGATGGCCGCGTTCGAGCGGGAGTGGGCCGGTGGCACGGCGCACGACGGCGGTCCGGCGGTCCGGGTGCCGCAGCAGCGGCGGCACCGGGCGGTCAGGGCCATCCGGGGCAGCCGCTGGGGCCGACGGCTGGCGATCGGCGGCCTGGTCGCCGGAGTTGCGGTCGGCAGCTTCGCCGGCGCCGCCGCCGCCAGCTCCAACGCGCTTCCGGGAGACGCGCTCTACGGGATGAAGCGCGGTCTGGAGGGCATCCGGCTGGACTGGGCCGGTTCGGACGCCGAGCGCGGTTCGCTGCTGCTCGACCAGGCCTCGACCAGGCTGGAGGAGGCTCAGGGCCTGCTCGGCCGGTCGAGTACGTCGTCCGGACTCAGCTCGGGCACGGTCGACCAGCTCCGCCGGGCGCTGGACGACATGCACGCCGAGGCCATCCGCGGCCGGGAGCTGCTGCGCTCGGTGTACCGCAGCAACGGCTCGCTGGCCCCGATGCGCACGCTGGCCACCTTCGCGGACGGCGAGGACGAGCGCTGGGCCGCCCTGCAGAGCCGGCTGCCGCAGCAACTCACCAGGCAGGCGAGCAGGGTGGACTCGCTCTTCGACCAGATGAGCGAGGACGTCGCCCCGCTCCACCTGGATCAGCCGCCGCTCAAGGGATCCCCGGTTCCCGGTGGCACGGCCGACGGCACGGGGCAGCAGTCCCCGGGCGGTTCGGCGGCGGATCCGGCCCAGGGCGGCGCCCCGCACGGTTCGGCGAAGGGGCCGGGCGCGTCCGGCAGCTCCAACGCCACCACCGGCGGCGGTGCTTCGGCGCCGGGCAAGGCTCCCGGCCCGGTCGGCGGCCTGGTGGACCAGCTGACCAGCGGCCTCACCGGCCACGGTGCCACCCCCAGTGCCCCCGCCCCCGGCAAGCCGGTCGGCACGCCCGCACCGTCGCAGTCGCCGAGCGGCGCCTCCGACGGCCAGGGCATCGACATCCCACCGCTCATCCCCGGTCTCCTCCCGGGCCTGACCCTGGGCTGAGGTCCCGACCCGCACGTGGTGGCCGTGAGTCGGCGTACTCGCGGCCACCTGCGGTTTTCCGGGGCCGGCGGCCTGCGCTCCGGGTGCCCTCCGGGACGCAGGGAGAGCCCGGAGGGGCGATCCGCCCAGCAGGGCCCGCTCAGAAGAAGACCGAGCGGCGCTGCACGAGCAGCTTGTACAGGGTGTGCTGGATGGTCTCGCGCACCTGGTCGGTCAGGTTGAAGACGAGCATCGGGTCGTCCGCCGCCTCCGGCGGGTGGCCGTCGGTCGGGATCGGTTCGCCGAACTGGATGGTCCACTTGGTGGGCAGCGGGACCGCCCCGAGCGGCCCGAGCCACGGGAACGTCGGCGTGATCGGCACGTACGGCAGGCCGAGCAGCCGGGCCAGCGTCTTGGCGTTGCCGATCATCGGATAGGTCTCCTCCGCCCCGACGATCGAGCAGGGCACGATCGGCACCTGCGCCCGCAGCGCCGAGGCGACGAATCCGCCGCGCCCGAAGCGCTGCAGCTTGTACCGCTCCGAGAACGGCTTGCCGATCCCCTTGAAGCCCTCGGGCCACACCCCCACCACCTCGCCGCGTTCCAGCAGCGCCTGGGCGTCCTCGTTGCAGGCCAGGGTGTGCCCGGCCTTCCTGGCGAGTTCGCCCGCCACCGGCAGGACGAAGACCAGGTCGGCGGCGAGCATCCGCAGGTGCCGCTGCCTGGGGTGGTGGTCGTGAATGGCGACCTGGGTCATCAGGGCGTCCAGCGGGACGGTGCCGGAGTGGTTGGCGACGATCAGCGCGCCGCCCTCGCTCGGGATGTTCTCGATCCCCCGCACCTCGACCCGGAAGTACTTCTCCGCGAGCGGGCGCAGCGCCGACAGGAAGACCTCTTCGGTGAGTTCGCGGTCGAAGCCGAACTCGTCCACCTCGTAGTCGCCGGTGATCCGGCGGCGCAGGAAGGCGAGGCCGTTGGCGGCGCGGTCCTCCCAGCCCTTGCCGAAGGCGCGGGTGGCGGCCGGGCCGAGCTTTCCGGCCAGCGCGCCGCCGACGGCCTCGGCGACGCGGTCGGCGAACCGCTCCGCCGCGTCCCCGGTCCGGCCGCCGTGCCAGCTGGGCGCGGACTCGATCGGGATGACCTTGGCCTCGCCCCTGGCGTACTCTCTCGCGGCAGTCATCGCGGCCTCAGCTCCTCGGGGCGTCGGTGTGGTCGGTGCCGAGCAGCGCGGTCAGCCGGTCGGTGACGGCGGTGAGGCGTTCGGGCGGCAGGAGTCCGGCGGACTGCGCGGCGGCGAAGTCGGCGAAGGCTTCCGGTGTGGTGAACTTCGGTACGTACCCGAAGGTTTCGCGCAGCTGCGTGGTGTCCACCACCCGGCCGTGGGTGAGCAGCCGGATCTGCTCGGGCGAGATGTCGGCGAGCCTGGTCTGCCGGACCACGCTCGCGACCAGGCCGAGTGCGGGCAGCAGCAGCGGCACGGTCGGTCTGCCCAGGCGCCGGGCGCACTGGGAGAGCAGCAGGACACCGTCGCCGGCCACGTTGAAGGTGCCGGTGTTGGTGCTGCCGGGCCCGGCCTCGCCGGCCGCCAGCCGCAGGACCTCGACGGCGTCGTCCTCGTGGATGAACTGCAGGCGGGGGTCGTACCCGAGCACGGTCGGCAGGACGGGCAGCGCGAAGTACTCGGCGAGCGGGGTGTCCCCGGCCGGGCCGACGATGTTGGCGAAGCGCAGCACGGTGACCGCGACGTCGGGGCGGCGGCGGGCGAAGCCGCGTACGTACCCCTCGACCTCGGCGGCGTCCTTGGCGAAGCCGCCGCGCGGCAGGTCCTTGGGCTGCATCCGCTCGCCGAAGACCGCCGGGTCGCGGGGCGCGGAACCGTAGACCCCGGTGGTGGACTTCACCACCAGGCGGCGCAGGCCCGGGGCCTTCTGGCAGGCGCCGAGCAGCTGCATGGTGCCGATGACGTTGGTCTCCTTCACCGCCGTCCGGCCGCCGGGGCCGGTGGCGCTGACGGTGAGGTGGACCACGGTGTCGACGCCGTACTCGGCCATCACGCGGGCGATGGAGGGACGGCGCAGGTCGACCTGGACGAACCGGCAGCCGGCCGGCAGTTCGCGGTACGGCGGGCGGACGTCCACACCGACCACCAGGTCGACATCGGGGGCGCGGCTGACCTCCGCCGCGAAGCGGGCACCGAGATGGCGTGCCACGCCGGTGACGAGCACGACCCTACCCACTGCCTCGTGTCCTCCTCGCCGCCGTGTCCGGGGCTCGAACCCCTGAGTGCACCGTACCGCGCGGGTGTTTCCGCACCGAAAACGCCACCGCCCGCCCGGACGGAAATTCGTCTGGGCGGGCGGTGGATCCACCTGGTGCGCGGGGCGTCCCGGAGGTGTTACTTCTTGTTGCGACGCTGAACGCGAGTGCGCTTCAGAAGCTTGCGGTGCTTCTTCTTGGCCATACGCTTGCGACGCTTCTTGATGACAGAGCCCACGGAACTACCCTCGCTCACTCAGACTCTCGCCCGTGAGAGACGGAGTCCATACGACTGACGGAGGGCCTAGCCTACCGTCCGGATGACCAGCACTGTAATCGCGGCCGGGACAAACGGTTAATCGGCGGCGAACGACCCTGCCCGGTCGACTCGTGCCTACGCGCTCTCGAGCCGCACGTAGGACTCCTTCAGGTACTCGTGGACCGCCTGTTCGGGCACCCGGAAGGAGCGGCCGACCCGGATGGCCGGAAGCTCTCCGCTGTGCACCAGGCGGTAGACCGTCATCTTCGACACCCGCATCACCGAGGCAACCTCCGCCACGGTCAGGAAGACGACCTCCTGCAGGGGGCGTTCGCCAGCACTCATGACCTCACCCGACCCTTACCCGTGTGCAAGGCACCGGCTTCCCCTCCGGTGACTCCACCGGCACACGTGTATCCCCAGAGTAGTTATGGGTGGTACCAGTGGGAAGAGGGGGAAGCCCAGTCTCTGTACGGTGCGAGATCCGCCCGTTGCAGTACGTAGTCACTCGGCGCCCTGTAGCAGTCCGGGTGCGCACCGCCGTCCACCGGCACCGCGGCCGCGACCGTGCCCTCGGCCTCGCCGACGAACGGCGCGGGGTCGTCGGAGTCCGCGAGCCCGGCCGCCGGCACCCCCGGCCGGCTGGCCCCGCAGCGCCGGCCGGGGTCGCCCAGCACCAGGCCGGGCGGCGCCTGTCCCTCGGCGGCGAGGGCGCTCAGGGCCAGCCGTACGGGCTGCGGGGAGTGGGTGTGCAGCAGGCCGCCGGTGGTTCCGCGGGGGATTCTTCCGTTTCGGCCCGGTGCGGCGTCAAGGGATCGGACCACCGCCACCGGGCCGAGGTGGTCGAGGGTGCAGGTGCGCTGCCCGTCCGGGGTGGGCTCACGGAAGCGCGCCACGCGCCGGTGTGAGCGCGGCGCACCCCGATGCCTCCGGTGCCCGTCCGAGCGCCCCCTTGGAAGGCGGGCAGCCCGGTCGGGTGCCCGGTTACCGCGAGCACCCGCCCCCGGCGGCCGGCGGTGCGGCGCAGCAGGGCGGCGGGCCGGTCCAGGGCGTCCAGGGTGCGTGCGGGGTCGATGGTGTCCCGGCCGCGGCCGGCCCGGTGCCCGTCGGCTCCCGGTTCGTCACGGCAGGAGGCCGTGGTGCGGGTAGACCGCGCGGCGGGCGGCCAGGATCGCCTGGTCGAGTCGGTCGCCGGGGTCGTAGCCGTGGTCGTGGAAGTCCCGCCAGTGCGGCTCGGCACCGTCGGTCATCCGCAGCGGGGCCTGCCGCCCGGTGCGGCGGAGGACCTCGGCCCGCCAGCCCTCCGGGGTCTCGGTGGCCGGGTCGACCGGCTGCCCCGCGGCGGTGGCGACCAGGTGGGTCCAGGCGCGCGGGACCACGTCCACCACCGCGTAGCCGCCCCCGCCGGTGGCGACCCAGCGGCCGTCGGCGTACCGGTGGGCGAGCTCGTGCATCGACTCGGCGATGATCCGCTGGGCGTCGACGGTGACCGCCAGGTGCGCGAGCGGGTCCTCGACGTGGGTGTCGGCGCCGTGCTGGCTGACCAGGACCTGCGGCCGGAAGGCGGCGAGCAGTTCGGGCACCAAGGCGTGGAAGGCGCGCAGCCAGCCGCTGTCGCCGGTGCCCGCGTGCAGGGGCAGGTTGGCGGCCGAGCCCGGTGCGTTCGGGCCGCCGGTCTCGGTGGACCAGCCGGTCTCCGGGAAGAGCGTGGCCGGGTGCTCGTGGATCGACACGGTCAGCACCCTGGGGTCGTCCCAGAACGCCTGCTGCACACCGTCCCCGTGGTGCACGTCCACGTCCACGTAGGCGACCCGCTCCGCGCCCAGCTCCAGCAGGCGGGCGATGGCGAGCGCCGGGTCGTTGTACACGCAGAATCCGGAGGCGCGGCCGGGCATCGCGTGGTGCAGCCCGCCCGCGAAGTTGACGGCGTGTCGGGCCTCGCCGCTCCAGACCGCCTCGGCGGCGGCCACCGACTGACCGGCGATCAGCGCCGAGGCGGTGTGCTGCGCGGCGAACGCCCAGTTGTCCTCGGTTCCCAGACCGTGCCGCCGGTCGGTGCTGCCCGGGTCGGCGGCGACGCGTCTGACCGCCTCCACGTACTCGCCGGTGTGCACCAGCCCCAGGGTGGAGTCGCCGGCGGGCGGCGCGGCCCGTACGGTCACGCCGGGTGCGGTGGTCAGGCCGAGGGCCTCGACCAGTCGCATGGTGAGCGCCAGCCGGGTCGGGTCCATCGGGTGGCCGGGGCCGAAGTCGTAGGCGGTGACGGCCTCGTCCCAGTAGAGGTGCAGGCCGCAGGGGGTGTCACGCTCGGCTTCGGACATGCCACCACGGTAGTGCACGGGCCTGCGCCGGGTCCGGCGGCGACCCCCGGCCCCGGACCGGCCTCGCGCGTCAGGACGCACCGCCCTGCGGGGGCGGCCGCGCCCCGGCCGCACGCCCGGCCTCGCGCGTCAGGACGCCCGGTGCTGCCGGTCCGGGGCGAAGTGGTTGCCGAGCGGGACGATCAGGAGGATCAGGGCGAGCGGGGCGAGCAGGGCCAGCCGGTAGGAGGCGGCGTCGGCGAGGGCGCCGACCAGGGGGGAACCCACCAGGAAGCCCACGTAGTTGAAGAGGTTGAGCCGGGCCACGGCGGCGTCGGAGTCCTGCGGGAAGAGCCGTCCGCCCGCCGCGAAGACCTGCGGGATGATCGCGCAGATGCCCAGGCCCAGCAGGGTGAACCCGGCGATGCCGACCGCGGGCCCCGGCGCCGCCGCGGCGATCGCGAACCCGAGCGCGGCCACCGCCGCACCGGTCCGCACCACGGTCACCGGCCCCCACCGCTGCACCCCCCGGTCGCCGAGGGTGCGGCCGAGCAGCATGGCGACCATGTACCCGAGGTAGGACAGCTTGGCCACGTCGTCGGCGCTGTGCAGCCCGTCGGTGAGGTACTTGACGCTGTAGTTGGAGACCGAGGCGTCCGCGATGTAGGCGGCGGCCATCGCCAGGCAGAGCGGCAGCAGCGGTCGCCACGGGATGGACCGGGCCGCCGCCTCGGCCGCCTCCCGTACCGCGTCGCCGAGTTCGGCCCGCCCGGGGAAGCGCGTACCGGCCAGCAGTGCCAGCGGGACGAGTACCGCCGCGGTGGTCCCGAACAGCGCGAACAGGCTCAGGTCGTCGTGCGCGCCGAGCCAGGCGATCCCGCCGCCGAGGATGGCGCCCAGGCTGAAGGCGGCGTGGAAGCCGAGCATGATGCTGCGCCCGTACCGGTGCTGGAGACCGACCCCGAGCATGTTCATGCTCGCGTCGAGCGCGCCGACCAGCAGCCCGAACAGCCCTAGTGCCAGGGCGAGTTGCCAGAGCCGGTCGCCGAACCCGGCCGCGGCGAGGGTGAGGCAGACGGCGGGCTGGACGATCCGCAGCACCCCGCGCGCGCTGCTCCGCTTCACCAGCTGCTCGGAGCCGACCGAGCCCACCCCGGCCAGGACCGGCACGGCCGCGAGGAACACCGGCAGCAGCGAGTCGCTCAGCCCGTACCGGTGCTGGATCTCGGGGATGCTGGTCACCAGCAGCGCGAACGCGGTGCCCTGCAGCAGGAAGCCGACCGCCAGCGCGGTCCGGGCCTGGCGCAGTCTTCCGTCCACGGTCTGCCGCATCGCCGCCCCCGCTCCCCGACGCTACCTGCCGGTACGAAAGATGTTGGCCGCGAGCGTAGGTCCTTCGGGGCGGTTGCGGGAGGGGTCCGGCCGGACTCTCTTGCGGAGGACCTCAGCCGCCCGTGCCGAGCCCCACCAGGTCGAGCAGCTCCGGGAGTTCGGTGAGCAGCCCGTTCGCCCCGGCGGCGGTGAGCCTGGCGGGGTCGGTGAGGGCCGCGTAGCCGTACACGTCCATCCCGGCCGCGCGGGCGGCGAGGACGCCGTTGCGGCTGTCCTCGACCACCAGGCAGCGCGAAGGGTCCACCCCGAGGGTGCGGGCCGCGTGCAGGAAGAGGTCGGGGGCGGGCTTGCCGACGCCGACGTCCTGGGCGCTGAAGATCCGTTCCTCCGCGTGGTACCCGCGCAGGCCGGTGAGGTCGAGCGCGGTGCGGATCCACTCGTGGTGCGCCGAGGAGGCCACGCAGTACGGGATCCCGGCCTGCTGAAGGGCCTTGAGCACCTGCTCGGCGCCGCGCACGGCGGTGAGTTCGCTCCGGAAGGCGGTGAACACCCGGTCGTGGAAGAGCCTGTCGAAGCCCTCCGGCAGCCGCGCCCCGTACCGCTCGCCGATGACGTCGTGCACGGTGTGCGCGGCGCAGCCCATGAAGTCCCGGTAGGAGTCCTCGACGGCGGTGGGGTAGCCGAGTTCGGTCAGGTACTCGGCCAGCGTCCGGTTGGAGATCGGCTCGCTGTCCACGAGCACACCGTCATTGTCGAAGATCACCAGGTCGTAGGTCACCGGCCCCAGGCTACTTGGCCCCGCTCACCTGCCGCCGCCCGCCAGTTCGCGGGAGCGGTCGCGGGCCGCCTCCAGCGCGCCGAGCAGTGCGGCCCGGACGCCGTGGTTCTCCAGCTCGCGGATGGCCGCGATGGTCGTCCCGGCCGGGGAGGTGACCGCTTCGCGCAGCTTGACCGGGTGCTCGCCGGAGTCCCGCAGCATCACCGAGGCGCCGATCGCCGACTGCACGATCAGGTCGTGCGCCACCTGCCGGGGCAGCCCGAGCAGGATGCCCGCGTCGGTCATCGCCTCCACCAGGAAGTAGAAGTACGCCGGGCCCGAGCCGGACAGCGCGGTGGCCGCGTCCTGCTGGGACTCCGGCAGCCGCAGCGCCTTGCCGACCGAGCGGAAGATCTCCTCCGCCCGTGCCAGGTGGACCTCCTCGGCGTGCGAGCCGCCCGAGATCACGCTCATGCCCTCGTCCACCAGCACCGGCGTGTTGGGCATCACCCGGACCACCGGCGTACCCGCCGCCAGCCGTGCCTCGAACCAGGCGGTCGGGATGCCGGCGGCAGCCGAGATCACCAGCCGGTCGGCACCGATGTGCGGGGCGAGTTCCTCCAGCAGGGCGCCCATGTCCTGCGGCTTCACGGCCAGGATCAGGGTGTCCGCGAGCTTGGCCGCCTCGGCGTTGGAGACGGTGGTGACCCCGTAGCGGGCGGAGAGCTCGGCCGCCCGCTCCGGACGGCGGGCGGTGACCAGGACGTCCGCCGGGTCCTTGCCCGCCCGCAGCAGACCGGAGAGCAGGGCCTCCCCGATCTTGCCGGTGCCGAGGAAGGCGATCTTCTGCCCGTGTGCACTGCTGCTCATGGCCGCTCCTTGGGTACGGTGTCCGGCCATCCTCGCACTCCGGGCACTCGTGGCACGGCCGCGTCCAGCCCTCGGTCGGGCGACCTCGGCCGCCGCTGTCCGAAGCCGCCCGTCCGCCCGCACGGCACCGCCCCCGGCGGCCCCCTTACGGGGAAACTCAGGGTCCGCCGCCCTGGCGTCCGGGGCCCGCGCGGCGCACCGTGGAGCCATGGGACACGCAGATTTGTCACGGAGTGAGACCCGGCAGCTCGCCGTAGCATCGGCGACGCTCGGGCCCTGGCGGACGGCTGCGGCCGTCGGCGTGGTGGTCGGCGGGGCGGCGCTCGGGGTGGACGCCGTCACCGGTCACTGGTCCATGGACATCCTGGCCGGACCGGTCGGGCTGGCCCTGTTCTTCTTCTTCCTGGTCGGCACGGTGGGCGGGAAGCTCCGCCGGGACACCGCGGACCGGCGGCTGGCCCGCTGGGCCGACGAGCACCCGTGGCGGTCGGCGCTGCCCGCCGCCGGCGCCCTGCTGGTGCTGAACACGCTGGCCCTCGCCCTGCTGGGCGGTTGGGGACTGTTCGGCGCGCTGTTCGGCTCGCTGCTGCCGGCGGGCATCCTGCTGGTGGTCGCCGGGGTGGTCGGTTCGGTGAAGCGCGCCAGGCGCGGCGCGTAGCGCGGCCGGCGGCCCGGGGCGGTCACGGTTCCCGTACAACCGGCCGCCCCGCCCGCGTGTTTGCCGTTCCGGCTCGACATACTGACCGGGTGCCGACAGCCGAAGACCCGCATCCGCGCCCCGGGGACGAGCCTGCGGGCGACCCGTTCGAAAACCTGGTCCTGGACGAGGAGTTCGTCCGGTCCGCGACCGTGAAGGAGCAGTCCGGACGCGCCCGGATGCTCGCCGCCAGGTGGCAGCACGAGCCCCCGGAACCCGTCCGGCCGCAGACTCCGGCACGGCGTCGGCCCGGCGGCGTCGGCCGGCTGCGCGGCCCGGCCGACCGGCGCTGGCAGTCCTGGCTGATCGTGGCGCTGGTCATCGGCCTGGTCCTGCTCAGCCTCCAGCTCGCGACGGGCGGCAGGCCGGCACCGCCGCCCCCGGTGGTCCAGCAGACCCGGACCCCGCTCGCGCCGCAGACCTCACCCGCGCCGACGCCCGGCACAAACACCCCGGTGGCCAGCCCGGTGGCCAGACCGGTCGGCTGGACGCCGTAGGGCGCCTTCCCGGGCGCTCCCCCGCGGACGCCGGACGGGACCGCCCGGCGGCGTCAGCGCTTGCGCCTGCCGTTCCTGCCCTGGCCGCCCGGCCGACCGCCCCGGTCAGCCTGCCTGCGCTCGTACCGCGCCCGCGCCCGGTCGTACTCCGCGCGCTTGACGCCCTCGCCGGGGGCCTCGACCAGGCTGCGGACGAAGTACGCGACCAGCGCGCCCACCACGCCGATCAGCCAGACCGCACCGAGCGACCTGTCCTCGGCCATCCAGCCGGTCAGCGAGTCCCGGCCCTCGGCGAGCAGCTTCCAGTTGCGCAGGGCGGCGAGACAGGAGCAGACGCCGATGGCGGCGATCAGCAGCCCGTAGACGAAGCCGCCGGACTCGGACAGCCGGACGCCCGCGACGGCGAAGCGCAGGACCAGCGCTCCGGCGACGGTGCAGACCAGCGCACCGACCGGGACGAGTACCCGGCGCACCCGGTAGTCGGGGCCGCGGTCGACCCAGCTGGTCCCGAACCAGCGGACGGGCTCCGGCTCGGGGGCTCCGGACGGGGGCGTGCTGGGGGTGGTGCGCTGCTCGGTCACGGGTCCGATTATGACCCGGGCCCCTTCCCGGACCGCGAAGACGACGGCCGGCCCCCGCGCAGAGTGACGACCGGGGCTCGAAGGGCACCGCCGGCCCCGGCGGGAACGCCGGGGGAACGCCGGAGGGAACCGTCCGACCGTGCGGCGGTCCCCTCCGGGTGGGGCGGGTGCGTCAGCCGAGCCTGCTCACGTCGCGGACGGCGCCCTTGTCGGCCGAGGTGGCCATCGCCGCGTACGCCCGCAGCGCGGCGCTGACCTGGCGCTGGCGGGACTTGGGCCGGTAGCCGCCCTCGGACTCCAGCTTGAGGCGCCGCTCGTGCAGCTCCTCGAAGGAGACCTCCAGGTTCATCTTCCGGCCGGGGATGTCGATCGTGATGACGTCGCCGTCCTCGATCAGCGCGATGGCGCCGCCGGAGGCCGCCTCGGGCGAGACGTGGCCGATGGACAGGCCCGAGGTGCCGCCGGAGAACCGGCCGTCCGTGATCAGGGCGCAGGACTTTCCGAGACCGCGGCCCTTCAGGAAGGACGTGGGGTAGAGCATCTCCTGCATGCCGGGGCCGCCCTTGGGACCCTCGTAGCGGATGACGACGACGTCGCCGTCCTTCACCCGCTTGGCGAGGATCGCCTCCACCGCGTCGTCCTGGGACTCGACCACGACCGCCGGGCCGCTGAAGGTCCAGATGGACTCGTCCACGCCCGCGGTCTTCACCACGCAGCCGTCCTCGGCGATGTTGCCGTAGAGCACGGCGAGGCCGCCCTCCAGGGAGTAGGCGTGCTCGATGTCGCGGATGCAGCCGCGGGCCGCGTCGGTGTCCAGCGTCTCCCAGCGCTCGGACTGCGAGAAGGCGGTGGCCGACCGGACGCAGCCGGGGGCGGCGTGCCACAGCTCGACGGCCTCGGCGGACGGTGAACCGCCGCGCACGTCCCAGGTCTTGAGCCACTCGGCGAGCGAGTCGGAGTGGACGGTGTGGACGTCCTCGTTGAGCAGTCCGGCGCGGTAGAGCTCGCCCAGGATGGCGGGGATGCCGCCGGCCCGGTGGACGTCCTCCATGTAGTAGCTGCCGTTGGGGGCGACCTTCGACAGGCACGGCACCCGGCGCGAGATGGCGTCGATGTCGCGCATGTCGAAGTCCAGCTCGGCCTCCTGGGCGGCGGCGAGCAGGTGGAGGATGGTGTTGGTGGAGCCGCCCATCGCGATGTCGAGGGCCATCGCGTTCTCGAAGGCGGCCCGGGTGGCGATGTTGCGCGGCAGGACGGACTCGTCGTCCCCGTGGTAGTGCCGCCTGGCCAGCTCGACCACGTTGTGCCCGGCGCGCTCGTAGAGGGCCTTGCGGGCGGTGTGGGTGGCCAGCACCGAGCCGTTGCCGGGGAGCGAGAGGCCGATCGCCTCGGTGAGGCAGTTCATCGAGTTGGCGGTGAACATGCCCGAACAGGAGCCGCAGGTCGGGCAGGCGTTCTCCTCGATGATCGCGATGTCCTCGTCGGAGACGTTCTCGTTGACCGCCTGCGAGATCGCGTCGACCAGGTCGAGCTTGCGCACGGTGCCGTCGACCAGGGTGGCCTTGCCGGCCTCCATCGGACCGCCGGAGACGAACACCGTCGGGATGTTGAGGCGCAGCGCGGCCATCAGCATGCCGGGGGTGATCTTGTCGCAGTTGGAGATGCAGATCAGCGCGTCGGCGCAGTGCGCGTTGACCATGTACTCGACCGAGTCGGCGATCAGGTCGCGGGAGGGCAGCGAGTAGAGCATGCCGGCGTGGCCCATCGCGATGCCGTCGTCCACCGCGATGGTGTTGAACTCGCGCGGGATGCCGCCCGCCTCCTTGATCGCGTCGGAGACGATCCGGCCGACCGGCTGGAGGTGGGTGTGCCCGGGGACGAACTCGGTGAACGAGTTGGCCACCGCGATGATCGGCTTGCCGAAGTCCTCCCGGGCTACGCCCGCCGCCCTGAGAAGCGCCCGGGCGCCAGCCATGTTGCGACCGTGGGTGACCGTACGGGACCTCAGCTCGGGCATTCGCTCCACTCCTTCGGAGACTGCGCGCGGCCGTCTGCTTCGGTTGAGGGGGCGCAGGGCCGCTGTAGCTACCGAGCGTACGCCGCCCCTCCTGCCGGACGCACAGTTCGTCCGCCATGCGGTCAGACCGCACCGTCGTCGCGTCAGCCTTCCGTGACCCCCACCGTCAGCCGCGCCACGAAGGATTCGGGAAGCGTCCCGGCCGGGAACTCGGCCAGCAGCGCCGCCCGTTCGGCGGCCAGCACGGACTCCCGCTCCGCTGCCGACAGCAC
Organism: Kitasatospora sp. NPDC056138; assembly: GCF_042264695.1. Classification (NCBI taxonomy): domain Bacteria; kingdom Bacillati; phylum Actinomycetota; class Actinomycetes; order Kitasatosporales; family Streptomycetaceae; genus Kitasatospora; species Kitasatospora sp. NPDC056138. Next base: position 61,834 of record NZ_JBHJVK010000025.1, on the reverse strand, counting down.
CGCGATGAAGGACTTGGACCGCAGGTCGGCGAGGGCGGTGTCGACCGGCACCTCGCGCTGCCAGGAGATCTCCGCGGTGCCCACCCGCAGGCCGTACCCGGCCAGCAGGCCGCCGACCCGCCTGATGTCGGTCCGCCCGGCCCCCTGGGACGGGCCGGTCAGCGACGACACCCCGGCCATCAGCCGGTCGAGCTGGGCCTCGGCCCACGGGGTCCGGCGGTCCCGGTCGTTGCGCCAGACCGCCAGCGCGCCGCCGGGGCGCAGGACCCGGATCGCCTCGGGGATCGACCGGTCCGGGTCGGTCCAGTGGAACGCCTGCGCGTACGTGACCAGATCGGCCGTCGCATCGTGGAACGGAAGCTCGTCACCGGAGGCCTTGACCAGCGGGATCCCGGGAGACACCGCGTGCAGCCGGGCGGCCATCCCCGCACTCGGCTCCACCGCCGTCACCCGCGCACCCCGGCCCGCCAGCAACCGGGTCGCGATCCCCGTCCCCGCCCCGACGTCCAGCACCACCGAACCCCTCAGCAACCGCCCGCTGAGCCGCTCGACCTCGTCGAACAGCGCATCCGGGTACGAGGGCCGGGCCGCGTCGTAGTCCACCGCGACCGCACCGAAGGAGGCGGCCCGGTCCCGCCAGACCGAGGCCGTCATGCCGGGGCCACCGTGACGACGACGTCCAGGACGCACGGCTCGGCGAGCACGCCGTCCGCCGTCCGCCGGGTCGCGCTCCCCGCCGCGACCGCACCGGAGGACCGCGCGTGCGCCCGGTGCTGAAGATCCGTCATGTCCCGCCCCCCATCTCGCGTCCCTGCGGTCAGCGTACGCGCGCGGGGGTGGCCAGGTGCAGGCGGGTGAAGGCGAGGGCCTCGGCGAGATCGGCCTCGCGTTCGGCGGGGGAAGCGGCGCGGCGGGTGTTGACCTCCAGCACCACGTGACCGCCGAAACCGGTCCGGGCGAGGCGTTCCAGCAGCTCGGCGCAGGGCTGCTTGCCCCGGCCCGGGATGAGGTGCTCGTCCTTGCCGGACCCCGAACCGTCCGCCAGGTGGACGTGGGCCAGGCGGCCGCCCATCCGGTCGACCATCGCGAAGGCGTCGATCCGGGAGGTCGCGACGTGCGAGAGGTCGATGGTGAAGTGCCGGTACTCCTCCTCGGTGACGTCCCAGCCCGGCGCGTACGCCAGCACCTCGCGGTCCCGGTAGCGCCAGGGGTACATGTTCTCGACCGCGAAGCGGACGTCGGTCTCGCCCGCCATCCGGCCGATCCCCTCGACGAACTCCCGGGCGTACTGGCGCTGCCAGCGGAACGGCGGGTGGACCACCACGGTGTCCGCGCCCAGTTTCTCGGCGGCCGCGCGGGCCCGGACCAGCTTGGTCCACGGATCGGTGGTCCAGACCCGCTGGGTGATCAGCAGGCAGGGCGCGTGGACCGCCAGGATCGGCATCCGGTGCAGGTCGGAGAGCCGGCGCAGGGCCTCGATGTCCTGGCTGACCGGGTCGTTCCAGACCATCACCTCGATGCCGTCGTAGCCGAGCTTGGCAGCGAGCTCGAAGGCGGTGGCGGTGGTCGCGGGGTAGACCGAGGCGGTGGAGAGCACCACCTTGGTGTCCGGGACGTGCAGCTCCGGGTGCGGCGGGAGCACCAGGCGGTCGGTGGTGCGCAGCAGGGGAGCGGGCTCGGGGGCCTTCCGGCGCGCCGTCCTGGTGCGCTTCGCGGGGGTCCTGGTCGTCCCGGCCGCCTTGGTCGCTTCGGCCGCCCCGGTCGCTTCGGCGGCCGCGGCAGCCGTCCTGCGCCGCCGGGGGGCCTGGGCGGGCTGGGCGGACTTCGCGGCGGTCGCCGACTTCACGGCCCTGACCGCCTGCGCGACCTTGGCGGACTTCGTGCTCTTCGCCATGACGGGCTTCGCCGACCCGGCGGACTCCGCGGCCTTTGCCGACTTCCCGGCGTTCTCGGCCTTCACGGCGTTCTCGGCCTTCACGGACTTTGCCGCCTTCGCGGACTTCGCCGCCTTCACGGTCCTGGCCGTCCGGGAGGCGGCCTCGGCCGCCCGCTCCCCCAGCCCCGGCCGCCCGGCGGCCGCTGCGCCGCCCTGCCCCGGTTCCGGCGTCCGCTTGGCAGCGGTGCTCGCCCTGGCCCGGCGCGGCCTGCCCGGCCGCGGCTGCCCGGCGTCCTCACCAGCAGCGCGGCCCGCCTGCGTACCGTCCTCGTCCGCTGGTTCCGCCACGGGAGACAGCGTAAGCGGCACGGCCGACTAATGGGACCGCGTCCCGGCCCGGTGTGGGCGTGCTCACCCTCGTCCGGCGCGGCGTGGAGCCGGCCGCCGCCGGGCGGGCGGAAGACCTCGCCGGGAGGTGCCGCCGTGGGCCGCGAGGCCCGGTTCGACCGGCTGCGGGCCCGGGACACCGGGGCCCCGGCGCGGCACCGTCCCGGCAGCAGCGCGCCGTACGCCCACCAGGGGCAGCCGTCCTGCCGGCCCGGCCGAACACCGCCGCCGACCGCCGTGCCCGCACGGGCGCGCCCGACCGTCCCGGGACGGCTTCACCCCGCCAGGGCGGGGCGGCGGTCGGCGGGGCTGTCCATGGCGTCCAGACGGCGCAGGATGATGCCCTCGCGCAGCGCCCAGGGGCAGATGTCGAGCCCGTCCAGGCCGAAGAGGTCCATCGCCGCGTCGGCGACCATCGCCCCGGCCAGCAGCTGCCGCGCCCGCCCCTCGGAGACCCCGGGGATCTGGGCGCGCTGCGCGACGGTCATACCGGCCAGTCTGGGGACCCAGGCGGCCAGGCCGGCTCTGGTGAGCCTGCGCTGCACCAGCGGTCCGGAGTCGGCGGCGGCGGCGCCGGTCATCCGGGCCAGCTGCTTGAAGGTCTTGGAGGTGGCGACCGCGTGGTCCGGGGTGCCGAGCCGGGCGAACTCGCCGACCACGTGGGCGATCTCGGCCCTGATCTGGCGCCGCAGCTCCCGTACGTCGTCGGGGTCCGCCACGTCCCCGGGCAGCTGGGCGGTCAGCCGCCCGGCGCCGAGCGGCAGCGAGCAGGCGACGTCGGGCTGCTCGTCCAGCCCGCAGGCGATCTCCAGCGAGCCGCCGCCGATGTCGAGGTTGAGCAGGCGCCCGGACGACCAGCCGAACCAGCGGCGGACCGCGAGGAAGGTGAGCCGGGCCTCGTCCTGGCCGGAGAGCACCTGCAGCTCCACGCCGGTCTCCTCGGCGACCCGGCGCAGCACGTCCTCGCCGTTGGCGGCCTCCCGGACGGCGGAGGTGGCGAAGGGCAGCATGTCCACCACGCCCTTGTCCTCGGCCACCCTTATCGAGGAGGCCACCATGCCGACCAGCTTGTCCACCCCGGCCGCGGTGATCGCACCGTCCGCGTCGAGCAGCTCGGCGAGCCTCAGCTCGGCCTTGTGCGAGTACGCGGGCAGCGGGGCAGCACCGGGGTGGGCGTCCACCACGAGGAAGTGGACGGTGTTGGAACCTACGTCGAGCACACCGAGTCGCATAACCCTCCACGCTACGCGATGCCCTCCCCCGACCCGGCCCCTCGGGCCGGATCGGCCGGGCCGCGAACGCCTGACGCCGCGTCACATCCGGACGGGGTTCCGGCGCGGTCCGCCACCGGCAAGGCGGTTGCCGAGGGCCGCCCACCGGAGGAGCCTGGTTCCACATCACCAACCGGGAGCGAGACATGACGATCAGTCACCGTGTAATCGGCGCCGGCGGGCACCGGGTCATCGTGCTGCACGACTGGTTCGGCACCAGCGCGGGCTGGGGGCCGTTCCTGGACCACCTGGACGGCGGGACCTTCAGCTACGCGTTCCTCGACTACCGGGGCTACGGCCTGCGGGCCGACGTCCCGGGCGACTTCACCCTCGCCGAGATCGCCCAGGACGTCCTGGCGCTGGCCGACCGGCTCGGCTGGGACACCTTCTCCCTGGTCGGCCACTCGATGGGCGGGAAGGCGGCACAGCGCGTGCTGGTCGAGGCTCCGCACCGGGTGCGCAGGCTGGCCGGCATCGCCGGGGTGCCGGCCTCCGCGTACCCGCTGGAGGGCGAGGCGTACGAGCTCTTCCACGGCGCCGCCGACCACCCGGCCAACCGCCGCGCCATCCTCGACCTGGTCACCGGCCACCGGGCTCCCGCCGTCTGGCTCGACCGGATGACCGCGCAGTCCCTCGCCCTCTCCCGGCGCGACGCCTTCGCCGCCTACCTGGACGACTGGAGCACCCTCGACTTCGCCGCCAAGATCACCGGCAGTCGTCTTCCGGTCCGGGTCTTCGTCGGTGAGCACGACCTGGCCCTCACCCCCGAGGTGATGCGGGCCACCTGGCTCTCCCACTACCCGGACGCCACCCTCGAAGTCCTCCCCAACTCCGGCCACTACCCCATGTACGAGATCCCCGTCGCCTTCGCGGCCGCCCTGGAGTCGTTCCTGGACGGGTAGCCGAAGGACTGCCGGGCCGTCCCTGGACCGGGGGACGGCCCGGCAGTCGCGGGTCCGCGGACGGGGCCCGCGGCCCGTCCGACGATTCGCGGCGGATCGGCGCGCGGCGGGGGCTCCCGGACAGGCCCTACAGCACGCCCTGCCAGAGCTGCTCCACCAGTACGGCCCACCAGTTCTCCGGATCGGTGAACACCGTGCGGTCCAACCCGGCCAGCCCCCACTGGAGTTCGGCCACCACCGGGCCCGCCGCGTAGGGCGGGAGGTCACGGAGGCGGGGCAGGTACTCGGCGAACAGGGTGAGGCAGCGGACGAACGCGGTGAGGTCGGCGTTGCAGTGGCGAGCGGCCGCGGTGTCGGGGTCGATCGCGCGGACCCGGCCCCGTGCGGTGTCCACGGTGATCAGCGCCCACCCGTCGGTGCCGACCAACCGCTGCCCGAGCAGGTTCCGCCGGGCGTCCTCGGTGGCCCGCAGCCCCCGTCCGAGCCCGTCCAGCCAGGCCGTCACCTCGGGCAGCACCGACTCGGTCCGGCTGCCGTCCAGGACGCCGTCGGCGACCGGGCGGTGCAGGGCGAAGCAGCCCTTGACCGCCGTGGGCAGGCCGATGTCGAGCAGCGGCACCGCCACCGAGTCCGGCAGGTCGGCCGCCAGCACCTCCCCCTCCTCGAAGCGCTGCGCGCCCTCGGGCCCGAACCGCTCCGCGAGCCGGGCGGCCAGCGCCTGCACGGTCTCCGGCAGCGCGGGCGGGACGGCCGTCGGGAAGGGCACCCGGTTGGGCCTGGGCGCCGCGTACCTGCCGTCGGGGCCGGCCGCCGGGATCCGGGCGACCAGCTCCCGTACCGCCGCCGCCCGGTGGTCGAAGTACGGCCCGTACCGCAGCTCGTGGCTGAACCGCGCCGACGGCAGCTCCTCGGCGAGCGCCTGCGCGGTGTACCCGCCGGGCAGCATGGCGAGGCTCAGGTCGGTGTGGACCGCCACCACGTCCTCGGCCCGGACGCCCTGCTGCTGGAGCTGCCGCCAGGCGCGCAGGGCGGGGTGCGGACGGCCGGCGGCCGAGTGCAGCACCAGCGTCTGCGGTTCGCCGAGCTCGTCGCGGTAGGTCAGCTCGGCCCGGACTCCCGGCCCGGTGACGGGCGGCAGCGCGGGCTCGTACAGTCCGGCGCCCAGCTTGTCGCGGTAGAACCGGACCACCTCCGCCACCGGGACGGACGGCCAGACGCTCAGCTCGCCGGTCGCGCGGTCCACCACGGCACAGGCCGCGCCGATCTCCTCCGGGGCCCGGCGCGCGCCGGTCAGCGGGTCCACCTGCACGGGTGCGGGCGCGGGCCAGAGCACCCAGCCGAGGTCGAACTCGTAGGACTGGACCGGGCGGGCCGCCTCCTGCGGCAGATCGCCGTTGATCCAGCGGTGGGCGGCGTCGATCGCCTGTTCGCGGGTGGTCATCGCTGAGCGCTCCTCGCGCTGGTGCCTGCGGAGGCGCGGTGGATGGTCAGCCGGGAACGCGGGGGCACGGGCTGTTCCGGGGCGGCGGCGGGCCGGCCGGGCGCCTGCACGGACTCCGCGTCCGGCTCCGGCACCGGTTCGGCCCCGGGCTCGGACCTGGGCTCGGACCTGGGCTCGGACTTCGGCGCGGGGACGGCGAGTTGGAGGTCCGAGAGGTCGACCGGGCGGGACTGTGCGTCCACCGCGATCGCCCACAGGCCGTGGTCCGCGCCGTAGAGCGGAACGGCCGACTGGCGGCCGGTCTGGTGGTCCAGGTAGGTGATCGCACCGGCGTGCACGGCGGCGTTCCAGGTGTGCGACCGGCCGAACTCGTCCATGGTGAGCAGCACCGCCTGCGCGCCGTGGCCGCTGTGCAGCAGGGCCTCGGCCAGCCGCAGGTGCGCCTGCTCGCCGTCGCCCAGGTCACGGAACTGCGTGCCGAGTTCACGTTCGGCCCGGTCCCGCCCGCCGCGCTCGCCCGACGGCCCGTCCGGCAGCCGGGGGGCACCGCAGGTGGGGTGTCCGGCGTAGCTGTCGAGACCGGAGAGCGACAGCTCGACGCAGTTGTTGGCGCGGCCCTGCTCGCGGTAGCCGCCGCCGTTGAGCACCTCGGTCCAGGTCCCGGTACGCGGGTCGGGGTGCGGGGCGGCGAAGCCCTCGGCCGCCTGGGGCGCCCGGAGTTCGGCCTCGGCCTGGTGCGCGGGATCGACCGGACCGAGCCCGCCCGGTACACCGTACGGGCGGCTGTCGGCGATGGTGCGCTCGTGCTCCGGCCCACCCGTCAGCGGCACGCCCCGGCGGCGCGCGGCCCGGGCCAGCAGGTACGCGGCACCGAGTTCACCGGTCGGCACGGCGGCCCAACCGGACGTCCCGTGGGCCTCGCCGAGCACCGGCAGGTCGGGGCGGCGGCGGAAGTCGGCCGTCGGATCGCCGTACGCCCGCGCCGGCGCGGGCGTGGTTCCGCCCGCACCCGCACCCGGGTTCGCACCGAGGCCCGCCCCCGGGAAGGGGACACCGACGGGCATCCGGGGCACCGCACCCGGACGGGTGTCCTGCGGCGCGATGCCGGTACCGGCACCGATCACGCCACCGACCGGCTGACCCGCCGCGGCCGGCGCACCCGGCGCGGTCCCGCCGATCGGGCCACCCACGGGACCGCCCACCGGACCACCGGGGGCACCGGACGCACCAGGGGCACCGGGCAGACCGGGCGTGCCCGGGGCGCTCGGGGCACTCGGGGTACCCCCGACCGGGCCGGTCACCACCGGACCGCCACCCACCGGACCACCCACCGGACCGCCCACCGAACCACCGCCGACACCGCCGCCGACCGAGCCGCCGACCGGCCCGTACCCGCCGGGGGTCGGCACCGGAGGCACGGACCCGGCCGACGGATCCACCGAACGCCAGCCGCCCCCGCCGGAGGAGCCGCCGGCCCCCGACAGCCCGTCGCCGGAACCGGAACCGTAGCCCGAGCCGTAGCCCCCGCCGGATCCCGCACCGGATCCCGCACCCGGACCCGGGCCGTAGCCGCCCGGGCTGCCGTAGTCCGAACCCGTCTGCGGCGGTTCGAGGGCGACGGAGTCGGTCCGCACCGAGACCGGGCCGGTCTGCACCGAAGTGCGGTGCACGGCGGGCGGGTTGTCGTAGTCGGAGGAGTCGGAGTAGTCGGAGTAGCCGGCGCCGCCCGTGCCGACGCCGCCGTACCCGTACGAGTCCTGTCGGTACCGGTACCCGCCGCCACCCGGACCGGAGTGCCCCGACGACCCCCCGTACGAGGAGCCGCCGTACGACGACCCCGCGGAGCCGTCGCCGGAGCCGTAGTCGCCGAGCCCCGTCCCGGCCTGGACTCCCGTACCCGCCACGCCGGACCGCAGCCCGACGCCGGTCACCGCCGACCGCTCGCTCAGGTCGGTGTCCACGCCGGTCTGCACATCGGTCGGCAGTCCGGCGGTCTGCACCCCGGCCCGCACCCCGGTCCGCCCGTCCGCACCCGGCACCTGCCGCCCGTCCGGGCCGAGCACCACCGGACGGCCGTCGCTGCCGAGCAGCGGCTTGCCGTCCGCGTCGAGGGCCACCGACAGCCCGCTGCCGCCGAGTTCGCCGTCGGCGGCGACCGTCACGGGGTTGCCCTGGGCGTCGGTGAGGGGCTTGCCGTTCACCCCGAGGGCCACACCGACCAGGGGCTGGCCGTCCGCGCCGAGCACGGCCACCTTGCCGTCCGCGCCGACCACCGGCCTGCCGTCCGGGCCGACGGGGACGGTGACGCCCTCGACACCGGCCACCAGCTTGCCGTTCTGGTCCTGGAGCAGCGGGTGCCCGGAGTCGTCCGTCAGCAGCCTGCCGTCCGGACCGACGGCCGCGCTCAGGGTCCGCACGCCGCCGACCGCGGCGGCCCCGGCGGCCGGGCCGCCCAGCGCTCCGGTCAGCTGTCCCGCCCCGGTCTCGGCGCTCAGCTCGCGCAGTTTGGCCGAACGGCCGTGCGCAGCCTGGCCGTCCGTCTTCGCAAGGCGCTCCAGGGCGGTCACGGCGGGCTCCTTGAGCGCGCCCTGCAGACCGTGCTTCATGGCGCGGCACAGCTCGTCCAGCAGCTCGCCGATCTTGAGCTTGGCGGCCGCGATGTCGACCGCCTCGCCGACCTCGGCGACGGCGGTGTCGACCACCTTGGTGACCGCGCCGAGCAGCCCCCCGCCCTTCTCCGCCTTCGCCTTGGCCTCGGCGGCTTCGGCCGCCTTGAGCTTCTCGGCGAGTTCGGTGAGCTCGGCGACCAGCGCCGACTTGCAGGTGTCGGTGGCCTCGGCGGCGCCGTCGAAGGCCTTGGCCACCAGTTCGGCGGCGCCCTGCGCGTCGTCCAGGTAGCCGCGGCCACCACCCGCGAAGCCGGTCCAGTGCTCGGCGAATGCCTCCACCGCAGGCCCGGAGTTCTCCCCGGTGACGCGCTGCGCGGACTCCCCGCCCCGGCGGCTCAGCCGCTCGGCCTCGGTGCCGAACTCGCGCCACAGCGCGGCGGCCCGGCGCAGGCCGTCCTCGTCGGCCTCGGGCCAGTGGTGGCCGACCTTGGCCAGGACCGGGACCAGTTCCTCGGGCAACTTCCGGGACACGTGGTCCCCCCTTCGCGTTCTACGGATTGAACGCCGTCACGGTTCGAACGCCGCGAGCGGTCCGTCCGCCCGGTGTGCGGCTCTGCCCGGCGTGCGGTGCGGCATACGGCTCTGTCCGCCCCTCCCGGGGCTCAGACCGCCTGCGGGCCCACTGCGGTTCCGCCGCCGCCCCGGTCCTGCCTTGCGAAGTCGGCGGCGACGTCCTGCTCGGTCCCCTCCGACTGGTCCGCCATGGTGTGCAGCCCGGTGCCGATCCCGGCGAGCCGGTCGGCGAGACCGTTCAGCCCGGACAGCAGCCCGGGCTGCGCCTCGCCGTACTCCTTGCCGAAGCCGGAGCCCGGCTCGTCCTTGCCCCAGGGGGTGCCGAGCCCGGCCATGCCCTGCTCCAGCGCCAGCGCGGCCCGCGCGAAGTCGTTCGAGAGTTGCTCGAACTCCCTTCCCTCGCCGCGCACTTCCCACGGATTGATCCGGAACTGGCCCGCTCCACCGGCCGCCATCGCCACTCCCCCGTCCTGCCAGGTCCACCGAACCGTCTGCCGACCGCCCCGTACGTGCCCAGCGGCGCCGCCATCCTAGGGCCCGGATCCGAACCCTCCGCAGCGCCTCTGGACCTTTCTCACCTCAACTTCACACCCGGCCGGAGGCCATACCCTTGCTGAGTGGCAGCAGAGACTCCCAAGAGCACCAAGAAGACCAAGACCCCCAAGAGCAGCGACGAGAAGGCCGGATCCGGCGCCGGGTCCGCAACGCTCGTCGACCTCCCGATGCCGACCGTGGGCTCCGCACCCGAGGTCCCGCTCGACTTCCCGCGTGCCTGGATCGAGTTCGCCGACCCGGCCGACGACGAGCAGGTCTTCCGCTGCGACCTGACCTGGCTGACCTCCCGCTGGACCTGCATCTTCGGCAAGGGCTGCCAGGGCATCCGGGAGGGACGGGGCGAGTCCGACGGCTGCTGCACGCTCGGCGCGCACTACTCGGACGAGGACGACGAGAAGCGGATCGCCGGGCACGCGGCCCGCCTCACCCCCGAGATGTGGCAGCTGTTCGACCACGGCACCGACGCCAAGGGCCGGATCAAGCTCGACGGCGGCATCACCATGCTCGACGAGGACGGCGACCGCCAGACCCGCCGGGTGGACGGCGCCTGCATCTTCCTCAACCGCCCGGGGTTCCCCGGCGGTCACGGCTGCGCCCTGCACACCCTGGCCCTCGAGGAGGGCAAGGAACCGCTGGAGACCAAGCCGGACGTCTGCTGGCAGCTGCCGGTCCGCCGCACCTACGACTGGATCGACCGGCCGGACGACACCCGCTACCTGCAGGTCACCATCGGCGAGTACGACCGCCGCGGCTGGGGCCCGGGCGGCCACGACCTGCACTGGTGGTGCACCAGCAGCCCCGACGCCCACACCGGCGCCGACCCGGTCTACGTCAGCTACCGCCCGGAACTCACCGAGCTGATGGGCCCGGCCGGCTACGCGGTCCTCGCCGAACTCTGCGAGCAGCGCATCGCCACCAAGGGCCACAAGAAGTTCGCCCCGCACCCGGCCGGCCGGTAGCCGCACCGCACCTCGCCCGGCGGGCACCCCGCGAGCCACCAGGGGCGCGGGGAACCGCCCCTCGGTGGTCGGCCCCGCTCCCCTGGGCGGTCGCCCCCGTGCGGCTACTTGTCGATGTCGCCGACCACGAAGAACATCGACCCCAGGATCGCCACCATGTCCGCGACCAGCGTCCCGGGCAGCAGCTCGGTGAGCGCCTGGATGTTGTTGTAGGAGGCCGACCGCAGCTTGAGCCGCCACGGCGTCTTCTCGCCGCGCGAGACCAGGTAGTACCCGTTGATCCCGAGCGGGTTCTCGGTCCACGCGTACGTCGTCCCCTCGGGCGCCTTGAGCACCTTCGGCAGCCGCAGGTTGACCGGCCCCGGGGCCAGCTGCACGAGCCGGTCGAGGCAGGCGTCGGCGAGGTCGAGGGAGTTGGCGGTCTGCTCCAGCAGGCACTCGAAGCGCGCCAGGCAGTCGCCCTCCTCCCGGGTGACCACGGTGAGCACGTCCTGCAGCTCGCCGTACGCGAGGTAGGGCTCGTCCCGCCGCAGGTCGAAGTCGACGCCGCTGGCCCGTCCGATCGGGCCGCTGACCCCGTACGCGTGCACGTGCTCGCGCGAGAGCACGCCGACCCCCGCCGTACGGCCCCGGAAGATCTCGTTGCCGAGCACCAGGTCCTCGAAGACCGGCAGCTGCGAGCGGACGGAGGCGACCGCCGCACGCACCCGGGCGAGCCACCCGGCGGGCAGGTCCTCCTTCAGACCGCCGACCCGGTTGAACATGTAGTGCATCCGGCCGCCGCTGGCCTCCTCCAGCACGTGCTGGAGCTCCTCGCGGCCGTGGAAGGCGTGGAAGACGGGGGTGATGCCGCCGAGTTCCAGGGGGTAGGAGCCGAGGAACATCAGGTGGTTGAGCACCCGGTTGAGCTCGGCGAGCAGGGTGCGGATCCACACCGCCCGCTCGGGGACCTCCATGCCGAGCATCCGCTCGACGGCGAGCACCACGCCCAGCTCGTTGGAGAAGGCGGAGAGCCAGTCGTGCCGGTTGGCCAGCATGATGATCTGCCGGTAGTCCCGGGCCTCGAAGAGCTTCTCCGCGCCCCGGTGCATGTACCCGATGACCGGTTCGGCGGAGACGATCCGCTCGCCGTCCAGCACCAGCTTCAGGCGGAGCACGCCGTGGGTGGACGGGTGCTGCGGGCCGATGTTGAGCACCATGTCGCTGGTGCCCAGCTCACCCGTGAGCTCTTGCGCGCCTGCGCCGATGCCGACCGTGGTCTCCCTCATGGACAAGAGGCTACAGAGTGCGCCACCCCGCCAGACGCGCCAGGCCGACCGGTTCCGGCATGCGGACGGCCTGGGCCAGCCAGCCGAAGCCGCCCAGGCCTGCGGGGTCGGTGAGCTCGGCGGCCTCCCCGGCGCCGCTCAGGGCCCGCAGGTACTCCGTCGGGTCGCTCGCGGCGAGCGCCAGCGGCGGGCGGGTGCCGCTGACGCCGAGTGCGCGCAGCGCGTCGCGCTGCGTCGTCCACAGGCTGTGGAGACCGGGCACGGCCACCGCGTCCAGCGCCACGTGCGCGGTGATGTCGCAGGAGCCGTCGGGCACCGGCCGGACCTCGCGGCCCGCCCGGAAACCGGTCAGCGTGCCGAACACCGGCCGCCCGGCCCGCAGGTGCGCGTAGTCCACGGCGACGGCCAGCCCGCTCGCCAGGCCGCCGACCGCCGCCGCCCAGGCCGCGTCGCGGGTGCCGCCCAGCTCCACCCGCTCGCCCGGCTCCCCGGTGGGCCACCAGCGGGCCGCCCAGCCGGCGTCGGCCTCCGCCAGCGGTCCGCCCAGGCGCTCCTCGCCGTCCGGCGCGACCTCGACGTAGCGGAGCACGCCGTCCCCGTCCACCTCGGCGAGGTCCAGCGGCACGTTGTCCAGCCACTCGTTGGCGAACAGCAGACCGTTCACGCCCTGCGGTACGCGGTCCGTCCACACCACCGACTCCGGCAGCCCGGCGGGACGGTCGGCGATCTCCACCGCGTACGGGCGCAGCCGCTCGGCCAGTGCCCGGGGCACGGCCGCGAGCACCCCGGTGAGCAGTTCGCCGCGCCCGGCCCCGACGTCCACCAGGGCCACCTCCGCCGGATGGCGGAGGGCCTCGTCGACCTCCTGCAGCAGCCGGGCGACCGCCCCGGCGTACCGGGGCGATGCGTGCACGGAGGTCCGGAAGTGTCCGGCCGGTCCCTCCGACCTGCGGTAGAAGCCGCCGTCCTCGCCGTAGAGGGCCTGTTCCATGGCGGGCCGCCACCGCATCCAACTCATGCGGGGGACGTTACCGCCGGTAGGGGACGTCTCCACCCTGCGGAGTAGGCAGGATCGCCCCTACGGCGGACCTGAGCAGGCAAAGGGGCTGCCTAGGCTTGAAACGTGCATCGACTCAACGCCTGGCTCCGCCGACACCCGATGGTGGTGGACTCCGTCTGGGCGCTGCCGGTCCTCTTCTTCAGCCTGATCGCGGCCGTCGAGCAGGAGCCCCAGCACGGCTTCGCCGGCGGCGTGGTGATGGCCGTTCTGCTGCCGCTGCTGATGGTCTTCCGGCGCCGGAACCCGGACACCACCACGGTCACCGCCCTCGTGCTCGGGCTGATCCAGGTCGCCGTCAACATCCCGCCGAACTTCTCCTCCGTCGCGTACCTGGTCTTCGCCTACACCGGTGCCGCCTTCGGCACCGAGTGGACGTCCCGGCTGGCACTGGCCGGCAGCCTGGCGGCCGGCTCGCTGACGGTCTGGCGGTTCCAGAGCGGCTCGCCCACCGGCGACGGCTGGATCAAGTCCGGCTTCTTCGCGGCGTTGATGAGCACCCCGTTCATCCTCAGCTGGGCCTGGGGCCGGCTGACCAGGGTCCGCCGCGCGTACCTGACCGAGCTGGAGGACCGGGCCGCCCGGCTGGAACGCGAACGGGACGCCCAGGCCAAGGTCGCGGTCGCCGCCGAGCGCGCCAGGATCGCCCGCGAGCTGCACGACGTGGTCGCCCACAACGTCTCGGTGATGATCGTCCAGGCCGACGGCGCCGCGTACGTCCTGGACAACTCGCCCCAGCAGGCCAAGGAGGCGCTCGGCACCATCGCCAGCACCGGACGGCAGGCGCTGGTCGAGATGCGCCGGCTGCTCGGTGTGCTGCGCACGGCCGACACCGCGGAGGAGTACGTGCCGCAGCCCGGTGTCGAGGAGCTGCCCGAGCTGCTGGAGCAGGTCCGCGCCGCCGGGCTGCCGGTCGAGTACACCAGCACCGGCGAGCCCACCGACCTGCCGCGCGGCGTCGAGCTGACGGTCTACCGGATCGTCCAGGAGGCGTTGACCAACGTCCGCAAGCACGGCGGCCCGGACGCCCGGGCCAGGGTCGCGATGGACTTCCGCGACCGCGATCTGGAGGTGCTGATCGAGGACGACGGCCGCGGTACCACCGACGAGCAGCTGGCCGCGGGTGGAACCGACGGACAGGGCCATGGTCTGATCGGCATGCGCGAGCGGGTCGGCATGGTCAGCGGCAGCCTCGACATCGGCCCCCGCCCCGGCGGCGGCTTCCGCGTCCGGGCGGTGCTCCCGCTCAAGAACGGCAAGTAGCGCTCGCGTCCGACCCCCCGACCACCGCGCGACAACAGGAGTGACATTGACCATCCGGGTGATGCTGGTGGACGACCAGGAGCTGCTCCGTACGGGCTTCCGGATGATCCTGCAGTCGCAGGGCGACATCGAGATCGCCGCCGAGGCGGGCGACGGCCAGCAGGCTCTGGCCGTCCTGGAGACCACCCGGGTCGACGTGATTCTGATGGACGTCCGGATGCCCCGGCTGGACGGCGTCCAGGCCACCCGCCGGATCTGCCTCGACGCCGGCGGCACCCCGTTGCCGGACGCCCCGCACGTGCTCATCCTGACCACCTTCGACCTGGACGAGTACGCCTTCGCCGCGCTCAAGGCCGGGGCCAGCGGGTTCCTGCTCAAGGACGTGCCGCCGACCGAGCTGGTCGCGGCGATCCGCGCGGTGCACGCCGGGGACGCGGTGGTGGCCCCGACCACCACCCGCCGCATGATCGACCGTTTCGCCGAGGTCCTGCCCACTCCGCAGACCGCTCCCGGGGCCACCGTGCTCGCACCGCTCACCGACCGCGAGCGCGAGGTCTTCCTGCTGGTCGCCCAGGGCCTCTCCAACGGCGAGATCGCCGCCAAGCTGACCCTCTCCGAGGCCACCGTCAAGACGCACGTCGGCCGGATCCTCGCCAAGCTCCGCCTCCGTGACCGCGTCCAGGCCGTCGTCCTCGCCTACGAGGCCGGCCTCGTCCGCGCGGGCTCCACCGACTGACCTCCCCGGACCGACCCCTGGGGGCCGCCCCGCAGCCCGTAGAATGGGTCGGTACGTCTGGTACCCGCAGAGGACCGGAACGGAGAGTTAGGACGAAGGCCGAGCCGTGAGCACGTCCGACCACGCAGACTTCGGTGTTCTGACCGACCCCTTCGGCGACCCCTCCGACCCCGGGAACCGCCCCGCGCGGCTGGCCGTGGGAGTGGTGGGCACCGGCCGCGTCGGCCCGGCCCTGGCCGCCGCCCTGCAGCTGGCGGGCCACCGGGTGGTGGCCGCGTCGGGGGTGTCGACCGCGTCCCGGCGGCGGGCCGAGACCCTGCTGCCCGGGGTCCGGCTGGTGAGCCCCCCTCAGGTGCTGGCCGCCGCCGACCTGGTGCTGCTCACCGTCCCGGACGACGCGCTGGCCGAACTGGTGGCCGGCCTGGCCGCGACCGGTGCGGTGCGGCCGGGGCAGATGGTCGTCCACACCTCGGGGGCGCACGGCGTCGCGGTGCTGGAGCCCGCGGCCACGGCCGGTGCGCTGCCGCTGGCCCTGCACCCGGCGATGACCTTCACCGGTACCGCCGTGGACCTGGCCCGGCTGGCCGGCTGCCCGTTCGGGGTGACCGCGCCCGAGGAGCTGCGACCGGTGGCCGAGGCCCTGGTGGTGGAGATGGGCGGCGAGCCGGAGTGGGTGCCCGAGGAGGTCCGCCCGCTCTACCACACGGCACTGGCGCACGGGGCGAACCACCTGGTCACCCTGGTGGCACAGGCCCTGGAACTGCTGCGCACGGCGGGCGTCGCCGAGCCCGGACGGCTGCTCGGGCCGCTGCTCGGCGCCGCACTGGACAACAGCCTGCGCTCGGGCGACGCGGCGCTGACCGGCCCGGTCGCCCGGGGCGACGCGGGCACGGTGCACCGTCACCTCGCCCAGTTGGAGACGGCGAGCCCGGACATCGGGCAGGCGTACCGCGCGATGGCCAGGGCCACGGCGCAGCGGGCGGTCCGCAACGGGTCGCTCAAGGAAGAGGCGGCGGCGGCGCTGCTGGACGTACTGAACGAGGAGAACCACTGATGGCGGGCAAGAACCAGCGCGGCAGGCAGCAGGCCAGGGCCCCGAAGGCGGCCAAGGTCCACAAGGCGGCGCTGACGCACACGGTGGCCGACTTCGAGGCCGCGTTCTGGCCGGACGAGCAGCCGGTGGACAACGCCGTGGTGATGACCATGGGCGCACTGCACGAGGGCCACGCCTCGCTGATCCGGGCGGCCCGCAAGCAGGTCGGACGGGACGGCCGGGTGGCGGTCACCGTGTTCGTGAACCCGCTGCAGTTCGGCGCCGGCGAGGACCTGGACCGCTACCCGCGCACGCTGGCCGAGGATGTGCGGCTGGCCGAGGAGAACGGCGCCGACGTGGTCTTCGCGCCGTCGGTGGACGAGGTCTACCCGAACGGCGAGCCGCAGGTGCGGCTGAGCGCGGGCCCGATGGGCGAGGGCTTCGAGGGCGCCTCCCGCCCCGGCCACTTCGACGGGATGCTGACCGTGGTGGCGAAGCTGCTCCACATCACCGACCCGGACTTCGCCTTCTTCGGCGAGAAGGACGCCCAGCAGCTGGCGATCGTCCAGCGCATGGTGGCGGACCTGGACTTCGACGTCGAGGTCATCGGCGTCCCGACCCTGCGCGAGGAGGACGGCCTGGCCCTCTCCTCCCGTAACCGCTTCCTGTCCGAGACGGAGCGCGCGCAGGCGCTCGCGCTCTCCCGGGCCCTGTTCGCCGGCCGCGACGTGGCCGCGAAGGGCCCGCAGGCGGTCCGCGAGGCGGCGTCCGCCGCCCTCGCCGGCGCCGAGGGCGTCACCCTCGACTACCTCGCCCTGATCGACCCGGACGACTTCGCCGAAGCGCCGGACGACTTCCGGGGCGAGGCGGTGCTGGCCGTGGCCGCGAAGGTGGGCTCGACCCGCCTGATCGACAACGTCCGCATCATCGTCCGATAGGCAGCAGTCCCGACCAAGCCGAAGTACGGCATGCACTCTCCCCCGGCCGGCGGCCGGGGACACCCCTTGGAGGCGTGACCCCATGCTCCGCACCATGCTCAAGTCGAAGATCCACCGCGCCACCGTCACCCAGGCCGACCTGCACTACGTGGGATCGGTGACGGTGGACGAGGACCTGCTCGACGCCGCCGACCTGCTCCCCGGCGAGCTGGTCCACATCGTCGACATCAACAACGGCGCCCGCCTGGAGACGTACACGATCGCGGGCCCGCGCGGCTCGGGCGTGATCGGGATCAACGGCGCGGCCGCCCGCCTGGTGCACCCCGGCGACCTGGTGATCCTGATCGCCTACGGGCAGCTGGAGACCGCCGAGGCCAAGGCGTACGAACCGAAGGTCGTCTTCGTGGACGCCGACAACCGGGTCACCGGTTTCGGGTCGGACGCCGCGGAGGCGCCGGAGGGCTCCGGCCTGCTCCGCGGCGACCTGGGGGCGCCCCCGGCCGCCAGGGCCGAGGGCGCGTACGGTGATGCCGACCGCGCGTCGGCCGCGCACTGAAGGAGCCACTGAACGCCATGTCCGTCTCTCATCGCCTGACCGCCCCCGCTCCCGGCTGGACCATGACCACCGACGTCGTCGTGGTCGGCTCGGGCGTGGCCGGTCTGACCGTCGCGCTCAACATCCGCAAGGCCGGCCTGCGGGCCCTGGTGGTCACCAAGGCGATGCTGGACGACGGCTCCACCCGCTGGGCCCAGGGCGGCATAGCCGCCGCCCTGGGCGAGGGGGACACCCCCGAGCAGCACCTGGACGACACCCTGGTCGCCGGTGCCGGGCTCTGCGACGCCGAGGCCGTCCGGGCCCTGGTCACCGAGGGCCCGGACGCCGTCCGCCGGCTGATCGGGGTCGGCGCGGAATTCGATCTCGATGCGGACGGCGAGATCCTGCTGACCCGCGAGGGCGGCCACCACCGCCGCCGGATCGCGCACGCGGGTGGCGACGCGACCGGTGCGGAGATCTCCCGCGCACTGGTCTCGGCGGTGCGCAGCGACCCGGGTGTCGAACTGATCGAGCACGCCCTGGTGCTGGACCTGCTCACCGACGCCGAGGGCCACGCGGCCGGACTGACCCTGCACGTGATGGGCGAGGGCCAGCGGGACGGCGTCGGCGCGGTCCGGGCCCGCGCCGTGGTGCTGGCCACCGGCGGCATGGGCCAGGTCTTCTCGGCCACCACCAACCCGGCGGTCTCCACCGGCGACGGCGTGGCGCTGGCGCTGCGCGCCGGGGCCGAGGTGACCGACCTGGAGTTCGTCCAGTTCCACCCGACCGTGCTCTGGCTCGGCCCGGACGCCGAGGGCCAGCAGCCGCTGGTCTCCGAGGCCGTCCGCGGCGAGGGCGCCTACCTGGTGGACGCGGACGGGACCCGCTTCATGGTCGGGCAGCACGAGCTGAACGAGCTGGCACCGCGGGACATCGTCGCCAAGGCGATCACCCGGCAGATGCAGCTCAAGGGCGCCGAGCACATGTACCTGGACGGGCGGCACTTCGGCGCCGAGATGTGGGAGACGCGCTTCCCGACCATCCTGGCCTCCTGCCGCGCGCACGGCATCGACCCGGTGACCGGCCTGATCCCGGTCGCCCCGGCCGCGCACTACGCCTCCGGCGGAATCCGCACCGACCTGCGGGGACGCACCACCGTGCCGGGCCTGTACGCCTGCGGCGAGGTCGCCTGCACCGGTGTGCACGGCGCCAACCGGCTGGCTTCGAACTCGCTGCTGGAGGGCCTGGTCTTCGCCGAGCGGATCGCCGCGGACCTCGCCGAGCGCCACCGCGCGGGTGACCTGCCCGAGCGCGCGGTCGACGTGGCCGGCGCCCGCGCGGCGGTCGCCGTCCCGCTGCCCGCCCCCGAGGCGCGGGCCGAGATCCAGCGGCTGATGTCGCGCGGCGCGGGCGTGCTGCGCTCGGCCCGGAGCATGGCCGCCACCGCGGCCGGGCTCGCCGACCTCGCCGACCAGGCCCGGTGGCACGTCGCCGAGGAGAAGCCCGCCGACCCCCGGGTGGAGACCTGGGAGGCCGCCAACCTGCACCTGGTGGCCTCCGCACTGGTGGCGGCCGCCGCCCAGCGCGAGGAGACCCGCGGCTGCCACTGGCGCGAGGACTTCCCCGAGCGCGACGACGCCCACTGGCGCCGCCACCTGATCACCACCCTGGCCACCGCCACCGGAACCCCGGTGAGCCGGTAGGAACGAGGGTGAACCGGCCGGGGCGCGGGGAGGCCGGCTGCGGCCGGCCGAGCCCGCCGGGCCTTCTGCGGCCGGCACCTCCCGCCGGGACGGCGCACCCCGCCGTCCGGCCGTGAGCGCGGGCCGGACCTCCCGCCTCGCACATCTCCCCGCGCCCCTGCCCGCTCACTCCCCCACGCGTCCAAGACCCAAGGAGCAACTGATGACCCACTCCCACGAGGAACTCCCGCTGGCCGAGTCCGACGGCTGCGGCGACGGCTGCGCCTGCGGGGACGGCGAGGCGTACGAGACCGGGCTCGACCCGGCGCTGGCCGAGCTGCTGGAGGCGGCCGGCCTGGACCCGATCGAGGTCGAGGACATCGCCACCCTGGCGCTGGCCGAGGACCTGGCCGGCGGCGAGGACGTCACCTCGGTCGCCACCGTCCCGGCGGACGCCGTCGCCACCGCCGACTTCACCGCCCGCCAGGCCGGTGTGGTCGCGGGCCTGCGGATCGCCGAGGCCGTGGTCTCGCTGGTCTGCGAGGAGGAGTTCGAGGTCGAGCGGCACGTCGAGGACGGTGCCCGGGTCGAGGCCGGCCAGGTGCTGCTGTCGGTTCGCAGCCGCACCCGCGACCTGCTGACCGCCGAGCGCAGCGCGCTCAACCTGCTTTGCCACCTGTCCGGCATCGCCACCGCGACCCGCGCCTGGGCGGACGCCCTGGAGGGCACCGGCGCGGTGGTCCGGGACACCCGCAAGACCACGCCGGGCCTGCGCGCGCTGCAGAAGTTCGCGGTCCGCTGCGGCGGCGGCGCCAACCACCGGATGGCGCTCTCGGACGCCGCCCTGGTGAAGGACAACCACGTGGTGGCCGCGGGCGGGGTGGCCGAGGCGTTCCGCGCGGTGCGCGAGGCGTACCCGGAGCTGCCGGTCGAGGTCGAGGTGGACACCCTGGAGCAGATCCCGCCGGTGCTGGAGGCCGGGGCGGACCTGATCCTGCTGGACAACTTCACCGTCGCCCAGCTGAAGGAGGCCGTCACGCTGGTCGCCGGCCGGGCCAGGCTGGAGGCTTCCGGCGGTCTGACTCTGGCCACCGCGCGCGAGGTCGCCGAAACTGGTGTCGACTACCTCGCCGTCGGGGCTCTGACCCACTCCGCGCCGATCCTGGACATCGGCCTGGACCTCCGGGCCTGATCCCCCTCCTACAGAAAGCACCCCATGCTCCTCACCATCGACGTCGGCAACACCCAGACCACGCTCGGCCTGTTCGACGGTGAGGAGATCGTCGAGCACTGGCGGATCTCCACCGATCCACGCCGCACCGCCGACGAACTGGCCGTGCTGATGCAGGGCCTGATGGGGTCGCACCCGATCGTCGAGGCCGCCGACCGGGTGGAGGGCCTGGCGATCTGCTCCTCGGTGCCCGCCGTACTCCACGAGCTCCGCGAGGTGACGCGCCGTTACTACGGCGACGTCCCCGCGGTGATCGTGGAGCCGGGGGTGAAGACCGGGGTGCACGTCCTGATGGACAACCCCAAGGAGGTCGGCGCCGACCGGATCGTCAACGCGCTGGCCGCCAACCACCTGTACGGGGGGCCGTGCATCGTGGTGGACTTCGGCACCGCCACCACCTTCGACGCCATCAACGAGCGCGGCGACTACGTCGGCGGCGCGATCGCCCCCGGCATCGAGATCTCGGTCGAGGCCCTCGGCGTCCGAGGCGCCCAGCTGCGCAAGATCGAGCTGGCCCGACCCCGGAACGTGATCGGCAAGAACACCGTCGAAGGCATGCAGTCCGGCATCCTGTACGGCTTCGCGGGCCAGGTGGACGGCCTGGTCGAGCGGATGGCCAAGGAGCTCGCCAAGGACCCGGAGGACGTCCAGGTGATCGCCACCGGCGGGCTCGCCCCGCTGGTCCTCGGCGAGGCCACCTCGATCGACGTGCACGAGCCCTGGCTCACCCTGATCGGCCTCCGGCTGGTCCACGAGCGCAACCGGCCCAGCTGACCGGCCGACCCGCTGCCCGACCGGGCGTCACCGGACGTGACCAGGCATCACCGGGGCGCTCCGCCGCCGCCCCCGCCGGAGCGCCGGACCGTGGCCGTCCCGGCGCTCCGGTCCGGCCCCGAAGCCCGCGCTCCGGCACGCCCGTTCGACGACGATGTGTCCGATGAGCACCAGATAGGCCAATCGGTACAGACACGTCCTCAATCGCCATAAATCAGACGTACGCCACGTAATGTCAAGCCATGCCTACGCCACACGGATCGCGCGGCGGCATGGCCTTCAGCGCCGATGAAGTCCGCGTGCTGCGCCGCGCCCTCGCCCAAGCTCTCCACCCGGCCCACTCGCCGCACCCGACCCCGCTCGGCGAACTGTGGGCCGAGGACGTCCAGGAGGCACTGCGCCTCGCCGAGGCGGTCGACGAGGCGGCTTCGGAAGGCGGCCGGCTGCGCGCCTTCCTGCTGGCCGACCTGGCCCGCTACCGGTCCGCGCTGCCCGGCAGCGCCTCCGGCTATCTGGAACGTCTGGAGGAGGCCGTCTCCGACGGCTACCTCCCGCTCCCCGAGGACCTGACCGCCCTGCGCTCGCTCTCCCGACTTCCCTGCGGCAGCGCCGAACGCTCCCGCCGCTCCCGGCTCTCCGGCCGCTGCCACGCCATCGCCGAGGCGGACGTCCGCGAACGCCTGGCGCTCGGCTCCGGCCAGCGCCACCTCACCGCCGTGCCGAGCCCGGCCTCCGAGCCATTCCCCGCTGTGTCAGTGACCCCCATCCCAGTTGGAGGACGGATCCCGATGAGCAACGCCGCCGGCGCACCCACCCCCAAGGTCTCCACCCCCAAGGTCGCCACCGCCACCGACCGCACCCGCCAGACGCAGAATCCCCACCAGGCACACCAGCCGCAGGCTCGCCAACCCCGCCGGATGCCCACCCCCGCCGAGCTGTTCGGCCGCCGGCCCCGGCCGCAGAACCAGCCACAGGCCACCCTCCCCGACGACGAGGACGTCGAACTCGCCACCGGCACCGGCTGATCCACCCCGGCGGGGGAGGCTGCATCGGGCAGCCTCCCCCATCTGTCGATGTGTCGACTATGTGATGGGACATCGGAGATTACCGGCCATTTTCCGACGTAATTCGACACGGATATGAACGGTCCTGTCACGAACTGCCCGGTTGATATCCCGCTCTCCGACGAACGACGGCCCCGCAAGCCCGCCGGAAAAGTCGGCCCGGCCGGCCCGGCCACCACGAGCAGGCACCACCTCCCCCTCGGCACCACGGGCAGGCCCCACCCCCCCTCGGCACCACGGGCAGGCCCCACCCCCCTCGGCACCGCGCTCCGGCACCGCCTCGACCGGCCGGCCCGGGTCCTCACCGGCTCCCGGCGGGCCTGCGGGGTCGGCCGGGCCCCGCGGCTGCGGCGATGGCCCGGCCGGGCGCGGGGAAGGTGTGAACGGTGGCTACCCTGGTGGGGTGAGCGATCAGAGCACCGTCCCCGCGACCGACGACCTTCCTGAGCAGATGCGCGTCCGGCGCGAGAAGCTGGACCGGCTCCGGGCGGCCGGCGTCGACCCGTACCCGGTCGGCTTCCCCCGTACTTCCACCATCGCCGACCTGCGCGCCAAGCACCCCGACCTGGAGCCGGACGTCGCGACCGGCGAGCGCGTCGGCATCACCGGCCGGGTCATCCTGGCCCGCACCGGCGGCAAGCTCTGCTTCGCCACCCTGCGCGACGGCTCCGGCGACCTCCAGGTGATGCTCTCCCTGGACAAGCTGGGCGACGAGCGGCTGGCCGCCTGGAAGTCGGACATCGACCTCGGTGACCAGGTCGGCGTCGAGGGCGAGGTGATCACCTCGCGCCGCGGCGAGCTGTCCGTCATGGTGGACCGCTGGGAGCTGACCGCCAAGTGCCTGCGCCCGCTGCCGGACAAGCACAAGGGCCTGACCGACCCGGAGGCCCGGGTCCGCCAGCGGTACGTCGACCTGATCGTGAACCCCGAGGCGCGCGAGATCCTCCACCTGCGCAGCAAGGTGGTCCGCTCGATCCGCCGCACCTACGAGGAGCGCGGCTACATCGAGGTCGAGACCCCGATGCTGCAGCCGGTGCACGGCGGCGCCAACGCCCGCCCGTTCACCACCCACATCAACGCGTACGACATCGACCTCTACCTGCGGATCGCCCCCGAGCTGTACCTCAAGCGGCTGGTGGTCGGCGGCGCGGAGAAGGTCTTCGAGATCAACCGCAACTTCCGCAACGAGGGCGCGGACTCGACCCACAACCCCGAGTTCACCTCGCTGGAGTCGTACGAGGCGTACGGCGACTACGACACCCAGGCCGAGCTGATCCGCGCGACCATCGTCAACGCCGCCCGGGACGCCCTCGGCACCACCGTCGTCACGGGCGTCGGCCCGGACGGCGAGGAGCACGAGATCGACCTGGCCGAGCCGTGGGCCGAGGTCAGCGTCTACCCGGGCATCTCGGCCCACCTGGGCACCGAGATCACCCCGGAGACCGGCGTCGAGGAGCTGCGCCGGCTCGCCGACCAGGCCGGCATCCCCTACGAGAAGGAGTGGGGCCACGGCCAGATCGTCCTGGAGATGGTCGAGCGACTGCTGGAGCACCACGCGATCAAGCCGACCTTCATCAAGGACTACCCGACCGAGGTCTCGCCGCTGACCCGCCAGCACCGCTCCGTTCCGGGCGTCGCGGAGAAGTGGGACCTGGTCATCTTCGGCACCGAGATCGGTACCGCCTACTCCGAGCTGGTCGACCCGGTCGAGCAGCGGGCCCGGCTGACCGCCCAGTCGCTGCTGGCGGCCGGCGGTGACGTCGAGGCGATGCAGGTGGACGAGGACTTCCTGCGCGCCCTCGAGTACGCGATGCCGCCGACCGGTGGCCTGGGCCTGGGCGTGGACCGCCTGATCATGCTGCTCACCGGCAAGAACATCCGCGAGACCGTGCTCTTCCCGCTGGTCAAGCCCGATCAGCGGGGGGCCGAGGCGAAGGGCGCCAAGGCCGGAGCAGAGAGCGAAACCGAGTCGGACACCAAGGAGTGATCTGAATGGATTACGTCGCAGCGATCGTGCCGCCGCTGGTCATGGCGATCGGCTTCGGCTTCCTGGTGCGGGCCATCATCCGCAGCCAGGGCGGCGCCCAGAAGGGCAAGGAGGACGCCGCCGCCGACCTGCTGGCCGCCCGTGCCGCCACGGTCGCCCCGGCCGGTCCCGCAGCCGAATAGCAGCGTCAGACGCCCCGCGCGCCGTCACCCCATGGGGTGGCGGCGCGCCGGTTTGCTTGTGAATCGCCAATTTTGTCCGAATCAGTTCCTATCCTGGCCGGACTATGGTGCGGCAACTCGGAGAACTTGAGAACGACATCATGACCAGGGTCTGGCAGTGGAACCGCCCGGTCACCGTTCGCGAGGTTCTGCAGGATCTGCAGTCGGAACGCGATATCGCGTACACCACTGTCATGACGGTGCTCGACAAGCTCTACAGAAAGGGCTGGCTGCGCCGGGACCAGGTGGGGCGGGCGTATCGATATGAACCCGTCTCCTCCCGCGAGGCATACACCGCCGCCCTGATGAACGATGCGTGGGCGACCAGCGACAATCCGGCCGCGGCACTGGTCCACTTCTTCGGGCTGATGTCACCCGAGCAACGCGAGGCGCTGCGCGACGCACTGCGGGTTGCCGCCGTGTTCCCGGATCCGGAACCCGATCCGGAGCGACTTCCCGATCCGCATCCCGATACCGGCGAGACCCCGGGGCCGTCGGCGCGATAACGTCCCGCCATGGAGGTCACCATCCGCCGGGCGCGGACCACTGACGTGCGGGCAGTACGACGCCTCATCGACGCCTACTCGCGGGACGGCATTCTGCTCGACAAGCCGACCGTGACACTGTTCGAATCCGTCCAGGAGTTCTGGGTCGCCGAGCGCGACGACAACGGCGCGGTGGTGGCCTGCGGCGCGCTGCACGTGATGTGGGAGGACCTGGCCGAGGTGCGCACCCTGGCCGTGGATCCCGCCTGCACCGGCCACGGTATCGGGCACCTGTTGCTGGGCAAGCTGCTGCAGACCGCACGCTGGCTGGGCGTACGTCGGATTTTCTGCTTGACGTTCGAGGTGCCGTTCTTCGCGAAACACGGTTTCGTCGAGATCGGAGAGGTCGGTGAAACCGACGATGGTACGACAGATCCGGCGGCCATCGCTACGGATGTCTATGAGGAACTTCTGCGTTCGTACGACGAAGGCGTCGCCGAGTTCCTCGACCTGGAGCGAGTGAAGCCCAACACCCTGGGCAACTCACGCATGCTGCTGCACCTCTGAACGGAGCTTGAGGTGACGGGAGCGGAGCACACGACCGGCAAGGGTTTGTGTTTTCCGGGAAAAGGCGGTTTCCTTTCCCCTAGGCAATGGATCGTTTACGCGGAAAGGGAAGCCCGTGGCACAGAGGGTGCAGGTCATTCTTGAAGACGATCTCGAAGGCGGTTCGGCGGACGAGACCGTGACGTTCGCTCTCGACGGCGTTGCCTACGAGATCGATCTGAAGAGCGTCAACGCGGACAAGCTCCGCGGTCTGCTGGCCCCGTACGTCGAGAAGGGTCGCAAGCAGAGCGGCCGCCTGACCACCGCCCGTCGCGGTGCCGGCCGCGGCGCGGGCCGTCCGGCGGCGGCCGGCGCTCCGGACACCGCGAAGATCCGCGCGTGGGCCAAGGAGAACGGCTACGACGTCAACGACCGCGGCCGGGTTCCGAGCAACGTCCGTGAGGCGTACGAGGCGGCCAACGCCTCCTGACGGGGCCGTCAGCGGGCCGGCGCCAGACCCCACGGGTCACGGGCGCGGGCATCCGCCAGGCAGTCGAGCAGTCGCAGCAGATCGGGCGAGCACAGGTCCAGGCCCGGGCCTGACTCCCCGCGCCGCAGCCACACGGCCTGCGGTCCGGCCGGTCGGCGATCGGGGCGCGGGGATTCGTCCTCCGCGCCCCGCGGCCGTGGCGGCCGCGGCCCGGCGGCCCCACGGCCGCCCGGCATCGGGCCGCCGGCCCCGGCGGTGAGGCCGAGCCCCGGTGCGGCACCCCGGCCGAGCCGGTGCAGCAGCTCGGGAACGGCTTCGCCCGCCCCCCGGGCGAGCGGAAGGGCCGCCGGTCCGCCGCGGGCCACCACGGGGTCGTACGGGCGCCGCGGGCGGTCCGGGCGGCGCAGCACGGCCAGGGCCACCGGCCGTCGCGGCTCGACCCGGTCCGGGCCCGGCAGCGCCACCGCCGGGTCCTCCGGCAGGCCGGGGCGGACCTGGGGGCGACCGGGCGGGGTACCGGGAGTGCGGACGGACGTCCGGGCCTGGGTACGGGGCGGTGCTGCGGTCACGGGCTGTGCAACGCTGGAACAGCAGGACGGTCACGCCGTGCCACCTGAACGGTGGCCGCTGACCCGCCGTCACCCCGGCGGATCCCGGCAGGCGTCCGTCGGCAGACTTCTCGCGAGGCGAACACGGCCGACGCGGAAACTGCGCGAAACTCACCGGAACACCGGGTATGAATGCAGGTGGACGGGGCTCTCGGGTTCCGCCCGTGCGATCTGTCAGGACCGGTGGCTCCGTCCACGGCAGGCTCTGTTCGCCGATGGCGTAGCGATAACCGGTGCAATGGGCCCACCTGTGGGAACACCGTCTCCCAGCATCGGGTTGGGAATGGTGTCGGCTGGTCGCGCAGCACTTGCTCCCACGTAAGTAGGAGCAGTCCGTGAGCCGCGCCGCTGAGCGGGACTAGCATGCGGAAGGACAGGGCGGGGACAGTCCCCGAACTGCCCGACCGCTCTGAGGAGCGATAAACGATGTTCGAGAGGTTCACCGACCGCGCGCGGCGGGTTGTCGTCCTGGCTCAGGAAGAAGCCCGGATGCTCAACCACAACTACATCGGCACCGAGCACATCCTCCTGGGCCTGATCCACGAGGGTGAGGGTGTCGCCGCTAAGGCCCTGGAGAGCCTCGGGATTTCGCTCGAGGCGGTCCGCCAGCAGGTCGAGGAGATCATCGGCCAGGGCCAGCAGGCCCCGTCCGGTCACATCCCCTTCACCCCCCGGGCGAAGAAGGTGCTGGAGCTGTCGCTCCGCGAGGCCCTTCAGCTCGGCCACAACTACATCGGCACCGAGCACATCCTGCTCGGCCTGATCCGCGAGGGCGAGGGCGTCGCCGCCCAGGTCCTGGTGAAGCTGGGCGCCGACCTCAACCGGGTGCGGCAGCAGGTCATCCAGCTGCTCTCCGGTTACCAGGGCGGCGGCAAGGAGTCGGCGACCGCCGGCGGCCCCGCCGAGGGCACCCCGTCGACCTCGCTGGTCCTCGACCAGTTCGGCCGCAACCTCACCCAGGCCGCCCGCGAGGCCAAGCTCGACCCGGTCATCGGGCGCGAGAAGGAGATCGAGCGGGTCATGCAGGTGCTGTCCCGCCGTACCAAGAACAACCCCGTGCTGATCGGTGAGCCCGGCGTCGGCAAGACCGCCGTGGTCGAGGGCCTGGCCCAGGCGATCGTCAAGGGCGAGGTCCCGGAGACGCTGAAGGACAAGCAGCTCTACACGCTGGACCTCGGCGCCCTGGTCGCGGGCTCCCGCTACCGCGGTGACTTCGAGGAGCGCCTGAAGAAGGTGCTCAAGGAGATCCGCACCCGCGGCGACATCATCCTGTTCATCGACGAGCTGCACACCCTGGTCGGCGCGGGCGCCGCCGAGGGTGCCATCGACGCGGCTTCGATCCTGAAGCCGATGCTGGCCCGTGGCGAGCTGCAGACCATCGGCGCCACCACGCTCGACGAGTACCGCAAGCACCTGGAGAAGGACGCCGCCCTCGAGCGCCGCTTCCAGCCGATCCAGGTCGCGGAGCCGTCGCTGCCGCACACCATCGAGATCCTCAAGGGCCTGCGCGACCGGTACGAGGCGCACCACCGCGTCTCCATCACCGACGCCGCCCTGGTCGCCGCCGCCACCCTGGCCGACCGGTACATCTCGGACCGCTTCCTGCCGGACAAGGCGATCGACCTGATCGACGAGGCCGGCTCCCGGATGCGCATCCGCCGGATGACCGCGCCGCCGGACCTGCGCGAGTTCGACGAGAAGATCGCCGAGGTCCGCCGCGAGAAGGAGAGCGCGATCGACGCGCAGGACTTCGAGAAGGCCGCCTCGCTGCGCGACGACGAGAAGCAGCTGCTGACCGCGAAGTCGAAGCGCGAGAAGGAGTGGAAGGCCGGCGACATGGACGTCGTCGCCGAGGTGGACGAGGAGCTCATCGCCGAGGTCCTGGCCACCGCCACCGGCATCCCGGTCTTCAAGCTGACCGAGGAGGAGTCCTCCCGCCTGCTGCGCATGGAGGACGAGCTGCACAAGCGCGTCATCGGCCAGGAGGACGCCATCAAGGCGCTCTCCCAGGCGATCCGGCGTACCCGTGCGGGCCTCAAGGACCCGAAGCGCCCGGGTGGTTCGTTCATCTTCGCCGGTCCGTCCGGTGTCGGTAAGACCGAGCTGTCCAAGACGCTGGCCGAGTTCCTGTTCGGCGACGAGGACGCCCTGATCTCCCTCGACATGTCGGAGTTCAGCGAGAAGCACACCGTCTCGCGGCTGTTCGGCTCGCCCCCCGGCTACGTCGGGTACGAGGAGGGTGGCCAGCTCACCGAGAAGGTGCGCCGCAAGCCGTTCTCCGTCGTGCTCTTCGACGAGGTGGAGAAGGCCCACCCGGACATCTTCAACTCGCTGCTGCAGATCCTGGAGGACGGTCGTCTGACCGACTCCCAGGGCCGCGTGGTCGACTTCAAGAACACGGTCATCATCATGACCACCAACCTCGGCACCCGGGACATCTCCAAGGGCTTCAACCTGGGCTTCGCGGCCACGGGTGACACCGCGTCCGGCTACGAGCGGATGAAGGCCAAGGTCAGCGAGGAGCTCAAGCAGCACTTCCGCCCCGAGTTCCTCAACCGTGTCGACGACATCGTCGTCTTCCACCAGCTGTCCGAGGAAGACATCATCCAGATCGTCGACCTGATGATCGACAAGGTGGACGGCCGCCTCAAGGACCGCGACATGGGCCTGGAGCTCAGCGTCGAGGCCAAGAAGCTGCTGGCGAAGAAGGGCTACGACCCGATCCTGGGTGCCCGTCCGCTGCGCCGCACCATCCAGCGCGACATCGAGGACCACCTCTCCGAGAAGATCCTCTTCGGCGAGCTGCGGGCCGGCCACATCGTGGTCGTCGGTGTCGAGGGCGAGGGCAAGGACGCCAAGTTCACCTTCCGGGGCGAGGAGAAGTCCCCGGTGGCGGACACCCCGGCGGCGGTCGCCTCGACCGGTCCCGACCTGACCAAGTAACACCAGCTCACAGCAGTAAGGGCCGTGGGGGCCCCCGCGCCGGCGGGGGGGCCGGCCCCGGGGGGGTTTTGGTTTTTTTTTTGGGTGTTTTGGGAGTGGGGGCCCCCCCGGTGGGAGGCC
>NZ_JBHJVK010000025.1:0-32270 GCF_042264695.1 Kitasatospora sp. NPDC056138 | reverse complement strand
GCGCGGTCCCCAGCTCACAATGATCCACCTTCCAACTCTATTAGGGGCCGGGGCCCCTTATTTTCGGTGGGGGCCCACGGCCCTTGTCTGTTTAAGGTTTGTTGAAGCAGTGTTGCCGAAGTGCGTCCCCCGGCTTTGCCTGCCCTGTGACATACCGCACGGCGACTCCAGCCGATCGGGGGGTTCCCCAGCTGGTTCGGGTGCGATGGACGCGCCACCCGCCTGACCAGGGGCGGAAACTGATCGCTGATCAGCCGATCTGGCGGTGCGGAGGATAGCGCCGTGGCCATGTCATGGTCAAGGGCTATCTTTATTACCCCATCCTTCGGTCAAATGTCCTCCACCTGTCTTTCATTGGTTCACCGGCAGGGCCAACAGCTGTGCCGGCATGGGGAGGACGTCACCACGTTGAAGATATCCAAGAGGGCCGCCGCGGCCACCGCTGCCGTGGCGGTCGCCGCCGCGCTCGGAGCCGGGATGCTGCCCGGAACCGCCGCGGCCGCACCGGTCTCCATCACCAAGGACCCGGCCGATGCCGTCCTGTCCCAGGCCGCCAAGGTCGACCACGACCTTCCGGGGCCGCTGACCGAGCAGGTCAAGGCCGAGCAGAAGGCCGCCACCGAGCAGCTGCTGGCCGGCACCGCCAAGATCGAGCAGCACGGTTCCAGCACCAGCATCAAGCTGGGCCGCGACAAGTACGTCGAGCTCGCACGGCAGCGCACGGACAAGATCTTCACCATCCTGGTCGACTTCGGCGACCAGGTGGACAGCACCACCAAGACGGCGGACGGCAAGGTCAAGTACGGCGGCACCCCCGGCCCGCAGCACAACCAGATCGAGAAGCCCGACCGGGCGACCAACAACTCGACCGCCTGGCAGGCCGATTACAACCAGGCCCACTACCAGGACCTGTACTTCAGCAAGGACAAGCCCTCGCTGAAGACCTACTACGAGCGCCAGTCCTCGGGCCGCTACTCGGTCGACGGCCAGGTCTCCGACTGGGTCCGGGTTCCGTGGAACGAGGCCCGGTACGGCTCCAACTTCTGCGGCCAGCACATCTGCGACAACGCCCAGGAGCTGATCCGCGACGCCGTCGACATCTGGTACAAGGACCAGAAGGCCAAGGGCCAGACGGACGCTCAGATCAAGGCCACGCTGTCCCAGTACGACCAGTGGGACCGCTACGGCTCGCACCACGACGGGAACTTCAACCAGCCCGACGGGTACATCGACCACTTCCAGATCGTGCACGCCGGCGAGGACGAGTCCGCGGGCGGCGGCAAGCAGGGCACCGACGCGCTCTGGGCCCACCGCTCCTACGTCTTCGGCAACCAGCGCGGCCAGACCGGTCCGGCCGACAACAAGCTCGGCGGCGTCCAGATCGGCAACTCCGGCCTCTGGATCGGCGACTACACCATGCAGCCGGAGAACGGCGGCCTCGGTGTCTTCGCGCACGAGTACGGCCACGACCTCGGCCTGCCGGACCTCTACGACACCTCCGGCTCCGGCAACGACAACTCGGTCGGCTTCTGGTCGCTGATGTCCTCCGGCTCCTGGCTGGGCACCGGCAAGAACGAGATCGGTGACCGCCCGAACGACCTGGACGTCTGGAGCAAGCTGAAGCTCGGCTGGCTCAAGTACGACAAGGCCAAGGCCGGCCAGGACTCGGTCCACCTGCTCGGCCCGGTGGAGTACAACACCGCCCGCCCGCAGGCCCTGGTCGTCAGCCTGCCGAAGAAGACGGTCACCACCGAGATCAACACCCCGTTCGAGGGCAAGAGCGAGTGGTGGAGCGGCAGCGCGGACGACCTCAACGTCACGCTCACCCGCGACCTCGACCTCACCGGCAAGACCTCGGCCAGCCTGAGCGCCAAGGGCTGGTACGACCTGGAGCAGGACTTCGACTACGGCTACGCCGAGGTCTCCACCGACGGCGGCGCCAACTGGAAGACCCTGGACGGCACCTTCAACGGCAAGGCCATCCCGAAGAGCAGCGCGGGCACGACCGGTCTGACCGGCAACTCCGGCAACAAGTGGGGCGACCTGGTCTACCCGCTGGACGCCTACGCCGGCCAGGCCGTCAAGGTCCGCTTCCGCAACAACACCGACGGTGGCGTGCACCTGAAGGGCCTCGCGCTCGACAACATCGCCATCACCGCCAACGGCACCGTGGTCTTCTCCGACAACGCCGAGAACGGTGACAACGGCTGGAAGGCCGACGGCTTCTCGCGCATCTCGGGCAAGTACTCCAAGGACTACGACCAGTCCTACCTGGTCGAGAACCGTCAGTACGCGTCGTACGACTCGACCCTCAAGGTCGGCCCCTACAACTTCGGTTCGGCCGCCCAGCCCAACAAGGTCGAGCACTACGCCTACCAGAACGGCGTGCTGATCTGGCTCTGGGACGCCTCCCAGTCCGACAACAACACCAGCGTCCACCCCGGCAGCGGCCTGATCCTCCCGGTCGACGCCCACCCGGCGCCGCTGAAGTGGTCCGACGGCAGCTACATGCGCTCGCGCATGCAGGGCTACGACTCCACCTTCGGGCTGGAGAACACCGACGGCCTGAAGCTCCACAAGGCCGACGTGCTCACCAGCATCCCGTCGTCGAAGGCCGTCCGTACCTTCAACGACCACACCACCACCTACTGGGACGCCGCGACGCCCACCAGCAGCGTCAAGGTGCCCGACACCCACACCAGCATCTCGGTCGTCTACCAGAGCCTCAACAAGCTCGAGACCGTGATCGCCGTCCGCCCGGTCAAGTGAACTGACCTGGCGCGGTAGTCGTCCGGTGGCCCCCCGCGGAGTGAATCCGCCGGGGGCCGCCGTCAGTTGACGGCCAGCCGGCTCGCCGGGAACAGCTCGCGGCCGAGCAGGCGGGCCCGGGACGGGCACCTCACCTGGACCCGGAGGCCCCGCCGGTGGGCGATACCGCGCAGATCGAGCCCGTCGGCCTCGGGGTGGAGGGTGAGTTCCAGGGCCCTCAGGTCCGGGAAGGCCGCGACGATCCGGTCGAGCGGGAAGCCGTCGTCCACCCGGATCACCGAGAGGCCTCGCACCCCCGGCAGGGACAGTCCCGGTGGCAGCCCGGCGATCTCGGCCGCCGACGAGCCCAGTTCGGCCACTCTCAGGCCGCGGCCCAGCAGCTCCCAGAGCTGCGCATGACCGGACCCCTCGTACAGGGTGAGCCCCTCCAGCGTCATTCCCTCCAGCGCCGACAGGTCCTGGAGGTCCGGGCAGTCGTTGACCAGGAGCTCGTTCAGATCCGGCCAGTCCCGCAGGAAGGCCAGGTCCCGCAGGCCGTGGAGGAACTCGACCTCCAGCCGCTCCACGCCCTGGCCTGCCTCGCTCAGCGCCCGCCGGTCCACCACGAGCGGAGCCCGCAGGCTCACCAGCCGGACCGTCCGCCGACGGGACAGCCAGGACAGCTGGGCGGCCGACCGCACCACCAGGCGCAGCTCCCTGGGGTCCATCCGCTCGATGACCCGCCGCACGAACTCGGTCTCGTCGAAGTTGCTCCACTGCGCGCTGATCTGGGCCGAGAACTCCGAGTCGGCATCCGGCGCCAGCTCCGCGAGCAGTTGCAGCGCCCGCTCACCGCCGACCCGGCCCAGGACGTCGGGCACGCCGAACATCGGGCTGTCCGAGTGCAGCGGTACCCGCTCGCGCAGCAGGTCCACCAGGTCCTCCCCCACCGCGGCCAGCACCGGGCTGAACAGCGCGCTCGGGTCGTCGTCGAGGATGGTCCGCAGCCGGGCCAGGACGGCGGCCCGGACCTCCCCGTCCAGCTCCGGGGCGTACGGCAGGCAGGTGCCGGCCAGCAGCGCGATGTCGTCCCGGCCGGGTACGGCGAGCAGCCGGCGCAGCAGGTCCGCCCGCTCCCGCGGTCCGCAGTGGCCGACCGTCATCCGGATGACATCGCCCCACTGCTTCTCGCCGGCCATTCCCGCCAGCAGGCCGAAGTCCGACTGCTCGCGGAACTCCAGTGCGGCCAGGTAGTCCTGGAAGGTCCGGTGGATGAACTGGAAGGTCTCGGTGCTGGTCTCGGCGAGCAGGCCGGTGCGGTTGAGGAGGTGGGTGTAGACCTGTTCGGCGGTTCCCTGGCGGGCGACCGCCGAGAGGCTGGGGAGTGCGTCGGCGATGCGGCCGACGGCGTGTTCCCGCCTGCCCTCGACCTGGTTGTTGCGGACCAGCCAGTGCGCGATCCGGCGGAGCAGGGCCAGCTGTTCCTGCTCGGAGAGCTTCAACTGCTCGGCCCCGCGCACCTGGCGGCCCTCGTCGCGTTTGACCAGCATCATGGTCAGCGCGTCCCGGTAGATCTCCATCCGGTGGGTGGGCAGGGTGCCGTCGTTCTCCCGGTTGAGCGCGCAGACCATCGCGCAGAGCAGCGGGCTGTCGGTGATCTGGGCCAGTCCGGTGGAGCGCTGCAGGGAGCGCAGCAGGTTCGCCTCCAGTACCGCCAGGTCGCGTCGGTGGCGGGCCGCCTCGGCCTCGGTGCGGGCGTCGTCGAGGAGTTCGCCGAGGACGGCACGGTGCCAGCGGGCGATGAACCGGCGGCGGTCCTCCTCCCCCATCGGGCAGAGCGACAGCTCGGTGAAGTCCAGGTGCCGCAGCCAGCCCTGGTCGACCGCCGAGGGCCGCACCGTCGCGAGGGTCCACAGCCGGGGGTAGTGCTCCAGCAGCCGTTCCAGCCAGTCCAGGGCTTCGGCCCGTTGCGCCTCGGGCACTTCGTCCAGGCCGTCCACCAGCAGCATGGCCCGCCCGCTCGTCAGCTGCCGGTGCACCCAGCCGGGCGGCTGGCGGTCGGCGCACATCCGGCCGTCGAGGGCGAGGAACTCCTCCGGTCTGGGGCTGAGGTTCTCCTTCAGGAAGAGCTTGCGCAGTTGGAGGACCAGCGGCACCCGCCCGTTGAGCTCGGCCAGTTCGGCGTCGAGCGTTCCGGCCACGGCCCGGGTGGCCAGCCACTGGACCAGGGTGGTCTTGCCCGATCCCGCCTGGCCGCGCAGCAGGATCCGCCGCCTGCCCCTGAGCAGCCGGGAGACCCGCTGCGGTATCTGCTCTGCACTGGTCGGGCGGCCGTCCCGCACGGGCGAACGGCCGCCGTTCGAGGCCTGGAGGGTGAGGTAGCCGGTGTCGAGCTCCCATCCCTTGCGGCCCTGGCCGTGGGCCCGGGCGAGGCCGAAGATGCGGATCCGGCCGTAGTCGGCGCGGATGGACTCGGCGTACTGGACCTCGAACTCGGCGTCGGCGACGTCCTGTTCGGTGATGCCTTCGAGGTGCGGGGGGCAGCCGAGGTGCTCGGTGAGCAGGGGCAGCAGGTCCGCGCAGGCGAGCAGTTCGCAGACCGGGACGACGTCGAGCTGGGAGCTCTGCCAGGCCTCCGGTCTGCGGTCGCGCACGGTGATGCCGAGCAGCCGGCCGAGGTGGACCACGCCCGCGCCGGAGAGACCGGCCCACGGGGAGTCCGGGTCCCGCAGGGCCGTGGGGGGCGCCTGGCCGAGGACGAAGGCCGGCCCGCCGCCGGTCAGGCCGCTGCCGGGGGTCAGGGTCCCCAGTACCTGGGTGCTGTCGAGACGCCCGTTTCCGTCCCGTTCCACGGCGGGGAAGCCGGTCAGGTGGCAGCCGGGGACGGGGGCCGGGCCGTCGATCCGGCCCCAGCGCACCGGCTCGCCCCGGCCGGTGGACACCAGGTCGCGCTCGGCGAGCAGCAGCGCGGCGTCCGGGCTGCCGCGCCGCCAGAGCACCGAGCAGCCGGCCCACCCGGTGCCGCCCGGCACGGCCGCCTCCACCGGGCCGCCGCCCAGCAGGTGAGCCGCGGTCAGCACCAGTCGGGGAGCGAGCAGGTACCCGCTCCCCTGTGCGGTGGACCGGACGGCGACGGCGCGCTGGGCCGGGTGGGCCACTAGAAGCCCTCCCGGCTGCCGAGTTCGGGGTTGCCGACCTCGACGCCGGCACCGGTGCGGGCGTTCCTGGGGGTCAGCGTCACGGAGACCCGGTGGCTGAGCCGGTGGGCGGCGCCCGCCTCGGCCTCGGCCGAGAGCACCCAGGTCCTGATGCCGCCCTTGGCCCTGGCGTCGCGCTTCAGCTCGACGTCGAAGTCCAGCTGTACCGTCCCGACCTCGAACCGGATCTCCTGCCCGGCACCCCTGGCCGTCGCGTCGAGGAGTTGCTGCCGCACCGCCTCGATGGCGTCGGCCAGTTCGATCCGCGCTTCCATGACTGCCTCCCGTTCTCCCTTGCCGTACAACGGAGTTGAGACTAGAGCAGAGCGAGGAACGCCGTCATGGCCTCGGCGATCTGCCCGGGTGTCCAGTCGAGGGCTTCGGCGGCCACCGTGATCTCGGTCATCGAGTGTCCGGCGAGGCCGGGTTCACCGGGCTCGAACCAGCCCCAGAAGAGTGCGAGGCCCTGCTCCTCGGCGAGCCGCAGGCTCGCCTCGTCCAGGTCCCCGGCGGGGTGGGGGAGCCAGAACTGGAACTGGTGGGTGTGCGGCGGATCGGGGAAGACCCGGGCACCGGGCACCTCGGCCAGTGCGGCGGCGACGGTCCCGGCGTGCGCCACGTACGCGTCCAGGCGCGGGAGTTCACGGTCCAGCCCGGCGAGCGCGGCGAGCACGGCGGGCCACTGCTGGTAGAGCTGGCCGCCATAGCGGTGCCGCCACGCCCGGGCCTCGCGGACGAAGTCCGCCGGGCCGGCGAGCGCCGCACCGCTGATGCCGCCGAGGGTCTTGTAAAAGGAGACGTACACCGAGTCCGCCAGGGCGGCGATCTCGGGCAGGGTGCGGCCGAAGTGCCGGACGGACTCCCAGAGCCGGGCACCGTCGAGGTGGACGGCCACTCCCCGCTCCCGGGCCGCGGTGGTCGTCTCGACCAGCTCCGGCCAGGTCGGCAGGACGAATCCGGCCTCCCGCAGCGGGAGTTCGACCATCAGGCTGCCGAAGTGCTCTCCCAGGGAGTGCAGTTCGGCGGCGGTGGGGAGCCTGGGGGCGGTGGTGGGCCAGACCGCGTCCAGGCCGCTCAGCCGCGCGTACGCCCGGCGTTCGTGCACCTCGGGGTGGGCGAGCGGGTGCATGGCGACCGTACGGTTGCCGCTGCGTTCGGCCCAGATCCGCAGGGCGGCCTGCTGGGCCATGGTGCCGCTGGGGAAGAAGACGGCGTCGGGCTTGCCGAGCAGGTCGGCGACCCGGCGTTCGAGCGTCCGGACGATGCCGTCGCCGTAGAAGTCGGGGCGCTGGTCGAGGTCGTACGCCGCACCGCCGTCGGTGGACGGCCCGTGCAGCGCGGCCAGTTCGGTCAGCCGCTCGCGGATGCTCGCCGGGCGGACGCCCGAGAGCAGCCGGTCGCTGCGCCGGAACGCGGCGAACCGGCGCTCGCGCGGGCTGCCGGCGGAGCCGGTGTCAGGTTCG
This sequence comes from Kitasatospora sp. NPDC056138, assembly GCF_042264695.1. NCBI lineage: Bacteria > Bacillati > Actinomycetota > Actinomycetes > Kitasatosporales > Streptomycetaceae > Kitasatospora > Kitasatospora sp. NPDC056138. The sequence goes on along the minus strand of NZ_JBHJVK010000025.1, from coordinate 24,862 downwards.
TAACCCATCCGCCGATAATCCCCGATCCGGCCCTGACGCAACATGCCTCGGACGCAGATCAGTTGAGGGGGACCCGAACCGTCCGGCCGGCCGGGCGCCTCGGAGTCCCGGGGAACTCGGCGGCCGGCCCACCGCGAAGGCGCAGGGCCCCGCACGCGGGGTCCCCCACGCAGGGTCCGGCGCCCCCGAGGTGCCGCGCCCTGCCCCGAGGCCTGCCCGGCAGTTCGCGGCGGATCGGCACGCGGCGTCGGGCGCGCGGCGGGAACCGTCGGACAGGCTCAGCGCGGCGGGTAGAGCGAGTAGGTGGGGAAGTTGCCGTACAGCTTCTCGTCCGCTCCCTCCGGGCCGTGGGTGACGGCCCGGACCAGCAGGTCGCCGCCGACGAAGGCACCCTTCCAGGAGGCGCCGAGCCCGCCGAACACCTCCTCGCGGTCGCCCCGGCTGCGCGGCCGGTTGATCCCGATCTTGAAGGCGAGCAGGTCGGGGGCGATCCGGTCGGCGAAGCCGAGGTCGTCGGTGGCGAGCGAGGCGACCAGGGAGCCGTTGCCCGCGTTCATCGCGGCGAGCAGCTCGGACTCGGTGTCGACCAGGACGACGGAGTCCAGCGGGCCGAACGGCTCGCTGTGGTGCAGCGCCCAGTTGGCGGGCGGGTCGAGCAGGGCGGCCGGCGCCAGGTAGGCGTCCGTGGACTGACCGGCGACGAAGCCGCCCTCGTCCAGGATGCCCCGGTAGAGCGGGACGGCCCGGCCGGCCACCGCCGCGTCGAACCGGTCCCGGAGCTCGGTGGCCTTGGCGGCATGGATGACCGGCCCGAAGTCGAGCTCGGGCAGCGGGTCCGCGGGGTCGGCGACCGCCAGCGGATGGCCGAACCTCAGCGCGGCGAGCACGCCGAGGTAGGTGTCCAGGAAGGCGGGGAAGAGCGAGCGCTGCACGACGTAGCGCGGGTAGGCGGTGCAGCGCTGCTTGGCGTACTCGAAGCCCTTGCGCAGGTGCACGGCGAGGGCGGGCCAGTCGGTGAAGTTCCAGACGCCCCAGGTGTTGAGGCCCTCCTGCTCCAGGAAGTGCCGTCGTCCCAGGTCGGCGAGCGCGGTGGCGGCCTTGCGGCCGTTGGCCCGGCCGCCGACGAAGGCCAGCGCCCCCAGGCCCTCGGCACGGATCAGCGCGTCGGCGATCCGGTCGCCCGTGCCGGACAGCAGGGTGGCGGGCAGCTGGGCACGGTGCATGACCGCGTGGGCGAGGGTCAGGCAGTGGAAGCCGCCCTGCGACGGGGTCTTGGCGACCACCGCGTTCCCGGCCAGCAGCTGCACGAGTTCGGCGTGCACCTGGACGCTCATCGGGTAGTTCCAGCTGGCGATGTTGGAGACCGGCCCGGGCAGCGGTGTGCGGCCCTCGAGCTGGCGGTCGATGTTGTCGAGGTACCAGCGGACGCCGTCCAGCGCACGGTCGACGTCGGCGCAGGCCAGCCGCCAGGGCTTGCCGATCTCCCAGACCAGCAGCAGGGCCAGCAGCTCGCGCTGCTCGGCGAGGCCCTCGACGGCCGCGGCGACCCTGGCCTTGCGCTCGTCGAGCGGGACCCTTCCCCAGTGGGCGTGCCGGTCGATGGCGAAGGAGACCGCGCGCCGTGCCTCCTCGATACCGACCCGGGGCGGCCCGGGGATCGAGGTGCCGTCCAGCGGGGTGGTGTGCTCGCCGGGAGTGCCGACGACGCGCCACTCGCCGCGCACCAGGTTGAGCAGTCGGTCGGGGGTGAAGGCCTCCGGCGCGGCCCGTACGCAGCGGGCGTACGTCTCGCTCCAGGACGTGCCGGGCTTGAGCTGCGGTGCCGCCATGGGGAGGTCCTCCGGTAGGGGAAGGGGACTCGTACAGGACGGTGCTGCCGTGACGGGGCCAGCCTGGCACGGGTGGGCCGGACGGGGACAGCGGGCGGCCCGGCGGCCCGCTGCGGAACTGTGCCCCGGCTCACGATTCCCGGTCGGCCGAGCCGGGCAGCCGACCGCCTGTCGGGCGCCGCGGGTGGCGATTGTCACAGTGCGCGGGCCCGGTACGAGGCCTGGTAGTAGCCGGGAGCGCCCGGGCGGGCCACCGGACCGCCGGGACCGTCCGGGAACGCGCGGCCCCCGCCGTGAGCTCGCCGAAGTCCGGCGAGAACCGGACAAATGGGATGATCCACTCGAAAGATCATCGCGCCGAGGGCTCGGAGATCACCGGGTACGGGGACTACATGCCGTAGTAGGTGGCGGGTTTGGGATCCACCCGCAGCGACCGTTTAGATCTGTCTGTCCCCAGCCCGGCGAGCCCTCAGCGGCTCAGCGCCGGGCTGCTCCCGTCCCTGAGGTGCTGCCACCCGATGCCTTCCCCCCACACCGCCCGCCGCCGGCTCGCCGAAGCGATCAGCGCCGCAAGCGCCACCGCCACGGTCGGCACCCGAAGGTTCGCCGAAGCAGCGGCCGCCGGACGGTCGAGCGCCGTGGTCGGTGCCCGCAGGTTCGCCGAGGCGGCGGCCGCCGGACGGGCGAGCGCCGAGACCGGCGCCCGCAGGCTCTGCCGCGCCGCCGACGCCCGGACGCCCGACCGCTTCCGCCCCGCCGTCGAGTGGGTGCAGGGGAACCGGTCGACGGCGGCCTGGAGCGCCACGACGGTACTGGCCTTCGGCGTGCTGCTGCTGCCCAACACCGCCTCCGCGCACACCGTGCACCCGACCACACCGGGCAGCTCGGCCTTCACCTCGGTCTCCGCGCCGTTCCACCAGCTCGGCCTGGTGCAGGTCGCCCAGCCCACCCCGTACCAGCAGCCGCACTCGGTCAGGTCGCAGGACGCCGTCGCGGTGGCCGCCAACCTGGCGCCGAGCGCCGCCCCGGCGGCACCGGCGGCCGAGCCGGCCGGTGAGCCCGCGGGCCTGCCCGCCGCGGTCGCCCCGGCCCCCGGCTCCGCCTGGTCCGCCCCGATCCCGGGCGCCCTGATCAGCAACCCGTACGGCAAGCCGAACCGGGCGTACGCCGCCGGCTACCACACCGGCGTGGACTTCGCGGTCGGCTCCGGCACCCCGCTGCTCGCGGTCGGCCAGGCCACCGTGGTCTCGGCGAAGTGGGACGGCGCGTACGGCAAGGAGGTCGTACTGCGGCTGCCGGACGGCCACTTCGCCCAGTACGCGCACATGTCCTCGCTGGAGGTCAGCGCCGGGCAGTCGGTGTCACCGGGCCAGGAGATCGGCCGCTCGGGCACCACCGGCAACTCCACCGGGCCGCACCTGCACTTCGAGATCCGCAGCGCCAACCGGTACGCGGCGGTCATCGACCCGATCGCCTACCTCTCGGCCCGCGGGGTCAGCGACTTCTGAGCCCGCGCACCACGCACCACGCAGAGCGCAGAGTGCCCCTTCCGCCTCCTCGGCGGGAGGGGCACTCTGCGTCAGACCTCCGGGAGTTCGATCCGGCCGGCGATCTCCAGCGCGACCGTCAGCGCGGCCTCCATCGCCTCGGCGACCGTCGACGCCTTGGGGTCGGTGCACTCGAACCCGCCCGAGACCGACTCCTTGAGCAGGAAGAACGCGGAGTTGATGGCGAACAACGCCATGGTGGCGCGCAGCCGGTCCGGGAAGGTGGCCTCGGGCCCCTGGACCAGGCGGATCATCGCCAGCATCCGCTCCTTGAACTCCAGCCCGGCCTTCGACTCCCGCAGCGCCGGCTGGTTCTCGTGGAAGAAGCGCAGCAGCGGCGCCCGCGAGGCCATGCCGGCGGCGAAGCGGCGGACGAGTTCGTCCCGCAGCTCCGGAGACCACGGCTGCTCCTGGCCCCAGGCGATCACCTCGTCGATCGGCGCGGCCATGCTCTCGATGATGCCGTGGACGATGTCGTCCTTGGTCTTGAAGTGGTAGTAGAGGGCGGCCTTGGTGACCCCGAGCCGATCGGCGATCTCGCGGAGCGAGGTCTTCTCGTATCCCTGCTCCGAGAAGAGCTCCAGCGCCACGTCGAGGATCCGCGCCCGGGTGTCGGTGCGGGGGCTCTGCGTCGTACTCATGCCGTACTGGCCTGCCTTGTGACTGCGGGGGGGTGGGGCGGTCGCGCACCGGTTGCGGCGCGCGCCTTGGGCTGCATTGTCCCTGCCCAGGGGCGCTCCGCCGAAACTGGCTTGACGCCCGGCTAGTAGACAACCTACCGTGCCCATTGATAATTCACTAGCCGGTCGTCAAGTAAGTGCGCCGAGGACCCCGCCACGACGGGGCCCGAGGAGCCCGACCGGCACTGCGCTTCCGGGAGACGCACCATGTCACAACAGCAGGTCGAGGCCTCGGCGGTCGAACCGCCGACCGCCGAGGGGGCGACCGAGCCCGCGCCGAGATCACACCGCGAGATCCGCCTGGTGATGATCGGCCTGGTGGTCGCGATGCTGCTGGCCATGCTCGACAACCTGATCGTCGGCACCGCGATGCCGACCATCGTCGGCGATCTGGGCGGAGCCGAGCACCTGTCCTGGGTGGTCACCTCGTACACCCTGGCCACCGCCGCCTCGACCCCCATCTGGGGCAAGCTCGGTGACCTCTACGGCCGCAAGGGCACCTTCCTCACCTCGATCGTGATCTTCCTGCTGGGCTCGGCGCTCTCCGGCCTCTCGCAGAGCATGACCCAGCTGATCGCCTTCCGCGCGGTCCAGGGCCTGGGCGCCGGCGGTCTGATGGTCGGCGTGATGTCGATCATGGGCGCACTGGTGCCGCCGCGCGACCGCGGCAAGTACCAGGGCATGTTCGCCGCCGTGATGGCCCTCGCCACCATCGGCGGCCCGCTGGTCGGCGGCTTCATCACCGACCACCTGAACTGGCACTGGACCTTCTACATCAACCTGCCGCTCGGCATCCTGGCGCTCGGCTTCATCGTGGTCACCCTGAAGCTGCCCAAGGTCCGCTCCAGCGCCAAGATCGACTACGTCGGCGCTGTCCTGCTCACCGCGGGCATCACCTCGCTGGTCCTGATCACCACCTGGGGCGGCCAGCAGTACGCCTGGGGCTCGAAGCAGATCCTCGGTCTGGCCGCGCTCGCCGTCGCCTCGCTGATCGCCTTCTGCTACGTCGAGCAGCGGGTCGACGAGCCGATGCTCCCGCTCGGCCTGTTCCGCAACCTCAACTTCAGCCTGGTCTCGCTGATCGGCTTCATCGTCGGCTTCGCGATGTTCGGCGCCGTCACCTTCCTGCCGCTCTACCAGCAGACCGTGCAGGGGGCCTCGGCGACCAACTCCGGGCTGCTGCTGATGCCGATGATGTTCGGCATGCTGGTGGTCTCGCTGGTGGTCGGCCAGACCGTCACCAGGACCGGCAAGTACCGGATCTTCCCGATCATCGGCACCGCCGTGATGGTCATCGGCTCGGGGCTGCTCTCCACCCTCTCCACCGACACCAGCCGGTTCACCTCCTCCTGCTACATGGTGGTGCTCGGCGCCGGCATGGGCTTCCTGATGCAGATCACCATGCTGGTCGCGCAGAACAGCGTCGAGCTCAAGGACATGGGCGTGGCCAGCTCCACCGCCACCCTGTTCCGCACCATCGGCGGCTCCTTCGGTGTCGCCCTGTTCGGCGCGCTCTTCAACGACCGGGTCACCGCGACCATGAAGGAGCGCCTGCCCGACCAGCCCGCCGGCGGCAAGGGCGGCAACCTCAGCCAGACCAGCCCGGAGGCGCTGCGCGCCCTCCCGGCCCCCGTCCAGGACGCGTACCACCACGCCGTCTCCAACGGCATGCACACCGTCTTCCTCTGGGGCGCCGTGATCAGCGTCGTCGCCGTCGCGGCCGCGCTCTTCCTGCGCGAGGTCCCGCTGCGGGGCGCCGGCAAGCCGTCGGCCGAGCAGTCGATGGAGGCCGCCGCGGTCTGACCGGACCGCACCTTCCGGCGGACCGTCCGCCGAGGAACACCGCAGGGGCGCGGGGAACTGCGCGACCAGCCCGCCACCGAGGCGCCTGGCCGCTCACGCAGTTCCCCGCGCCCCTGTCGTCTTCCCTGCTGTCCGGGCCGCTTCTCCCACTGCGCCGCACCGGGCGCGGGCCGGACCGGCCGTGCGACCGAGCGGGCCGGACCGGCCGTGCGGCGCCTACCCGGCGGCCCTACTGCGGCAGCCGGTACACGCCCGGGGCGACCGGTTCGACCAGGCCGTCCGCGACCAGGCCGTCCAGCGCCCTCGCCCGCTGCACCGGCTCCGGCCAGACCTCGTCCAGCCGCTCCTGCGCCACCTCGCCGTGCGCGTCCCGCAGCACCGCCAGCAGCTTGCCGCGCACCTGCCGGTCCGTGCCCTCGTAGGACTGGCCGCGCCGTGCCGGGCCCTCGTACGGAGGCCGGCCGGCCCGCTGCCAGGCGCAGTGGCTCCGCAGCGGACAGGCCCCGCACTCCGGGCTGCGGGCGGTGCAGACCAGTGCGCCGAGCTCCATCACGCCGACCGCCCAGGTGGCGGCGGTCTCGGCGGTGGCCGGCAGGTACTCGGTGGCGGTACGGCGCTCGGCGGCCGTGGTCGCCTGGGCCGGGTACTCGACGCCGGTCACGGCACGGGCGAAGACCCGACGGACGTTGGTGTCGAGCACCACGTGCCGCTGCCGGAAGGCGAAGGACGCGACGGCGGCGGCCGTGTACTCGCCCACGCCCGGCAGGGCGAGCAGCGCCGCATGGTCGTCGGGCACCCGGCCGCCGTGCTGCTCGGTGATCGCCACGGCGGCGGCGTGCAGCCGCAGCGCCCGGCGCGGGTAGCCGAGCCGGCCCCACATCCGGACGGCCTCGCCCGGGGCGTCGGCGGCCAGGTCGGCGGGGGTGGGCCAGCGCTCCAGCCAGGCGGCGTACGCGGGCAGGACCCGCTTGACCGGTGTCTGCTGGAGCATGAACTCGCTCACCATGACCGCCCAGGGCGAGGCGTCGGCCGTCCGCCAGGGGAGATCGCGGGCGTTGGCCTCGTACCAGTCGAGCACGGTCGAATGGAGCAGCGGCGCGGGGGTGGAGGTGATGGCAGCCATGACCCCTCGATCCTCCCACGCTTCCCGCTCTCCCCGGGCCGTCTCCCCCGGCTCTCTCCCGGTCCTGCGCGGTCGGGTCGGTGCGCCCCGGCCCGGCCGCCGCAAGGGCTCCGGTCGGCTCTCGCCACCTCCGCGCGACGCCGGGCCTCCCGTTGCGGCCTCCCGTTGTGGCCTCCCGTTGCGGCCCGTTGCGGGTGGGGGCGGAGGCAGGATCGCCGACGAACGACACGCCCGCCGCCCCTTCCCTCGTCCGGGTCAAATGACGGATGATGTGAATGAAGCGGCGCAGGGTCAGTGTTGATGCATCAACGGGTGCGCCCAGTCTCGTAGAGTTTGCAGGTGCCCTCTCTGCGTCAACCCGTAGGACCGCTGCCCGCGTCGATCTACTGGCGGCGGCGCATCGTCGTGTCCGCTGTCCTGCTCGCCGTGCTGGCACTGGTCGTCTGGTTGACGACCGGTCAGGGCGACGGGAAGAACTCCGCCGACAAGACCGCGCAACCGGCCCCGGCCCAGTCGATCACCCCCGGTGCCACCCCGACCGGTCCCGCGATCACCTCCCGCCCCGGCGGCAGCGGCGGTACGGGCGGAAGCGGCGGCGTCTCGGGCGGGGGCGGCGGCGAGGTCAGCCTCACCGGCGGTTCAGGCGGCAGTGGCGGCGCGGGTGGCACCGGCGGATCCTCCGGCTCCTCGACAGGCGGCTCCGGCGGGTCCGGTAGCGGCTCGGGCGGCTCCGGCAGCGGGTCGGGCGGCTCCGGCAGCGCGGTGACGCCGCCCCCGGTGAACACCGCCGAGGTGATGGCCCTCCCGCTCTGCACCGCCTCCCAGGTCACCCTGGAGCTGGCCGGTACGCAGAACTCCTTCGACAGCAAGGACAAGCCGCGCCTCGCGCTGACCGTCCGCAACACCGCCGGCGCCAACTGCCGGGTGGACCTGGGCCGCACGGCGTCCGCGATCGTGGTGACCTCGGCCGCCAACGAGCGGATCTGGTCCTCCGCCGACTGCCCGACGGACAAGCAGAGCACCTGGGTGGAGATCGCTTCGGGCAACGGCCTGACCGAGACGTTCACCTGGGACCGCAGCCGGAGCAAGCCGCAGTGCGCCTCCCCGGACGCCTCGACCGCCCAGCCGGGCAACTACCTGGTGCAGGCGACCCTGACCGGCCCCTCCGGCGGCCCGATCTCCGCCCGGACCTCGATCCGCCTCGACGGCTGACCCCAACCCGCCTGCCGGACGGCGGAGTCGGGCCCTGTCGCCACTCCGCCCCCGGAGCGCCGAGACACTCCGGGCACCGACTCCCGCCCGTCACGCGGCAGTTCGCGCGGCGGGCGGCGCGTCGCTCCGCCGAGAAGGCCAGTCGTCGCGTCAACTTGACTGCCGGACGGCGACACTGACAGGTGACGGATGTCTCGCGACCCGACGGGTCGCCACAGCCCCCGCGCTCCTCGGCGAAACCGGGGGCGTTCGGGCAGCCGTGACCGAGCGTCAGACGTACCGCTCCAGGATGGACGATTCCGCGAGGCGCGACAGCCCCTCGCGCACCGAGCGGGCCCGCGTCTCGCCGACGCCCTCGACGGTCTGCAGGTCGTCGATGCTGGCGGCGAGCAGCTTCTGCAACCCGCCGAAGTGCTCGACCAGCCGCTCGATCACGGTGTTGGGCAGCCGCGGGACCTTGGCCAGCAGCCGGTAGCCGCGCGGCGAGACCGCCGAGTCCAGCGACTCGGGCGACCCGGAGTAGCCCAGTGCCTTGGCCACGGTCTGGAGGTCGAGCAGCTCGGCGTGGGTGAGCGCCTCCAGGTCGTCGAGGACCTCGGGGACGGTGCGGCCCTTCTTGGCGGCCCGCTCGGGGAAGTAGTCGCGGGCGACCAGTTCGCGCTCGGGCTCGACACCCGCGATCAGCTCGTCCAGCTGGAGCGAGAGCAGCCGGCCGTCGGTGCCGAGCTCCAGGACGTACCCGGCGATCTCGGCGGCGATCAGCCGGACCATCTCCAGCCGCTGGACCACCGCGGCGACGTCCCGGACGGTGACCAGGTCCTCGATCTCCAACGCGGAGAGCGTGCCCGCGACCTCGTCCAGGCGCAGCTTGTACCGCTCCAGGGTGGCCAGCGCCTGGTTGGCGCGGGACAGCACGGTGGTGGAGTCCTCCAGCACCCGCCGGGTGCCGTTGACGTACATCGCGATCAGGCGCATCGAGTGCGAGACGGCGACCACAGGGAACCCGGTCTGGCGGTTCACCCGCTCCGCCGTGCGGTGCCGGGTGCCGGTCTCGTCGGTGGGGATGGTGGAGTCGGGCATCAGGTGCACCCCGGCCCGGACGATCTTGGTGATGTCCTTGTCGAGCACCACCGCGCCGTCCAGCTTGCACAGCTCGCGCAGCCTGGTCGCGGAGAACTCGACGTCCAGCACGAAGCCGCCGGTGCAGAGCGATTCGACGGTGCGGTCGAAGCCCAGCACCACCAGGCCGCCGGTGTTGGCGCGGAGGACCCGCTCGAGGCCGTCGCGCAGCGGGGTGCCCGGCGCGATGGCCTGAAGGGAAGCCCGCAGCAGGGCCTCTTCGCGGGAGGACTTGTCCGCCCGGTCGCTGGCTGCCACGTGACTCCTCCGGTCGCCCCGGACCGTGTGGCGTGGCGCCCGACGGTCTGTCGCTGCTCATTTACTGCACTTCGTGCCAATTGGACAGGGCAAAGTCTAACTGTGCACGGCAATATCGGGACCGGGGTCAGGCCAGTTCGTCGGAGTCCACCGGCTCCCACCCGGCCATCAGCTCCTCGGGGTAGGCCGCGACGGCCGGCGCGGGGACCGACCGCGAGGCCGAACGCCCCTGCGGCGCAGCGGTGTTGGCGCCGTCCGCCTTCGGTCGCGAGGACCGGCGGCGGCCCGGGATGGCCCGCAGTGCCTCACCGATGTCGGAGACCTCGACCACCGTCATGCCCTTGGGAACCTTGCCCGGGTCCGGCGGGACCAGTGCGTGGGTGAACCCCAGCCGGTGCGCCTCGGCCAGCCGCCGCTGCACGCCCGTGACCCGGCGGACCTCACCGGCCAGGCCGACCTCGCCGATCGCCACCAGGTTGCTCGGCAGCGGGGTGTCGGACGAGGAGCTGGCCACGGCGAGCGCGATGGCCAGGTCCGCGGAGGGCTCGGTGAGCTTCACACCGCCGACCGTCGCGGTGTAGATGTCCTGTTTGCCGAGCTTCACGCCGCCGTGCCGCTCGACCACGGCCAGGATCATCGCGATCCGGGGGGACTCCAGTCCGGAGGTGGTCCGGCGCGGGGAGGGGATCTGCGAATCCACCATCAGCGCCTGCACCTCGGCCACCAGCGGGCGGCGACCCTCCAGAGTGACCGTCAGACACGTCCCCGGCACCGGCTTGTCACGGCGCGTCAGGAAAAGGCCGGACGGGTCGGCCAGGCCCGCGATGCCCTCGTCGTGCAGCTCGAAGCAGCCGACCTCGTCGGTGGCGCCGTAGCGGTTCTTGACCCCCCGGATGATGCGCAGCCGGGCGTGCCTGTCCCCCTCGAAGCTCAGCACCACGTCCACCAGGTGCTCCAGCAGGCGCGGGCCGGCGATCTGGCCGTCCTTGGTGACGTGGCCGACCAGCAGGGTGGCCATCCCGCGTTCCTTGGAGGCCCGGATCAGTGCCCCCGCCACCTCGCGGACCTGGGCCGGGCCGCCGGGGGCGCCGTCCAGCTCGGCGGAGGCGATGGTCTGCACCGAGTCCAGGATCAGCAGCCCGGGGTTGACCGCCTCGATGTGGCCGAGGACCGCGCCGAGGTCGGACTCGGCGGCGAGGTAGAGGTGGTCGGAGAGCGCGTTGATCCGGTCGGCGCGCAGCCGGACCTGCCCGGCCGACTCCTCACCCGTGACGTAGAGGGTGCGGTGCCGGGCGCTGGCGGCCTTGGCGGCGACGTCCAGCAGCAGGGTCGACTTGCCGACACCCGGCTCGCCCGCGAGCAGCACCACCGCGCCGGGCACGATCCCGCCGCCGAGCACCCGGTCCAGCTCGGGCACACCGGTGGTGCGGGCGGTGGCGACCTGGCCGTCCACCTGCCCGATCGGCTTGGCGGGCGCACTGACCGGGCCCGCGGCCGTCGTCCGGATCGGCACCGCGCCGTACTCCTCGACGGTGCCCCAGGCGTTGCACTCGGGACAGCGGCCGACCCACTTGGGCAGCTGGTTGCCGCACTCGGTGCAGCGGTACGCCGGTCGCGGCTTGGCGGTGGTCTTGGTGCGGGCAGCCATGTCGCCAACCGTAGCCGGTGGGTACGACAGTCCGGGACCGCCACCGGGACCGGGACCGCCCGCAGCCGGGGCGCGGTCGGCCGGGCGCCGGCTCGCCTCGCCCCGCGCGCTCGCACCGCTGTGTCCCTGTACCCCTGTACCCCTGTGCCCCGTGCCCCTGCACGCCCGGCCGGGTCCCCAGGGGCGAAGCGTGGTGTTGTTACCCGAAAGAAGTACAGCGCCCGGGATCGACCGGAAGCGCGGCACCCGTCTCCCTAGCGTCGGCTCCGTGACCACCAGGCTTGCTCCCCCACCACCGGCCGGCTCCCCGGTCCTCCAGGCGTACGACCAGTGCGTCGACGGCCTGTTCACCTACTGCCTCTCCGTCCTGTGCGGGCACGACGCGGCCGTCGCCGCCGTACGGGAGGTCCGCGACCTGGCCCTGCGCCACGGCGAGCGGCTCGCCGAGCCCGGCCTGCTGCGGGCCTGGCTGTACGCTCTGGCGCGGTACAGCTGCCTGCGGCGGCTGGAGCACGGGCCCGACCCGCAGCAGCCCCCGGCGGAGCGGTTCACGGTGCCGCCGGGCACCGCGGCACCGCTGCGGACCGCGACGCGTCCCGTGCTCGCCGCGCAGCAGCGGCGCGAGCTGGCCTCGCTGGCCTGGCCGGAGGCGGCGGGCACCGGTCCGGAGCAGCGGGAGGCCCTGGAACTGGCGGTGCGTCACCGGCTCGGACCGGCCGAGGTCGCGGCCGTGCTCGGGCTCTCCGCCGCGACGGCGGACGGGCTGCTGGCCACCGCCGCGGCAGAGGTGGCCAGAACCCGGACGGCGCTGCTGGTGCTCGGTACGGGCGGCTGCCCGGTGCTGGCCCAGCTGGGCGGCCCGGGGGCGGCGGACCGGCCGGACCGGGTGCTCGGCCCGGCGCTCCGCCGCGAGCTGGTGCAGCACGTGGGCGACTGCCCGACCTGCCGTGCGGCGGCCGACCGGGCGGCGGGCGGACCGGGCGCCGGCCTCGCCGGGTCGCCGGGGCTGCCCGTGCTGACGGCGCCGGTGACACTGCGGGTCGGGTCGGCGCCCGGGCGTCCCGCCAACGGTGCGGCGGGGGCGGCGTTCCTGGCGGGCGCGGCGGCGGGCCGCCGGGCGCTGCGGGCCGGGTCCGCGCCCGGGGAGCTGCGGTTCGACCGGAGCGGGTTCCCCCGGCACCGGGCGCCGGGCCAGGGCCGGGCGCCGGCGGGGCGCCAGCGGATGGTGACCACGGGCGTGCTGGCCGCGGTGCTGGCGGCGCCGGTGGTGGCGCTCTGGGGCGCCCACCACGGCGACGCCCAGGGTGCGGGCGGCGTGTCGGCCGTCCGGGTGGACACGACCGAGGTGCCCGCCCCCGGTGATGGGCCCGGCCCCCGTTCGGCGCCGGGTGGCCGGACCCGCGCCGGAGGGCTGCAGTTGGCCGCCGTCCGGGGCGCAGAAACGTTGCTGCCATCGATCGCGGGCGCGGCGGTGCCCGTACCGGCCGGCGGCTCGGCCCGGCTCGACGGCCCCGGGCTGGTCGCCGCCCCGGTCGGCGGGGCGCAGCCGCCGGCCCCCGGAACCGCGCCGGCTCCCGCTCCCGCGCCCGCACAACTGACCGTCGAGGCTCGGGAGTTCTCCGGCCGTACGGTCATCACACTGACCGATACCGGCGGCACCGCACTCCAGTGGCATGCCGTCCTCGATGCCGACTGGCTCCGGCTCAGCCGGGATTCCGGCACCCTGGCGCCAGGCCAACGGATCACCATCACGGTGACGGTGGACGAGGACCGTGCCCCGCGGACCCGGTGGACCGCCCGGATCGCCTTCCCGCCGTCCGAGGCCGTGGTCACCCTGGAGGGCGGCCCCGAACACCGTGGCGGCTCTCCCTCGCCCGCCCCCACGGCCTCGACCGCACCGCCCCCGGGCACGCCGACGCCCGCGCCGACCCCCTCCGCCTCCTCACCCGCCCCGAGTGCCACCCCACCGGCGGCGAGCCCGACCCCGACCCCGGCCTCCTCGGCGCACCCTCCGCCCGGCGGCCCTGGGTCCGGCGGCGCGGGACGGCTCCGGTCGTCAGCCGGACAGCCCGGTGATCGCGGCACCGACGTACTCGGCCCCCAGCACGACCGGCAGCACGGTCGCGATCGCGGAGTTGTGGGTGGACATCCACGCCTTCCACTCGCCCAGTACCTTTGCGGACCCGGCGCCGCCGCACAGGTGGACGGCGAGCGGCAGCAGGGTGCACAGAGATCCCACCAGCACCATCAGCACCAGGGCCAAGGCCTTGGCACCCGGCCCGCCACCGCTGGTCGCGATGGCGACCGCGCCGCCGACCACCGGCAGCAGGTTCTTCGGATCGGCCGTGACCAGGGCGGCGGCCAGTCCGGCCGACCGGACCGGGGTGAGCCGGTCGACGGCCGCCAGCCAGGCGGGCGGACGGTGCACATGCCCCTCCCGCGGGCGTTCCCGCCACCGCCGAGCGCCGAGCAGCAGGAGCAGGAGCCCCACGGCCAGAGCGACCCACCACGCCCAGGGGGGCCTGGCCTCACCACCGCCCGGCTCCGGGAGCGCGCCCGCGGCGGTCAGGACCGCCAGGACGGCCACGACCGCCGTGGTGAGCGCCGCCAGTGTCGCCGACCACCCGAGCACGAAGGCGGTGCCGTTCACCCGGCCGCGCGGGCTGGCCAGCAGCAGGACCGTCGCGACCAGCGTCACCGGACTGATCGCGACACCGACCGCCGAGGCCAGCATCTGTCCGACCGCACCGCCCAAAGCGGGCCTCCTGTCACGGGCAAAGCAGACAACCGAGAAGCGGACAACGGGCGAGCGGACAACCGGGCGAGCCGGAGCCCGGGGAGACGGGGGACCTGGCAGGCGAGCCCCGGACGCCTTGGGCCGCCGACCAGTCGGTCTCTGGCAGGAGGGGCGGACGGACCACCCGGCGGCCGAGCGCGGGTGAGGCCGCCTGCGCCGCGGGCCGGCCCCGGTCAGCGGGGTTCGAGCGGCGGCAGCCGGTACGAGCCGTCCAGCACGGTGGCCCTGGGCTGGTACATCCGCAGGACCGGCCGGAACTCGCCGGCCGGTGTCGGCAGCCAGTTCGCCGTCTCGACCGGGTCGGTCGGCCGCTCGTGCTGGAGGACCAGGGTGACCGAACCGTCCTTCCCGTACGCCAGGCCGGGCGTGCGGTCGCCGATCGAGTAGCGGCCGATCAGGTTCTCGGTCAGCCGGCGGCCGGGCAGGTCGTAGACGGTGACCGACCAGAAGGCGTCGACCGGCGGCGGGCCGTCCAGGCGCAGGGTGTACGAGCGGGCACCGGTGAGCGGCCTGCCCTCGGCGTCGTCGTGGGTGGTGGCGTAGGTGGCCTCGTACGCGTGGTTGCCCCAGAGGCCGGTGCGGGCGGCCGCCGCGCGGACGAGGTAGGCGGCCCGGCGGTCGGCGGTGCGCCAGTCCCGGGAGGCGACCGTGCCGGGCCCGAAGTGGTCGAGGTTGTAGTCGAAGAGGTGCAGGCTCACGGCCCACTCCCCGGCGGGGCGGTCCTCGGCCGGACCGGTCACGGCCTCGACCCGCTCCTCGCCCGCGGCCAGGCCGTTGGCCAGGGCCGCCGCCCAGGCGGGCTCGGGAGCGAGGTACGGGGAGGTTCCGGTGTCCAGCAGGCCGAGCGGCGCGAACCGCTGCTGGTAGGCCAGGTCGGGTTCGGCGGGCGGGAAGGCGGCCGTCCACCGCCGGAGCCGTTCGAGGAAACGCAGCTCCTCCGGGACGCCCGGGTCGGGCTCGGGGAGTCCGGCGTACACCCCGCCGGGCTCCAGCGGGGCGAGGGTCAGCCGCCGCTGGAGGTCGAGGACCCTGGGGAGGTCCGCCGGACCGTCGCAGACGTAGCGGCCGACGATGGTGGCGACGGTGGTCGGCGAGACGATCACCTGGACGTCCTCGGACGCCGTCCCGTGCCAGTGCGGCGGGGTGACCAACCAGGTCTGCTCGGCGGTGCCGGTGGAACGGCGGCCCAGGTAGGCGAAGTTGTTGGTCCAGGCGTCCACGAACTGGAGCACGAAGTAGCTGCCCCTGCTGTCCGGGACGTGCAGCAGCACCGGCCCGCCGGAGAGGTCCAGTTGGGCGAAGGAGTAGAGGACGTCGCTGTTGGCCGAGGGGAACTCGGTCCGGGGCGTGGCCGGTTCCCTGGCGTGGACGAAGCGGTTGAAGGGGGTGGGCGGCAGGCCGCTGCCCATGCCGCGTTCCACGAAGGCGCCGACCGTGCCGAGGCCGCGGACGATCGGGCTGCCGTAGACGTAGGCGTCGGCCGCCAGCGCCTTCAGGGCGGCATCGGACATGCGGGTGTCCCTTCCGGTCAGAAGTTCCGGTCTCCGGTCAGAGGTTCCGGCCTCCGGTCAATCGACCTGCGGTTCCTGGACGTTGAGCTGGGGAAGCTGCCACCGCCCGTCCAGCACCGGCGGTTCGGGCCCGTACACCCGGAGCACGACGGTGAACGGCCCGCCTGGCGCCGGAAGCCAGTTGGCCGCCTCCGCCGGATCGGTGGGCCGCTCGCGCCGGAGGAACAGGGTGAGCGAGCCGTCCTTCCCGTGCACCAGACCGGGGGTGTGGCTGCCGATCGTGTGGCGGCCCGCCGGGTTCGGCACCAGCAGGCGCCCGGGCAGCCGGTACACGGCCACGGACCAGAAGAACCTGGCCGGCGGGAGCTGCCCGGCCGGAAAGTCGAGGGTGTAGCGGTGTTCGGCGGCGTCCAGCGGACTGTTTCCCTGGTCGTCGGCGAGCCAGTCGGTGCACCAGACCTCCTCGACCGGCAGTCCGTACCCGCCCTGCCGGGCACCCACCGCGCGGGCCAGGTAGTCGCTGCCGAGCTGCGCCCGGGTGCCGAACCAGGCGGTGGAGTCCGGCCCCTTGGCGGTCTCCGCAGCCAGCCGGGCCCGGCCGTCCGCGATGCCCTGCAGCATCGCCTCGCGGACGTCCAGCGGCAGCGCCGCCGGTTCGAAGTCCCCCGCCCCGACGTCGAGTTCGGCCAGCCGGTTGCGCAGCCCCGCCTCGGTGGGCAGCACCGGGAAGAAGCCGAGCAGGAAGTCCAGCAGGACGAAGAACTCCAGCGTCTCCAGCACCTCGGCGTTCCGCCATACCGGCCAGTGCGGCTCGGGCCTGGCCGGCGGCGGCGGAGTGCCGAGATACCCGCTGAGCGGCGTGAGGAGGTACTGCGACTGGAGCTTCTGCAGCTCGGGCGCGTCCTGCGGCCCCGCCAGGTACGTGCGGCCCAGGATGCCGACCAGCTCGGTGTCCGCCCGCAGGACCCCGTCGAACCCCCGGCTCGCTCCGGATCCCGGACGGTCACCCCCGGGCCCCTGGCCGCTCTCGTCCGACCCCTGGCGGCCCGCGCCAGGCCCCGGGCGGCCCGCGTCGGCCGAGTGCGGACCGGTGATCAGGTAGCGGCCTGCCGCCTGCCCGGTGGTGCGGGAGCCGACGAAGCCGACGTACGAGGTGTCGAGGTCGTGCACCGCGAGGACGTAGTAGCGGTCCATGGCCGGGACTTCCAGCACCCACGGCTCCGCCCGCAGGTCGAGCCAGGCACAGGAGTACGGAGTGTCGCTGCTGGTCGCCACCAGGTCGACATCGGCCGGGGCGAACGGGTTCCGGTAGTGGCGGAAGACGCCGAAGCCGCCGACGAAACGCGGGTCCGCGTCGTCGACGGCCTGCGCGTACATGGTCCGGTAGTTCTCCAGCAGCGCGCAGCCCCAGATCCACGCCTCGGCAGCGGTCTCCCTGATCGTCGCCGGGTCCACGAGCGCCGGGTTGCCCATGCTGCCGTACTCCCCACTGCCTGGTCGGACCGGCCTGATCGCACCGACGGTCGACTGGCCGGTCGATGAGCCATTCGGACATTACAGTACAAAGAGGATGCCCGGTGCGGTCCGGAGCCGTGGCACGCCGGGCGCACTCGGGAACCGGCCGAGGACCGCCCGCCAGGCCGACACGCCGCACTCCGCTGCGGGTGAACACACTCCGCCGAAAGTGAACGGCCGTACCGGGAAAGGCCGATGACGCGCAGTCTTTCCGGTATGAACATCCTTGTGCTTGGCGGCACGTCCTTCCTCGGCCGTGCCTACGTCACCGAGGCGCTGCGCCGCGGCCACCGGATCACCACCTTCAACCGCGGCCGCACCGGAGCCGACCAGGACGGCGTCGAGGTGGTCCGGGGCGACCGCAACTCGGCCGCCGACCTGGAGCGACTGGTCGACGGCCGGCGCTGGGACGCCGTGGTGGACACCTCCGGCCAGCAGCCCGCCGCCGTCGCCCTCGCCGCCCGTCTGCTGCGGCCGCACGCCGGCCACTACAGCTTCGTCTCCTCGATCCACGCCTTCACCGACTGGCCCGCTCTTCCGGTCGGCGAGGACTCCCCCACCCACCCCTGCCCGGCCGACACCCCGCCCGACCAGCCACCCGCGAACGCGCTCAAGGCCGGCTGCGAGCGCGCGCTGCTCGAACAGTTCGGCGCCGAGAAGTCGCTGATCCTCAACTGCGGTCTGCTGATCGGTCCGTACGAGAGCGTCGGCCGGATGCCCTGGTGGCTGGAGCGCATGGCGCAGGGCGGTCGGGTGGTCGCCCCCGGCAACCCCGACCGGACGATGCAGCTGATCGACGCGCGCGACTTCGCGGCCTTCGGGCTCGACCTGGTCGAGCGCGGCGCCGGCGGCCGGTACGTGACCACCGCGCCGCCCGGCTCGACCACCATGGGCGAGTGGCTGACCGCCTGTGCGGACGCCACCGGCGGCAGGGCCGAACTGGTCTGGGTCGGTGACGAGGCCCTGCTCGCGGCCGAGGTCATGCCCTGGGTCGAACTGCCGCTCTGGTCGCCGGACCAGCCCGAGTGGCAGGCCGTCTGGCTGGCCGACACCGCCCGGGCCCGGGCCGCCGGGCTGAACTGCCGCCCGATCGCCGAGTCCGTCCGCGACACCTGGGCGTGGATCCGGCAGCGCGGCCCCCGCACGGAGCCCTACCTCCAGGGGACCGTCCCGCTCGGGATCGCTCCGGAGAAGGAGCGCGGCCTGCTGGAACAGGCGGCCTCCTGACGATCACCCCGGCAGATCGCTCCAGGAGCTCGCCCCCGGAGAGCACCTCGGGAGGCCGGCTCCGGAGAGCGCCGCAGGGGCGCGCGGCGAACCTGCACCGCGCGCCCCTGCGGGCATCCGCTAACGCGGAGTGGGGAGGCGTTGCAGGAAGACGTCGAAGGCGGTCGGTTTGACCGCCGTGACCCCCGTGAACGGGAAGTCCATCTCCTTGATGACGATCAGCGAGATCACCACCAGACCGCTGAGCGCCAGCACCATCAGGGCGTGCGAGAAGGTGTTGGAGAGACCGAACAGGAAGGTGAAGCCGATCGTCAGCACCGCTCCCAGGATCAGCGCGGCCCAGAGCAGCGGCGGCACGTCCTCGTCCACCTGGCTCAGCCGGGAACGGCGCTCGGAGGCCAGGCTCTCCAGGTGGCTGACCGCGTGGTCGTAGAGCACCCGCTGCTGGTCGTTCCCGGCCTGGATCGAGAAGACGTCACCGCGGATCTTGTAGACGAGGTCGGTCGCGGCCGGACTGGACTCGTGATGCGCCATCAGCGGCCACTCGGTGTCCTTGACCATCTGGGCGTAGTCCAGGGTGTGCCGCTCCAGCTGCGGACCCAGGGGGGCGGGCAGCTGGCGGGAGATCCAGTAGACCCCGGCCAGCGAGTCGGCCTCCTTGAAGGTGGTCTTGCGGGCCGCGTCGTTGTTCTCCCAGACCGCGATCACCACGAATGCCAGCAGTACCGCGTAGAGCACGCCGACGGCGGCGAAGATGAACCCCGCGACGTCGTTGTGAACCTCGCGCACCGGGTGCGGGATGTAGCGCTGCACCAGGTACAGCGCTGCCGAGACGGCCAGCAGGACGCCGACCAGGATTCCGATGTCCAACAGACTCATGTGCTGTGTTTCCCTGCCCTTGCGGTTGTACGGAATTGCAGAGGTACGAAGGGGCTGTGAGCGCAAGGGCGGTCGGACCCGGAACCGGGCGCGGGCCCTCAGTGGGTGCGGCGGGTGACCAGTTCGGCGAGCGCGAGCAGGTCGTCGGCGGCCGTCGGGTCGGGGACGGCGGCGGAGAGGTGACCGATCGCGGCCGCCATCCGCTCGCAGGACTCGGTCTGCGCCCAGACCCGTCCGCCGGCGCCGTCCACCGCTGCCGCCGCGGCCAGCAACTCATCGGCACTCAAAGGCCGTTCCAGTGCGTAGAGCTCGGCGAGCACGGCGGCCTCCGAAGTGCCGGAGGACAGGGCGTGGACCACGGGCAGCGACTTCTTGCGGGCGGCCAGATCCGCGCCGACCGGCTTCCCGGTGACGGCCGAGTCGCCCCAGATGCCGATCAGGTCGTCGATCAGCTGGAAGGCCAGGCCGATCTCCCGGCCGAAGGCGTCCATCGCCCGCGCCGCGTCCTCGTCGGCGCCCGCGTAGAGCGCGCCGATCGCGCAGGCGCAGCCGAGCAGGGCGCCGGTCTTGCCCTCGGCCATGGCCAGGCACTCGGCGAGGGAGACGTCGTTGCGCTGTTCGAAGGCGCAGTCGCTCTGCTGGCCCTCGCAGAGCTCGACGACGCAGTCGGCGAGGCGGCGGACGGCCGCCGGGGTGGCCGGGTGCTCGTCCTCGGCGAGGGTGCGCAGCGCGAGCGAGTGCAGCGCGTCACCGGCCAGGATGGCCCCTGTGGTGCCGAACACCCGCCAGGCGGTGAGCCGGTGGCGCCGGGTCTGATCCCGGTCGATGACGTCGTCGTGCAGCAGGGTGAAGTTGTGCACCAGCTCGACGGCGGCCGCCGCCCGGACGGTTTCGGCCGGCCGGCCGCCGACGGCCTGCGCCGCCGCCAGCACCAGGGCCGGACGGATCGCCTTGCCCGAACCGGTGTCCGACGGCGTGCCGTCCGGCTCCCGCCACCCGAAGTGGTACTCCGCGATCCGGCGCGTCGATTCGGGCAGTGTGCCGACCGCCGCGCGCAGCGCCGGGTCGACGAGTGCCCGGGTACGGGCCAGCACATCGGCGGCCTGGTGGCCCTCCCGGTTGCGGCGCTCGAGTGTGAAGATCCCCATGCGTGCTCCTCCCCCAGATCGTTCCGGCTCTCCTGGCGGGCCTCCCGGTGAAGCCGCGCCCAGCCACTTCGCCGACCCTGCCGTGGGTCGGATCCTGCACGTGCTCGGCCGTTCCCGACCTCGACCAATCCCGGTCTCGACCGCTCCCGACCTCGACCGCTCCCGGTCTCGACCGCTCCCGACCTCGGCCGTTCCGATCGAACGCGTCGGCCGCTCAGCCGATCCGGGCCGCTCCGCCGGTCGCGCCACCAGTGGTGCCGTCGGTGGTGCCGTCACCCACCGCCCCGGCCCCGCCGCCCGGTGCGGCAGCGGCCAGGGCTCGCGCCAGGACACCGGCCGCCTCCCCCGGGAGGTCTCGCACCGCCGACCCGGACGGCCGTACGGCGGATGCCTCCTCGGCGTGCCCGGCCACCGTTCCGCCGATGCCCGCTCCGGGGTCCACGGGCCGGGCGCCCGACAGGCCGAGGATCCTGGTGCTCGCCGTGCCGAGGCCGGTCGGACCGGTCGGCACCCGCGGGACGGTCGGTGAGCTGTCCACTCGGGTCTCCTTCTGCAGTGTCCGGCCGGTGCGGTCGGAGTGGTGACGAACGGGGCAGCGGGGCGTGCCCGGAGGACTGCAGCAGACTGCATCGAGCACACCCCGCTCTCCGGCCCGGATTCACGGCCGGCTGTCCGGCCGACTATCCGGTCAGATTTTCATTCCAGCTTTCAGGCCGACTTTCGGTCGGACTTTCTGTCCGATTTTCGACCGGCCTTCGACCCGACTTTCGATCCAGCCTTCAATCGGAGACCGCACCGAATAGAGACCAGCCGGTCGGAATCAGTCACGCGGGCGTGCAATGTCGACATTCTCCAGTACCCCGATCGCGTCCGGGACCAGAATGGCGGTGGAGTAGTAGGCGCTCACCAGATAGGAGATGATCGCCTTCTCGTTGATGCCCATGAAGCGCACCGAGAGGCTCGGCTGGTACTCGTCCGGAATGCCCGTCTGGTGCAGACCGATCACACCCTGGTTGTCCTCGCCGGTACGCAGCGCGATGATCGAGCTGGTGTGCCCGTCCACGATCGGAATCTTGTTGCAGGAGAAGATCGGCACACCGCGCCAGGCGGGGACCTGGTGACCCTGGACCTCGGTCGGCGTCGGGTAGAGCCCGCGCTTGCTGCACTCCCGACCGAAGGCGGCGATCGCCTTCGGGTGGGCGAGGAACATCTTGGTGCCCCGGCGGCGGCTGAGCAGGTCGTCCATGTCGTCCGGGGTCGGCGGGCCGGAGTGGGTCTGGATCCGCTGGTCGTACTCGGCGTTCTGCAGCAGCCCGAAGTCCCGGTTGTTGATCAGCTCGTGCTCCTGGCACTCGCGGAGCGCCTCGATCGTCAGCCGCAGCTGCTGCTCGATCTGGTTCATCGGCTGGTTGTAGAGGTCCGCGACCCGGCTGTGGACCTGGAGCACCGTCTGCGCGACGCTCAGCTCGTACTCCCGGGGGGCGAGCTCGTAGTCCACGTACGTACCGGGGAGCTCGTACTCGCCCTCGTGGCCGGCGGACAGCTCGATCTCGGCCTCGCCGTGCTTGTTCTGCGACTGCTGGGCGTCGGCCAGGTAGGCGGTGATCTGGTCGCGCAGCGCCTCCGAGCGGTCCACCAGCTGCTGGAACGCCGACCAGGACAGCGTGAGCACCGTACCGGCGGTGGCGGCCTTGACCGAGTAGTCCCAGAGCGCGTCGCTCTGCCGGACGGCCTCGTCGCCGAGGTGGTCGCCGTCGGCCAGCACGCCGAGCACGGTGGTGTGGCCGTACTTGCCGCTTCCGATCTTGTTGACCTTGCCGTGCGCGATCAGGAACACCTCCTCGATCGGCTGCCCGGCCTCGACGAGCACCTCACCGGCCGCGAAATCCCGCTGGGCGAACCGGCCCGCCAACTCCTCCAGCACCGCGTCGTCCTCGAAGCCGCGCAGCACGGGCACCTCACGCAGCGACGGCGGGACGATCCTGACCTCCGCACCGGTCTTCACAAAGCTCACCCGGCCGCGCCCGACCGCATAACTGAGCCGGCGGTTCACCCGGTAGGTACCGCCGGAGACCTGCACCCACGGCAGCATCTTGAGCAGCCACCGGGAGCTGATGCCCTGCATCTGCGGCTCGGACTTGGTGGTCGTGGCCAGGTTCCGGGCGCCGGCCGTGCCGAGGCTGGTCTGCGGCCGGTTCTGCGGCTGACCGCTCTGAGCAGGAATACCGAGATTCGTTTCGGTCGTCATTAGAGGGATCCTCCGCATGAGCGCATGAGTGTCGCTTACTCCACACATGCTGAGCCCAAATGGAGTCATCCACAATCACTCTTTCGAGTGGCCGGAATGGGTGAAAAATTAGTACGACTGGCTCATTTGATCGATAACTATTCGGCCACCAGATCGAATCGACGGAAATCCAGCACGTCAGAGCGCCATCGAAGATCGAACATCCGCACCCGAACGGTCGCCCCCGAACGGATGCACCCGAACGGCCGGGGTCGCGGATCCCACCGCAACCCCGGCCGTCGACACACACGCCCACCCACCGGCACTTCCGCAGACGCCGCTGCGGCCACGCCGGCAGGCGCACCCGGAGGCACTCCTGCCCGTAGGCCTGCAGACAGGCCTACAGGTGCGCCTTCAGGTACTCCGAGACGCTCCGGCACCACTCCACGAGCTCCTCGCGGCGGTGCATCCGCCCCTGGGACAGGGCGCCGACCTGGGCATCGGTGAGCCGGTCGGGGCCCGACTGCTCCAGCAGGTGCGAGATCTCCCGCAGTGTCGTCGCCAGCTGCTCGGCATCCGAGTGGCTGAGCATCACCAGCGCGTCGGTGTGGCCAATCGTCATGGAACCAGGCATTACGCCCTCCTACAGTCGGCCCCCGTCCGGTCGGACCCCCATCCACGGTACGGCCGGCCACCCGGCGGATGCATCCGGTGCGCGCCTCCCCCGCCGACCACGGCCACCGCGTTATCAACGAGAGGACAAACCACGACAAACCACCCACCGGAGTCTGCTGTGCCCCTCCTCACCCGAGCCCCGCAGCCGTTCGTACTGGCTCCCGACGACTCCGGCCTGATCGCCGAGATCGAGGCGTACCTGGCCTCCCTCCCCGCCTCCGCGCGCATCACTGTCCCGTACATCTGCGCCTACGGGAGGGTCCGGCAGCCGTGGAACGCCGACCACCCGGTTCCCCGGCCGACCCTGCTCGACCGGATCGTCCGCCGCCCCGCCCGGCCGGTCCCCGTCAGCGTGGCCGACCACCTGCGGCTCGCCTCGCGCTACATCGCCTTCCACGGCTGGTTGCAGGGCGCGATGTGGGACAGTGCCGGACGGGTCTGCCTGCTCGGCGCCCAGGCGGCGGTCCTCGCCCACGGCTACGGCACGCCCGACGACGCCCGACGCGCCCGCGCCCAGGTGATGGAGGTGCTGCGCAGCACCGGGCAGCCCGCGGACTCCCCCGACGAGTTCAACGACGCCCCGACCACCCGGCAGGCCGACGTCCACCAGTTGCTCGGCCAGGCGGCCACCAGGGCGCACCGCCTCGGCATCTAGGCACGACCCCGAACGGGACGCTCTCCCCGCCCGGCCCAGCCTCGGCCTCGGCCTCGGCCTTGGTCTCGGCCTCCGCCTCCGCCTCCGCCTCCGGCGAGGGGACCAGGCCCGGCCGGGGCCGTCGGCCTCGGTGTTCCGGCTTCGCCAAGCCGCAAGGCGGCGGTGTACGGTCGGGACTCGTTCGGCGTGTCGGCCCCGTTCGGTGCACCGACCTCGTCCGGTTCGGCGGATCCGTGCGACGTGTTTGTCCGGTTGGCCGTTCAGTGTGCTCGGGAGACGTAAGGGTGGCGTGTCGATGACCCCTCGCCGGAGCGCCGATCCCGGAGCGCGGACCTTCGTCGAGGAGGCCCGCCGCCGGCAGATCATCGAGTGCACGATCGACCTGATCTCCACCCGCGGCTACCCGGCGACGTCGCTCTCGGCCATCGCCGAGGAGGCCGGCATCTCCAAGTCGGCCGTGCTGTACCACTTCTCCTCGAAGGACAACGTCACCAAGGCGACGCTCGACCACGTCTTCGAGCAGTTCACCGCGCACGTCCGGGAGCGGGTGGAACGGGAGTCCGACCCGGTCGCCGCCGTGGTCGCCTATCTGCGCGCGATGATCGGTTACCAGCAGGCCAACCGCCGCCACGTCCGGGTGATCACCGAGATGTTGCTGGACGACCACGGCGGCACCCGCCTCAAGACGCCCGGCTCCCACGACACCAACGGCCGCTGGCAGGCGCTGGCCGCCCTGCTCGCCACCGGGCAGCAGGCCGGCCGGCTGCGCGAGTTCGACACCCGGGTGACGGCGCTGGCCATCGGTGGCGCGATCGACAGCGTCATCTCGCACTGGCTGGTCCACCCGGAGCTCGATCTCGACGCCGCCGCGGCCGAGTTGGAGACCTTCACCCTGAACGCCATCGAACGCCGCGACTAGGGCCTGTTGCGAAAGTGCTGGTCAAAGCCATTCATTGATGGCCGCGACCAGCACTGTTGCCTCGTAGCGGACGGCGAGCTCGTCATAGCG
>NZ_JBHJVK010000024.1:105838-110885 GCF_042264695.1 Kitasatospora sp. NPDC056138 | reverse complement strand
GCGACACCCCGGGGGTGTTGTCCACGAAATTGGTGATCAGCCAGTTCAGGTTCTGTGCGGCCTGGCTCATCTGACTCAACTCAACGCTCCTGGTGATCTGGGCCGAACTCGCCGAAGCCCCCGTTGCCCCGAGGGGCGTCGAAGCCGTCGAACCGCTGCGGACGGGTGGGTCGCCGACCCTGGGAGTCGGCGCCACCGGGGTTGCCTCCGGGCGCACCCGCGCCCGGAGCGCCGGGGATCGGCGTACCGGCTGCCGGTGTCGTCCCGGTGCCCGCGCCGGCCTGACGGCCCTGCTGGATACCGCGACGCAGGTTGGTGAGCCGGCCGCGGACCTCCTCGGGTGCCCGGGAGACCTGCGGGCCGGTCAGCGGCGCCGACTCGGCGGTGCCGGAGACCAGGTTGGCCTGCGGCGTGCGCCGGGGCAGACCCGAGAGCGTCATGCCGCTGGTCGAGGGCTGGCGGACCTGCTCGGCGCGGCGCCAGCGCTCGTCGTTCGCGGACGGGCGCCACGGGGCGTCCGAGGGCTGGCCGGACTGGCCCGTCTGACCGGGCATCTGGCCTGTCTGACCGGGCATCTGGCCCATCTGACCGGGCTGGCCCGGCTGGCCCGCAGCCGGACCGGGGCGGCCGGGCTGCGGGGCGAACGGGTCCTGCGCGGCCGGGCGCCGGCGCTCCTGCTCGGGACGCTGCTGCGGCGGCTGCTGGGGCTGCTGCTGCGGAGCCCGGCCCTGGGGAGCCTGCGGCCGCTGCTGCTGCTGGGGCTGCTGGGCTTGCTGCTGCGGGGCCTGGTCCGCGGGGACGCCCGGCGCGGAGGTGCCGGGACGCTGCGGCTGGTAGGTCGGGCGCGGCCGGCCCTGCGGCCCGCCCACGGGCTGCTGCTGGAACGGCGAGCCGTCCCCGGTGCCGCCCTGGGGGCCCTCGATACCCGGGCCGGTCGGCAGCGCCATCGGCTGCTGGCGCTGCGGGACCGGCCGCTCCTGGCCGGCCGCCGGCAGACCCGGCTGCGGCGGCTGGATGGCCGGAGCCTGCGACTGCCCGGGGAGCTGCTGGAAGGGCGGCTGCGGAGCCGAAGGCGCCTGCGGGGCGGCCGGGTTGGGCACGCTGGGCAGGACCGGCTCGACCAGGCCGAGACCCAGCGGGTCACGCGGGTCGATCTGGCTGGCCTCGAAGCGGGGCCGGGCGAACTGGGCCGTGGTCTCGGCCGGAGCCTGGCCCGGTGCCGGTGCCGGTGCCGGTGCCGGTGCCGAAGCCTGCGGCGCCTGCGGCTGCGGGGCGACCTGCGGGCCCTGCTGGGCCGGACCGGCCTGCTGCTGCTGGGCCTGCTGGGCCTGCTGGGGCTGCGCGGGGCCGCCCTGCGGACGACGGGTGGGCAGCTCCTGGCCGGGACGGCCCTGCTCGCCCCGGGCCGGACGGCCGGGGAGGCGGTTGTCCGCGGGCTGCTCGGCCCGACCGTGCTGCGGCTGCTCGGGGTTGGGGCGCGGACGCTCCTGCGCGGGGCCCGGACGTCCGGCACCGGGCTGACCCTCGCCACCACGGCGCGGCAGACCGCCGCCGGGGCCGCCGGGCGCACCGGAGGCACCCGGGGTACGGCGGGGCGGCTGGCCGGCCGCCGGGTTCTCACGGAGCGACTGACCGACCGAACGGGTCGGCAGGCCGCCACCGGGGCCACCGGTCTGGGCCGGCTTGGGGTCGCGGGTGGGCAGGCCGTTCGGCGCGCCCGCCGGGCCGCCGCCCGGCTGCCCGGGGTTGGGCCGGCCGGGGTTGGGCTGTCCGCCGCCCGGCTGCCCGCCGTTGGGGCCGCCGGGCAGGGTGGCCTTGGGGTCGCGGGTGGGCAGGCCGTTCGGGCCGCCGAGCGGAGCGCCACCGGGTGCACCGGGTGCACCCGGGCGGCCACCGGCCTGCGGGCCCTGGCCGAGCTGCGGACGGCCGGTCGGCGCACCGCCGGACGGGCCCTGGCCGAGCGCGGCGGCCTGGCGGCCGGATAGCGCCTCGGCGGCACCGGCACGGCCCTGACGCGGCGCCGGTCCGACCCCGCGCTGCTGCTTGGCCTGCGCGGTGCCGGGACGGCCGCCGGGGCGGTCGCCCGTGTTGGTGACGTCGATGGGGAGCATGACGAGCGCGGTGGTGCCACCGGAGTCGCTGGGGCGCAGCTGGATCCGGATGCCGTGTCGCAGGGAAAGGCGGCCGACCACGAAGAGGCCCATGCGGCGGGAGACGGAGACGTCGACGGTCGGCGGGCTGGCCAGACGCTCGTTGATATCGGCGAGGTCGTCGGGGGAGAGGCCGATACCGGTGTCGTGGATCTCGACCAGCACCCGGCCGTCCGGCAGCGCGTGACCGGTGACCCGGACGCGGGTCTGCGGGCTGGAGAACGAGGTGGCGTTCTCCAGCAGCTCGGCGAGCAGGTGGACGAGGTCGTTGACGACGCGGCCGGCGACCTCGGCCGAGGGGACGGCGGCGAGTTCGATGCGCTCGTACTGCTCCACCTCGGAGGCGGCGGCGCGGAGCACGTCGACCAGCGGGACGGGCCGGGTCCAGCGGCGGCCCGGGTCCTCACCGGCGAGGACGAGCAGGTTTTCGCCGTTGCGGCGCATACGGGTCGCGAGGTGGTCCAGCTTGAAGAGGCTGGCGAGCTGGTCCGGGTCGGCCTCGCGGCTCTCCAGTTCGGAGATCAGCGAGAGCTGACGCTGGATCAGGCCCTGGCTGCGGCGCGAGAGGTTGGTGAACATCGCGTTGATGTTGCCTCGCAGCAGGGCCTGCTCGGCGGCCAGACGGACGGCCTCGCTGTGCACCATGTCGAAGGCGTGCGCCACGTGGCCGATCTCGTCGGCGGAGTCGACGCCGACGGGGGCGATGGAGATGTCGACGTCCTGCGGGTCGCTCTCGGAGAGCGTCTTGACCAGCTCGGGCAGTCGCCGCTCGGCGACGTCCTCGGCGGCGGACTGCAGACGGGTCAGCGAGCGCACCATCGAGCGGGCCACGATGGCGGCACCGGCGATGGAGACGATGAGGACGAGGGCGATCAGCGCGCTGTTGATCAGGGTCTCGGTGTCGGCGTCGTCCTGGAGCTGCTGGGCCTTGCCGTCGAGGACGTCGAGCAGCGAGGACTCGATCTTCTGCTCGGCGGTGATCTTCGCGGTGGCGCTGTCGTACCAGTCCTTGTAGGTACGGGTGTCGCCCTGCTTGATGCCGTTGGTGTTGAGGACGGCCTTGGTGTACCGCTCGGCCTCCGCGATCACCTGGTTGTAGGTGAGCGGGGCGCGCAGCGCGGTGGCCGCGGCGTCGCCGTAGATGGCGGTGAAGTTGGTGTTGGCGTTGTCCTCGGCGGTCTGCAGCCGGATGCCGAAGGTCTCGTCCGAGGTGCTCAGGTCCTGGCCGCCGGGTCGGGCGAGCGCGGCGCTGATCAGCGCGCGCTGCATCGAGGCGGCCTCCTTGGCCAGCGAGAACTGCTGCAGGGCGCGGGTGACCTTGACCAGCTCGGTGCTGTTCGAGGCGATCGCGATGTCCTGGGTGATGCTCAGCAGGTCCTTGATGATCACGTCGTAGTTGGTGATCGTGGCCTGGATGTTGTCCCAGTTGGTGTAGGCGGTGCTGCGGGCCTCGGAGAGCTGGTTGAGGTCCTTGCGGACCTGGAGCAGCAGTGCCTTGCCGCCGGCGAGGTCCAGGTTGTCGAAGTTGTCGGCGCTGGTTGCGAACGCCTTGCTCAGGGTGTCCGTGGTCTTGCGGGCGTTGATGACCTCGGGGTCCTGCTGGTTGTTGTTGGTCGTCAGCGGCCCGGCGCTGATGTCGCGCTCGGTCTGCAGCGCGTTCGCCAGCGCGGTGGCCTTCTGGGCCAGGTCCGAGAGGCTGGTCATCTGCGACAGCTGCTTGGAGTTCTGCACCGAGGACTGGACACGCAGACCACCGAGGACGATGGAGACGACCACGGGGAGCAGCAGCAGGGCGATCAGGCGGGTACGGATTCGCCAGTTGCGCATGGCGAACCGGCTGATACCGGTGGCGCGGCGGCGGTTCAGGGTTCCGCGCAGGCGGGAACGGCGCTTCTCGGTGGCTTCTTCGCCCTCCGGAGCGCCGTTGCTGGAGCCCGTCTGTTCGGGCTCGGTGCCGCCACTGACGGCCTGGTCACCTGGAGCGGTGATCGGTGCTGCCTGGTGGGGGCCTGCCACGGGCTCGCGCGACTCCGGGTCACCCGCGGCGCCGCTGCCCCTCTTGAAACGTCCCTGCACTGGCGTCGCAACCTCTGGACCGGGCGTCCCTCTCCGCTGCCGCGGATGGAACGGTGTCGAGTTTTTCCGTCGCATTCCAGCACAGCGGGAGAAGTCCAACAAGGGGCGTTACCTGCCGGTGTCCTGAGCTACCCAGTGCACTCACACTTTCACGGACTGTGCGGTAACCCTGCCCGAATACGGCCTTTTTCGGACACTCGCCGGATACATGCCAACTTGGCCGTGGATCGACAAGAGTCGCAGACGTTCTCTTCTGTCCGGAATGCCGCAATTGTCTGGCCGATCGGCGGGTGTGAAATGTCCGGGATGTGTATTCTGTTCTCGAATTTGTGAGCAAAGTCACAGCCGAATGTATAGCCTTGATCACGGCGCCTGTGGAAAGAGATCCCTACTCTGGCTGTGCGGTGCAGCGCGCGTTCGTCAGCCTGCCCGGAATCACGCAGGCCGACTCCTCGGGTCGGCCCCGAACCCCAAGGTGTGACGCGATGTCCCAGCCGGCGAAGAAGGCCGCCACCAAGTCCACGCTCGTCAGCCGCCCCACGGCGAACCCGCGTCGGACCACGCTGGCCTCCATCGAGGACTTCAGCCAGCTGCCCGGTGCCCGCGGCGTGCAGGAGCCGATCGAGTACGCGGCCGAGCTGCCCACCAGCACCGCCAACCCGCGCCGGACCATCCTGATGGTCGCTCCGGCGCCGCGTACGCCGCTGGACTGACAGCGGACCGTCCGGAACGGGGGCGGGCCCCCCCCCGCGGGGGCGGGGGGGCCGCGGCGGGGGCGTGGGGGCGGAGCCGGCGCCCGCCCCCGCCCCGGGGCCCGCCGC
>NZ_JBHJVK010000024.1:97872-105828 GCF_042264695.1 Kitasatospora sp. NPDC056138 | reverse complement strand
CGGATGGTCGCTCGGGCGCCGGGTACGCCGCGGGAGTGACCGTGGACGGTCCGTAACGGGGGCGCCCCGCCGCCGCTGCGGCGGGGCGCCCCTTTCTGCTGTCCGGTTTCCGCTGCCGTTCCGCTACCGGGCCGTTGCCCGGCCGGCGCCCGGCCGTGCGCGAAGGGCCCGCAGCGGCCCACGCGATAGCCTGAGGGCGTTCGAGCAGGGCCCGGTAAGGCCGGTGCCCGACTGACCGAGAGGCTCCCAACCGTGCGTATTGCCAGGTTCTCCGTCCGGGAAGGGAGCCCTGCCGCCGGCAGCGTCTCCTTCGGCGTGGTCGAGGGGGATCCCTCCCAGCCCGAGTCTCTGGTGGTCCACGCGCTGGCCGGGCACCCGATCGTCTCCATGCAGCTCAGCGGCGAGAGCTACCGGATGCAGGACATCCGCCTGCTGTCGCCGATCCTCCCCAACAAGATCGTCGCGGTTGGCCGGAATTATGCGGCGCACGCCGCGGAGCTCGGCAACGAGGTCCCGGACGTTCCGCTGACCTTCTTCAAGCCCTCCACTGCGGTGATCGGCCCCACCGAGTCCATCGCGTACCCGCCGTTCTCCTCGGACGTCCAGCACGAGGCGGAACTGGCCGTGGTGATCGGCCGGATGGGCCGGGAGGTGCCGCTGGAGCGGGTGCCGGAGATCGTCTTCGGTTACACCTGCGCCAACGACGTCACCGCGCGCGACGTCCAGCAGCGCGAGGGCCAGTGGGCGCGGGCCAAGGGCTTCGACACCTCCTGTCCGCTCGGGCCCTGGATCGAGACGGAGCTCGATCCGAGCGATCTGGCGATCACCTGCACCGTCAACGGAGACCTGCGGCAGACCGGCCGGACCTCCCTGATGGTCCGTTCGATCGCAGAGCTGATCGTCCACATCTCCGAGGCGATGACGCTGCTTCCAGGCGACGTCATCCTGACCGGCACCCCGGCGGGTGTCGGCCCCATCAACGTCGGCGACGAGGTCGCCGTCTCCATCGAAGGCATCGGCACTCTCACCAATAAGGTGATCAAGCGTGGTTAGCACTGAGCCGGGGACGACCCCGGCCACCCCGAAGGACCCGAGCGTCCGGGTCCGTTTCTGCCCCTCCCCGACCGGCAACCCCCACGTCGGCCTGGTCCGCACCGCCCTCTTCAACTGGGCCTTCGCCCGCCACCACGGCGGCACGATGGTATTCCGGATCGAGGACACCGACGCGGCCCGCGACTCCGAGGAGTCGTACGAGCAGCTGCTCGACGCGATGCGCTGGCTCGGCTTCGACTGGGACGAGGGCCCGGAGGTCGGCGGTCCGCACGAGCCGTACCGGCAGTCGCAGCGGATGGACGTCTACGCCGATGTCGCCGCGCGGCTGCACGAGGCAGGCCACGCCTACCACTGCTACTGCTCCACCGAGGAGCTGGACGCCCGCCGCGAGGCCGCCCGCGCGGCCGGCAAGCCCTCCGGCTACGACGGCCACTGCCGTGAGCTGACGGACGACCAGGTCGCGATCTACAAGCAGGAGGGCCGCCGGCCGATCCTGCGCTTCCGGATGCCCGACAAGACCGTCTCCTTCGACGACCTGGTCCGCGGCACGCTCAGCTTCGAGCCGGAGAACGTGCCGGACTACGGCATCGTCCGGGCCAACGGCGCTCCGCTCTACACCCTGGTCAACCCGGTGGACGACGCCCTGATGGGCATCACCCACGTGCTGCGCGGCGAGGACCTGCTCTCCTCCACCCCGCGGCAGATCGCCCTCTACGCCGCGCTGGCCGAGATCGGCGTCGGGCCCGGCATCACCCCGCGCTTCGGCCACCTGCCGTACGTGATGGGCGAGGGCAACAAGAAGCTGTCCAAGCGCGACCCGCAGGCCAACCTCAACCTGTACCGCGAGCGCGGCTTCATCCGCGAGGGCCTGCTCAACTACCTCTCGCTGCTGGGCTGGTCGCTCGCCGAGGACCGGGACCTGTTCTCCATGGACGAGCTGGTCGCCGCCTTCGACATCGCCAAGGTGAACTCCAACCCGGCCCGGTTCGACCTGAAGAAGTGCGAGGCGATCAACGCCGAGCACCTGCGCCGGCTGGCACCGGAGGACTTCGTCCGGCGGCTGGTCCCGTACCTGCAGGCTCCCGGCCTGCTGCCGGCGGAGCCGACCGCCGAGCAGCTCGACCTGCTCGCCAAGGTGGCGCCGCTCACCCAGGAGCGGATGGTCGTGCTGAGCGAGATCGTCAACATGGCGGGCTTCCTCTTCGTCGACCCCGCCGAGTTCAGGGTCCAGGAGGAGGACGCGGCCAAGGCGCTCACCCCCGACGCCCGTCCGGTCCTCGAGGCCAGCATCAAGGCGCTGGAGGAGCTGGGCGACTTCACGCCCGAGCCGATCCAGGCGGCCCTGCGCGAGGCGCTGGTGGACGGCCTGGGCATCAAGCCCAAGTTCGCCTTCACGCCGCTGCGGGTGGCCGTCACGGGCCGCCGGGTCTCGCCGCCGCTGTTCGAGTCGATGGAGCTGCTCGGCCGGGCCGAGACGCTGCGCCGGCTGACGGCCGCTCTGGAGCTCGTACCGGCCTCCTGAGCCGGGGCCGGACGGCTGCGTGACCTGGTCCGCAGCCGTCCGGCGCACTGCCTGGGGTTATCGATTTTGGACCCAGGCCAGACGTCGGGTAATGTTCTTTCTGCGCCGCCCGGGAGGGAACGGACGAGGGAGTGAAACCCCGTCGGGAACCGACCGAGAGGCGCAACGCCCGAGAAGAGCTCGCAAGGGTTCAACTCTGGTGGGGTATGGTGTAATTGGCAGCACGAGTGATTCTGGTTCATTTAGTCTAGGTTCGAGTCCTGGTACCCCAGCGCAATACAAATGAAGATCAAGCCCCCGTTGTGTAGCGGCCTAGCACGCTGCCCTCTCACGGCAGTAGCGCCGGTTCGAATCCGGTCGGGGGTACTGATCCCGCAAGGGATCGCCAAGAAAGCCCCCGTTGTGTAGCGGCCTAGCACGCTGCCCTCTCACGGCAGTAGCGCCGGTTCGAATCCGGTCGGGGGTACTGATCCCGCAAGGGATCGCCAAGAAAGCCCCCGTTGTGTAGCGGCCTAGCACGCTGCCCTCTCACGGCAGTAGCGCCGGTTCGAATCCGGTCGGGGGTACCAGAGCGGCAAGGCCGGTGGGTAGTACTCCCATCGGCCGAGCGCTTTGTTGGGGTATGGTGTAATTGGCAGCACGAGTGATTCTGGTTCATTTAGTCTAGGTTCGAGTCCTGGTACCCCAGCCAGTAGTTCAGCCCCGGTGAATCCGGGGCTTTTCTGTTTTTCCGGCTCGATATCCCCGGGTTGATTTCCCCGGACGCGGTGTCCCCGGGTGCGGTGTCCCCGGGCGGTGTCCCGGGCCGATGCCGAAGGGCCGCCCCGGATTTCCGGAGCGGCCCTTTCGGCATTGCGTGTCAGCCGCGCCGCAGCGCCTCGGTGAGCCGGTTGGCGGCCTCGATGATGGCCTGGGCGTGCAGCCGGCCCGGGTGGCGGGTCAGTCGCTCGATCGGGCCGGAGACGGAGACGGCGGCCACCACGCGGTTGGAGGGGCCCCGTACGGGCGCGGAGACGGAGGCCACGCCGGGCTCCCGCTCCCCGATGGACTGGGCCCAGCCACGCCGCCGTACGCCGCTGAGCGCGGTGGCGGTGAAGCGGGCGCCCTGCAGGCCGCGGTGCAGCCGCTCGGGCTCCTCCCAGGCCAGCAGGACCTGGGCGGCCGAGCCGGCCTTCATCGGCAGGGTGCTGCCGACCGGGACGGTGTCCCGCAGGCCGGAGAGCCGCTCGGCGGCGGCGACGCAGATCCGCATCTCGCCCTGCCGGCGGTAGAGCTGTGCGCTCTCGCCGGTGACGTCGCGCAGGTGGGTCAGGACCGGGCCCGCGGTGGCGAGCAACCGGTCCTCGCCCGCCGCGGCGGAGAGTTCGGCAAGTCGGGGGCCGAGGATGAAACGGCCCTGCATGTCCCTGGTGACCAGGCGGTGGTGTTCGAGTGCGACGGCGAGTCGGTGGGCGGTGGGCCGCGCCAGACCGGTGGCGGCGACCAGCCCCGCCAACGTGGCGGGGCCCGACTCCAGTGCGCTGAGCACCAGA
The DNA here is from genome assembly GCF_042264695.1 of Kitasatospora sp. NPDC056138. Lineage (NCBI taxonomy): Bacteria > Bacillati > Actinomycetota > Actinomycetes > Kitasatosporales > Streptomycetaceae > Kitasatospora > Kitasatospora sp. NPDC056138. The sequence continues at coordinate 101,721 of NZ_JBHJVK010000024.1, read as the reverse complement.
GCGGCCTTGTCGAGAACGCCGACGCCGCTAGTGTTGTCCATGTCTCGATACTGCAGTCTCAGTGGGCGAGACGCAAGTTCAATCCCGCCGGAAAAGCGCCACTCTTGAAGCAGCAGCCCGGGAGAAACCCAGGATGGACCCTCACCAGGGTGTCCACATCCTGGACAACAGATCCGGCGTGCGGGTCCGCCTGCGGTGCCTCACCAGGCCGGGTACGGGACGGGGCCTCGACGACACGAGAAGGCCGGCAGAGCGGCCGGCTGGAGGGAAAGCGATGGGACGGACACTCGCAGAGAAGGTCTGGGACGACCACGTCGTCCGGCGCGCCGAGGGCGAGCCCGACCTGCTCTACATCGATCTGCACCTGCTGCACGAGGTGACCAGTCCGCAGGCGTTCGACGGCCTCCGGCTGGCCGGCCGGAAGGTCCGCCGGACCGATCTCACCATCGCCACCGAGGACCACAACACCCCGACCCTGGACATCGACAAGCCGATCGCCGACCCGGTCTCCCGGGTCCAGCTGGAGACCCTGCGCCGGAACGCCGCGGAGTTCGGCGTGCGCATCCACTCGCTGGGCGACGTCGAGCAGGGCGTGGTGCACGTGGTCGGCCCGCAGCTGGGCCTGACCCAGCCCGGCACCACGGTGGTCTGTGGCGACTCTCACACCTCCACCCACGGCGCCTTCGGGGCCCTGGCGTTCGGCATCGGCACCAGCCAGGTCGAGCACGTGCTGGCCACCCAGACGCTCCCGCTGGCCCCGTTCAGGACCATGGCGATCACCGTCGAGGGCGAGCTGCCCGAGGGCGTCACCGCCAAGGACCTGATCCTGGCGGTCATCACCAGGATCGGTACCGGCGGCGGCCAGGGCTACGTCCTGGAGTACCGCGGCTCGGCGATCCGCAGCCTCTCCATGGAGGCCCGGATGACCGTCTGCAACATGTCGATCGAGGCCGGCGCCCGCGCGGGCATGATCGCCCCCGACCAGACCACCTTCGACTACCTCCAGGGCCGGCCGCACGCCCCCGAGGGCGAGGACTGGGACGCCGCCGTCGAGTACTGGAAGACCCTGGTCACCGACGAGGACGCGGTCTTCGACGCCGAGGTCTTCATCGACGCCACCGAGCTGACCCCGTTCGTCACCTGGGGCACCAACCCCGGCCAGGGCGCCCCGCTCGGCGCCCGGGTGCCGGACCCGGCCTCCTTCGCGGACCCGCAGGAGCGGACCGCCGCCGAGAACGCGCTCAAGTACATGGGCCTCGAGGCCGGTACGCCGCTGCGCGAGGTCGCGGTGGACGCCGTCTTCGTCGGCTCCTGCACCAACGGCCGGATCGAGGACCTGCGGGCCGCCGCCGCCGTCGTCGAGGGCCGCAAGGTCGCGGACGGGGTGCGGATGCTGGTCGTCCCCGGATCGGTCCGGGTCGCCCTGCAGGCCATCGAGGAGGGCCTGGACAAGGTGTTCACCGCCGCCGGTGCCGAATGGCGCCACGCGGGCTGCTCGATGTGCCTGGGCATGAACCCGGACCAGTTGGCGCCGGGCGAGCGCTGCGCCTCCACCTCGAACCGCAACTTCGAGGGCCGGCAGGGCAAGGGCGGCCGGACCCACCTGGTCTCTCCGCAGGTCGCCGCCGCGACCGCGGTCCTGGGCCGTCTGGCCGCGCCGGCCGATCTGGCCGCCCCCGTCTCGACCAAGCCCAGCGTGGAGGTCTGACCATGGAGAAGTTCACCACCCACACCGGCCGGGCCGTCCCGCTGCGCCGCAGCAACGTCGACACCGACCAGATCATCCCGGCGCACTGGCTGAAGAAGGTCACGCGTTCCGGTTTCGAGGACGGCCTGTTCGAGGCCTGGCGCAAGGATTCCGACTTCATCCTCAACCAGCCCGAGCGGCAGGGCGCCACGGTGCTGGTCGCCGGCCCCGAGTTCGGTACCGGTTCCTCGCGCGAGCACGCGGTCTGGGCACTGCAGAACTACGGTTTCGCGGCGGTCGTCTCCTCGCGCTTCGCGGACATCTTCCGTGGCAACTCGCTGAAGAACGGCCTGCTGACGGTGGTCCTGCCGCAGGAGACGGTGGAGCGGCTCTGGGCGCTCACCGAGGCCGATCCGACCGCCGAGATCACCGTTGACCTCCAGGCTCGCGAGGTGCGGGCCGAGGGCGTCAACGCCCCGTTCGAGCTGGACGACAACGTCCGCTGGCGGCTGCTCAACGGCCTGGACGACATCAGCATCACGCTGCAGAACGAGGCCGACGTCGCGGCCTTCGAAGGCACTCGTCCGAGCTTCAAGCCGCGTACGCTGCCGGTCGCCTGAGCCGCTCCTTTCTGACGGTCCGACGGATGGCCCGCTCCCCATCGGGGGGGCGGGTCATCCGCTGTTCCGGCCTCGAGTTCGGGTCTGACGCGTGCTCGCGATACTTGCCGGGATTTGTCGGAGAGGGGCGCGGACAGCGCAACTCTGTACAGATGGCACAATCGATGCATGCACTGGCACCATGAACCTCCGTACGCGGGTGGCGAACCCGGGTCGACGGAGGGGACGGATGGTGTCGCCGAGAGTCGAATTGACGATCGGCAGGACGACCAGACCTCACCTGCTGAGGAACCGGACGAGCCGGAAGTCGCGGCGCTCTACGCGCTTGTGGCCGAGCGGTTGAAGCAAGCTCATGTACGCGTTCATGCGCTGAACGTGTCAACCGAGGCAAAGACCGCTCTCACCCGTCAACTGTTGATCGTCACGGAGACCGCCAAGCGTGATCTTCCCGAGGCGGCAAGGCGGTTGAGTCGCTTTGTGCAAGACCTCGACGAGGGGCGCATGCCGCTCGGCTGAGGTCGCCGACGCGCAAATCCATTGCGACACTAGGGTGATTCGCGCGTTTGGTAATTGAAAGTCCGCAGATACATACCTAACGTGCGAAAAGAACGGATGGAATCATCCGGCGCCCGTTTCCGAAGGGGAAGACGTGAACAAGGCTCAGCTTGTCGAAGCGGTGGCCGAGCAGCTGGGTGGTCGCAAGGCTGCCGCAGAGGCCGTCGATGCAGTGCTCGACACGATGGTGCGTGCCGTGGTGGCCGGAGACCGGGTTTCGGTCACCGGTTTCGGCACCTTCGAGAAGGTGGAGCGCTCCGCGCGCTTCGCCCGTAACCCGCAGACCGGCGAGAAGGTCAAGGTCAAGAAGACCTCGGTGCCGCGCTTCCGTCCCGGCCAGGGCTTCAAGGACCTGGTCAGCGGCAGCAAGAAGCTGCCGAAGGAAGGCCCCTCGGTGAAGAAGGCCCCCAAGGGCTCCCTCACCCCGGGCAAGAGCGGCGTCGCCGCGACCCCGGCCGCCAAGCGCGCGGCCACCAAGCGCGCCGCCGCGGCCGGCACCACCGCCGCCGCCAAGAAGGCCGCCGCGAAGAAGACCACCGCCACCGCGGCGAAGAAGACCACGGCCACGGCGGCCAAGAAGGCGACGGCGGTCAAGAAGACCACCGTCACCAAGACCGCTGCGGCGAAGAAGGTCACCGCCACCAAGGCGACCGCCACCAAGGCCGCCGCCACCAAGGCTGCCGCCACCAAGACCGCTGCGGCGAAGAAGGTCACCGCCACGGTCGCCAAGAAGGCGGCGGCGGTCAAGAAGACCGCTCCGGCGAAGAAGACCGCCACGCGCAAGACCACCGCGCGCAAGTCGGCCGCCAAGTAAGGTCCGACGGGTTTTCCCGGGCAGTACCAGTGGACGGCCGTAGTGGCCGTGAGCCGTGGCGGTTCGCGACCGGGAGATCCCGGAGCGAGCCCCCCCCGCGCGTAAGTGACCCGCGCCCGGGGGGCCGGCCCCCCGTTAAGGGGGCGGGACCCGGGGTTGGTAGCGGTTGAGCC
>NZ_JBHJVK010000024.1:36607-97862 GCF_042264695.1 Kitasatospora sp. NPDC056138 | reverse complement strand
CTCGGCGTGGTCCGATGGCGGCGAGTTGCCCGCGCGGGTGGGGGGGGGCGGGGGGGGGGGGGGGGGCTGGTGCCGGGTGCGCGCCGGCCCCCCCCCCCCCCCACGGCTCTTCTGTGCCCGGCGCCGGGCGGCCGGGCCCCGGTTCACGGGCGCTCGACCGGGAGTTCGTAGCTGATCTCCCAGGTGGCGTCCGGAATGACGAAATCGGCGGTCTCCACCGCACGGCCGTCGACGTCGAAATACGTCCGCTCGATCAGCACGACCAGATCGCCGGTGCAGATACCGAGTTTCAGGGCCTGGTCCGCGCTGGCCCGCCCGGCCCGGACACTCTCCACGGCGAAGTCCACCACGACCCCGAGCGCCGCCATGCGCTTCACCACGCCCTGGTGCTTGTGGCGGGCGAACTCGGGCAGCTGGACGCCGGTCGCGGCCGTGATCGCCATCGGCTCCCAACTCTCGGCGAGCTGGCCCGGCTTGCGGTCCACCAGGAACTCGTAACTGGTGTGGGCGGTCGGCTCGCCCTCCTCGATGCCGAGCCGGGCGGCGATCTCCGGCGGTGCCGGTACGCCGAGCCTGCTGGTGCTCTCGAAGTCGTCCGTCCGGCCGAACTGGTCGGGCTCGGCGAAGAAGCGCATGCCGCTGTTCAGCGTGAGGTGGCGGGAGCGGAGCAGCCGGCGGCGGACGGTGGGCAGGCGCACGAAGGTGCCGGAACCGCTGCGGCCCTCCAGCAGCCCCTCGGCGATCAGCAGTTCCTGGGCGCGCTGGAGGGCGAAGGGGTGGGCGCCGTACTCCTCGGCGAGCTTGGCCCGGGACGGGAGACGCTCACCCGGCGCCCATTCGCCCTGGTTGATGCGGCGCCGCAGGTCGTCGGCGATGGGCAGGTACGCGGGATCACTCCTCGACATCTGGCTCTCCAGTGGCGCAGATCGGGTGACTTGGGGCAGATCGGGTGACTCAGTGTTGACAATCTAATGCATCAGGTGAAATCTAATGCTTTAGATTCACGTTCCGTGATTGGCCGCTCGCGGGGAGAGGCGTGGCGTGCGAACCACCAGGGTGTTTGACCTCGCAAATCGGCTCGCCGTGGCGGCGGGCGCCCGGGCCCGTGTCCGGCTGCGCCCCGGCGGCTACCTGGTGGAGGTGTCCCTCCCCGCCGGGCTCACGGAGGAACAGGAACTGGCCGTCCTCGCGGTGCTGGCCGCTGCGGACCGCTGCGGACACCGGTACAGCGCGGCGGCCGAGAAGGTCTGGGCCGAGTTCGACGAGGAGCGGGAGCAGCAGCAGTGAGCAGCGACGAGTCCAGGACGGCCGTCACGGTGTCCATCGAGGACATCGCCCCGCCGGCCACCTTCGGCCGGCTCTCCGACGCCCTGGTCGCCCTCTGGGAGGCCCTGCGGGTACTGCCGCTGGGGTGGACGCAGTACGAGGCGTACCGGTACTTCCTGGGGCCCGGTGCGGAGCAACGGGTGGCGGCATTCCTGGCGCGCGACGGCGAGTTGACGCTCAGCTTCACCATGGCCGGGCGCTCGCACGCGATCCGGGTGGTGCCGGTGGCGCGGACCCGCGGCTAGCCCTGGTCCGCGGCCGGGTCGGGGAAGGTCTGCAGCGTCACGAAGACCACCCGGCGCCCCTCGCCGCTGCCCTCGGTGCGGATCCGCACCCGCTGGCCGGGGCGCAGCAGGCGCAGGCCGCCGGCGTCGAAGGCCGCCGCGTCGAACGGCACCGGGGTGCCGTCGTCGAGCAGCACGGATCCCGCGCGGGTGTCGGGGTCGAAGGTGAATGCGGTGGCCTGCATGCCCGCAGCATATCGGGGCGTGGGGGCGGAGCACCGGTGTCCGCCGGTCCTGCGCGCACGCGGGCGGGTCGGCGTACCGCCGCCGGGGCGTGCGGCTGCGCGGCAGGCGGTCTCCCGCCGCCGGGCCGTCCGCGCGGGTTCCCGTACCGGTGGGCGGACCACCCATGGCGGTTCGGGTGCTCCGGGTGCCCCCGAGGGGGTCCTCCGGCTGTCTCCCGGGCGTCTAGAGCCGTGCGGCGCAAGGGTTCCGCGTACCGGGCCCAGGGAACAGCGGTGCGGCCGCGGCGGCGGTGCGCAGGCCCAGGCCGAGGGCGCGGGCGGAGGCGAGGTCGGCGCCGGTGTCCACGTCGCGGCGGACGGAGGGGACGTCGGGCAGCGTGATCTCGTGAGCGCCGCCGGCCGCGTGCCTCTCCCGGCTGGCGCCGCCGAACGCCGGGTGCAGTGCGGTGCCCGGCGTGCAGGCCAGCAGGGTGGTGCCCACCCCGGGTGCGTCGGCGAGGAAGGCCCGTCCGGTGGGCGGCACCTCGGCCAGCACCCGGGAGAGCTCGGCGGGCTGCAACGCCGGGAGGTCGGCGGAGAGCGCGGCGACGGGGGAGTACGGCGCGATCCGCCGGGCGCGCGCCGCCCCGTGCGCGAGCGCCGGGTTGAGGCCGCCACCGGGTTCGTCGTCCAGGACCAGTGCGCCCAGGGCGGCCAACTCGGGCCCGGCCAGCCGGTCCTGGGTGACCACCAGGACCCGTGCCACGTCCGGGCAGGCCAGCGCGGCCGTCACGGTGTCCAGTGCGAAGGCGAGTGCGAGCGCCGGCCGCAGTTCGCCCGCGAAGGCACCGAGTCGGCTCTTGGCCAGCGCGAGCGGTTTCACCGGCAGCACCAGCGACCAGCCGGGGCGGGCAGCGGGCGGAACCGGCTCGACGGGGCGTACCGTGTCCTGGGTCATCGGCGTCATTGTGGCGTCGGTGCCAAAGCCCTGGCCAGGCGGGTGCCGCGCGGGTTGACGTGCGATTGGTCACTTGCCCCGGGCCGTGGGGGAAGGCGCCTCGACAGCCGGTGAGGCGACGGGCGAGACTGATCCGCGCCCGGGGGGACCCGGACGTCAGGAACGACCTGCGGCACCCCGCGTGCCGCACTTGATTGAGGAGGAGCTGGGGTGTCCCGCCGCTCGTACGCCGGATTCGGCAACGCCGACTACGGGATCTGGTACCGCTTCGCGGCCGTGCTGGTGAAGCCGGTGACCACCGCCCTGGTGAAGCCCGACTGGCGCGGCTGGGAGCACCTGCCCAAGGAGGGCGGCTTCATCGTGGCGGTGAACCACAACTCCATCATCGACCCCGTGGTGTACGCACACTGGCAGTACAACAGCGGCCGTCCGCCCCGGATACTGGGCAAGTCCTCGCTCTTCTCGGTGCCGTTCATCGGCTTCATGCTGCGCAAGACCGGTCAGATCCCGGTGTTCCGGGACTCCACCGACGCCGCCGAGGCGTTCCGGGCGGCGATCGACGCCATCAACGGGGGCCAGTGCGTGCAGTTCTACCCCGAAGGCACCCTCACCCGCGACCCCGACCTGTGGCCGATGACCGGCAAGAGCGGTGCGGCCCGGGTCGCGCTGATGACCGGCGCCCCGGTCATCCCTGTGGCGCACTGGGGCGCGCACGAGATCATCCCGCCGTACGGCCGGGGCGGCAAGGGCAAGTTCAACCTCTTCCCCCGGCACAAGGTGGTCGTCGCGGCCGGTCCGCCGGTGGACCTGAGCAGGTACCAGGGCCAGGAGCTGACCGCCCAGGTGCTCCGCGACGCCACCGACGACATCATGGCGGCGATCACCGCCGTCCTCGCCGACATCCGCGGCGAACAGGCCCCGGCCGAGCGTTACGACATGCGCAAGGCCGCCCGTGAGCGCGCCGCGGTCGCCACCGCCAAGCGCGAGCGGGCCGGCGGCGAGCAGGCCGGCAGCGGCCGGACCGCCGAAGAGAACGACGAAGGCCCCACCCCCGAGGAGAGTTCCAAGTGACCCGCTGCGCCGTCTTCGGGACCGGTTCCTGGGGCACCCCGTTCGCGATGATCCTGGCCGACGCCGGCTGCGAGGTGACCCTCTGGGGCCGCCGCCAGGAGCTGGTCGACACCATCGAGCGGACCCACGTCAACCCCGACTACCTGCCGGGGGTGCGGCTGCCGGACAGCATCCGCGCCACCACCGACGCCGCCGAGGCGCTGGCCGGTGCGGAGTTCGCCGTCCTCGCCGTGCCGTCCCAGACGCTCCGTCAGAACCTCGCCGCCTGGGCGCCGTTGATCGGTCCCCAAACGGTGCTGGTCAGCCTGATGAAGGGCATCGAACTCGGTACCGCCAAGCGGATGAGCGAGGTCGTCCAGGAGGTCGCCGGGGTCGGCCCGGAGCGGGTCGCGGTGGTCAGCGGACCCAACCTGGCCAAGGAGATCGCCAACCGGCAGCCGGCCGCGTGCGTGGTCGCGTGCACCGACGAGGTGGTCGCCAAGCGGCTCCAGGCGGCCTGCCACACCCCGTACTTCCGCGCCTACACCAACACCGACGTGGTCGGCTGCGAACTGGGCGGCGCGGTCAAGAACGTGATCGCGCTGGCGGTCGGCATGGCCGACGGGATGGGCCTGGGCGACAACAGCAAGGCCACCCTGATGACCCGCGGCCTGGCCGAGACCACCCGGCTCGGCCTCGCCCTCGGCGCCGACCCGCTCACCTTCGCGGGCCTGGCCGGGATGGGCGACCTGATTGCCACCTGCTCCTCGCCGCTCTCCCGCAACCACACCTTCGGCACCAACCTCGGGCGCGGCATGACGCTGGAGGAGACCATCGCGGCCACCCGGCAGACCGCCGAGGGCGTCAAGTCCTGCGAGTCGGTGCTCGATCTGGCCCGGCGCAACGGCGTCGAGATGCCGATCGTCGAGGCCGTGGTGGACGTGGTGCACCACGGACGGCCCACCCAGGAGGTGCTCGCCAAACTGATGGCGCGCTCGGCGAAGCCCGAACGCCGCTAGGGCCCAGGACGGGCCGAGCGGCGCCGAAGTCGAAGGACGCCCGATTCGAGCGGTCCGCGTGACTTTCCCGAAACCGCTCGCACGGTAGTCTCAAACGCGATATGAGCATCGAACAGGACTCTCCGAACCCGGGCGCCACGGGCGCCAAGCCGCGCGTCGCGATCGTCTTCGGCGGTCGCAGCTCCGAGCACGCCATCTCGGTCTCCACGGCCGGCAGCGTGCTCAAGGCCATCGACCGCACCAAGTACGAGGTGCTGCCGATCGGCATCACTCACGAGGGCCGCTGGGCCCTGGTCAGCGACGAGCCGTCCCGGATGGCGATCACCGACGGCAGGCTGCCCGCCGTGTCCGAGATCGCCGAGTCCACCGAGGGCCAGGTCCTGCTGCCGGCCAGCCCGGACAGCCGTGAGGTGGTCTGGACGACCACCGGCAACGCACCCAAGGACCTCGGCGAGGTCGACGTGGTGCTGCCGCTGCTGCACGGCCCCTGGGGCGAGGACGGCACCCTCCAGGGCATGCTGGAGCTCTCCGGTGTCCCGTACGTCGGCTCCGGCGTGCTGGCCAGCGCGGCCGGCATGGACAAGGAGTTCACCAAGCGGATCCTCCAGTCGCACGGCATCGGCGTCGGTGACTACACGGTCGTCAAGCCGCGCGAGTGGGAGTCCGAGCCGGGCCGCGCCGCGGCGCGCGAGCGGATCGCCGGACTCGGCCTGCCGCTCTTCGTCAAGCCCTGCCGGGCCGGTTCCAGCATCGGCATCACCAAGGTCAAGGACCTCGCCGACCTGGACGCCGCGATCGAGGAGGCCCGTCGGCACGACCCCAAGGTGATCGTCGAGGCCGGGCTCGAAGGCCGCGAGATCGAGTGCGCCGTGCTGGAGTTCGAGGACGGGCCGCGGGCCAGCGTGCCGGCCGAGATCCTGGTCGGCGGCGGTTACGAGTTCTACGACTTCGAGGCGAAGTACATCGACTCCTCCGAGGTGCGGATCCCGGCCGAGCTCACCGGGGGCGAGACCGCCGAGATCCGCCGCCAGGCCGTCGCGGCCTTCGAGGCGTTCGGCTGCGAGGGCCTGGCCCGGGTGGACTTCTTCCTGCTCACCGACGGCCGCTGGGTGGTCAACGAGATCAACACCATGCCCGGCTTCACCCCCATCTCGGCCTACCCGAAGATGTGGGAGGCCAGCGGCGTGGGGTACGCGGAGCTGATCGACCGGCTGCTCCAGGCGGCGCTGCGCCGCTCCACCGGTCTGCGCTGAGCCCGCCGGTACGGTCCCGGAGGGCTACAGGCCGTCCGGGACCGTCGACTTGATCGCGTCGGTGAGCGAGCTGAGCGGGTCGATGTAGTTCGGGTACGCGCCCTCGGGCACGGTGATCTCCACGTACGCCTTCCGCAGCGTGGTGACGAAGCGGTAGCCGCCGTGGCCGTCCGGTCCCATGCCGAACTGCACGTCGTTGACCTCGGGTGCGGAGGCCAGCGGATCGTCGTCGAGGTAGTCGGGGCGGTCGATGCCGCACTTCAGCACGGTGCGCGGCGAGCTGCCCCAGGCGGCGGTGTACGGCGAGGCGGGCGAGGGGTCCTGGCGCCGGTGGCCCAGGACGGTGTCGGGCAGTGCCTTGTCCAGGGCGGCGCAGAGCCGCGCCACGGCCGGCTTCGGCGTCGGCGGGGTGACCGGTTCCTCGGGCTCGCCCCAGCCGCCGAGCAGCAGCGCCACCCCGCCCAGCAGGGCGACCGGCGGCGCGGCCCAGCGCACCGGGGCGGGCAGCGACTTGAGGCGGGCGGCGCTCACAGGGGGGATACGGGACACCCGCCGATCGTAACCGGGACTACAGATGGACCACGGGGCAGGTGAGTGTGCGGGTGATCCCCTCGACCTGCTGGACCCGGGCGACCACCAGACGCCCCAGGTCGTCCACGGTGTCGGCCTCGGCCCGCACGATGACGTCGTAGGGGCCGGTGACGTCCTCGGCCTGCAGCACGCCGGTGATCTTGGAGATGGCCTGGGCCACCGCGGTGGCCTTGCCCACCTCGGTCTGGATCAGGATGTATGCCTGTACCACGGGAGACCTCCAGGCGAGGGGGGTGGGCTGACCGCCAGTCTGATCACCACGCTACCGCGCAGCAGGGCCGGGAGGGGAGACCTCGGCAGGGCCCGAGGGCGTACGCTGCGCGCGGGGGCGTGCGAGCGCGAGCAGGGACGGCGGCCGCGGGTCGCGACCGGGTGGGAGCCCGGACCGGACGCGGACCGGGGCAGTGCTTCAGTCATCAGTGGAGAGGACGGCAGATGCAGGGGACCGTGGGCGAGCTCGGCGAGTTCGGACTCATCAGGGAGCTGACCGCCAGGCTGCCGCTGACCCCGGCCGTCGAACTCGGTCCCGGGGACGACGCCGCCGTGGTCAAGGCGCCGGACGGTCGCGTGGTGGCCACCAGCGACGTGCTGATCGAGGGCCGGCACTTCCGCCGGGACTGGTCCACCGCCTACGACGTGGGCCGCAAGTCCGCCGCCCAGAACCTGGCGGACATCGCCGCGATGGGTGCCGTGCCGACCGCCATCCTGCTCGGTCTGGTCACCCCCGCCGACCTGCCCACCACCTGGGCCACCGAACTGATGGACGGCCTGCGCGACGAGTGCCAGGTGGCCGGGGCGGCCGTGGTCGGCGGCGACGTGGTGCGCGGTGACACCATCACCCTGGCGATCACCGCGCTCGGCGACCTGCAGGGCCGGGCCCCCGTACGGCGCTCCGGCGCGCAGGTCGGCGACGTGGTCGCGGTGACCGGCTGGCTGGGCTGGTCGGCCGCCGGACTGACCGTGCTGCAGCGCGGCTTCCGCTCCCCGCGCGCCTTCGTCGAGGCCCACCGGCGGCCCGAGCCGCCGTACCACGCCGGTCCGGCCGGCGCCGACCTCGGCGCCACCTCGATGGTCGACGTCAGCGACGGCCTGGTGGCCGACCTCGGCCATGTCGCCAAGGCCAGCGGCGTGGACATCGACCTGCGTGCGGCCGACTTCGACGTCCCCGCGCAGATGGCCGACATCGGCCAGGCGGTCGGGGTGGACCCGCTGGTCTGGGTGCTCTCCGGCGGCGAGGACCACGCGATCGCGGCCACCTTCCCGAGCAGCGTCCAGCTGCCCGCGCGCTGGCGGGTGGTGGGCAGCGTGGTCCGGGTCGCCGGTGCCGCCCGCGGCGGCCAGGTCACCGTGGACGGTGCTCCCTGGGACCGGGTCGGCGGCTGGGACCACTTCGGGGCGGAGTAGCGGAGCCACCGGGGGGCGGAACGGCCGGTCGGGGCACGGGGAACCGGTCGGTCGCTGCGGCGCGGGGTTGTCCGCGCGAGTCCGCGCGCCCCCCGAACGCTCCTTTCACCCGCCCTGCACCCACCGGAACGGCGGCCCGGAGGGCTGAGCGGGCCAGGCGGGGGAATGCCGTCCGGGAGGGGCCTCGACGCGTAGTCTTGCGCTGTCGGTCCTGACCGGGTTTGTCCGGTCTGCCCGGCCCGTACGGATCCATCTACTCGGGGGCGGTACCGCTCCTGGGGCGGGAGAGCGCAGCCACCATGCGAATCGGCGTCCTGACCAGCGGAGGCGACTGCCCCGGCCTCAACGCGGTGATCCGTTCGGTGGTGCACCGGGGTACCGATGTCCACGGCGACGAGATCATCGGCATCGAGGACGGCTTCCTCGGCCTGATCGAGGGCCGTGCCCGCCCGGTCTCGCACGACGACGTCACCGGCCTGCTCACCCTCGGCGGCACCATCCTGGGTTCGGCCCGGGTGCAGCGCGACCGGATCAACTGGGCGGTGGAGAACGCCCGGACGCTGGCCGGCAACATCGGTATCGACGCCCTGATCGCGATCGGCGGCGAGGGCACGCTGACCGCCGCCAGGATGTTCTCCGACGCCGGTCTGCCCGTGGTCGGCGTCCCGAAGACCATCGACAACGACATCGAGGCCACCGACGTGACCTTCGGCTTCGACACCGCCGTGCACGTCGCCACCGAGGCGATCGACCGGCTGAAGACCACCGCCGAGTCACACCAGCGGGTGATGGTGGTCGAGTTGATGGGGCGCCACACCGGCTGGATCACCCTGACCGCCGGGATGGCCGGCGGTGCGCACGGAATCCTCATCCCCGAGAAGCCGTTCGACATCGAGGCGGTCGCCAGGATGGTCGAGGAACGCTTCGAGCGGCACAAGAAGTTCGCCATCATCGCGGTCGCCGAGGGAGCCAGGCCCGCGCCGGGCACCCTCCGCTTCGACCACGGCTCGATCGACCAGTACGGTCACCAGACCTTCGGCGGGATCGGCAACCGGCTCGCCCACGAGCTGGAGGACCTGCTCGGCAAGGAGGCCCGCCCGGTCATCCTCGGCCACACCCAGCGCGGCGGCACTCCGACCGCGCGGGACCGGGTCCTCGCCTCCCGCTTCGGCTGGCACGCCGTGGAGGCCGTCCACAAGGGCGCCTTCGGGCACTTCACCGCACTGCGCGGCGCGGAGATCCGGCTGGTGCCGATCGCGGACGCCGTGGTCCGGTTGAAGACCGTGCCCGAGGACCGCTGGCTGGAGTCGGAGGCCGTGCTCTGAGCGGGCGGCGCCGGCCGCGGCCCGGACCGGGCGCAGCGCCGTGGCGCCGACCGGCGTTGGGTAGGTTGGCAGGCATGAGCCAGTCCGTACCCCCTCGCGTTCTCACCGTCGCCGGTTCCGACTCCGGCGGCGGTGCGGGCATCCAGGCCGACCTCAAGACCATGCTCGCGCTCGGCGTGCACGGCATGAGTGTGATCACCGCCGTCACCGCGCAGAACTCGGTCGGCGTGCAGGGCTACTGGGAGCTGCCCGCCGAAGCCGTCCGCGCCCAGTTCCGCAGTGTGGTCGACGACATCGGCGTGCAGGCCGTGAAGACCGGCATGCTGGCCTCCGTCGAACTGGTGGAGACCGTCTCCGAGCTGCTCGCCGGCGTCCGGGTGCCCGTGGTGGTGGACCCGGTCGGCGTCTCCAAGCACGGCGACGCGCTGCTCGCCGCCGAAGCCGTCGCCACGGTCCGCGAGCGGCTGCTCCCGGTCGCCACCCTCGCCACGCCCAACCTGCACGAGGTGGCGCAGCTCACCGGCATCACGGTGGAGCGGGAGAGCGACATGCCGGACGCGGCCAGGGCGCTGCACGACCTCGGTCCGCGCTGGGTCCTGGTCAAGGGCGGGCACCTGGCGGGCGAGGCCGCGGACCTGCTCTACGGCGGCAGCGGCGAGGAGTACTGGTACCGCGCCGAGCGCCACGACAACCGGCACACCCACGGCACCGGCTGCACGCTGGCCAGCGCGATCGCCGCCGAGCTGGCCAAGGGCCTGGCGATGCCGGAGGCGGTCGGCGAGGCCAAGGCGTACGTCACCGGCGCGATCCGCCGGGGCTTCCCGCTCGGCGCGGGTATCGGGCCGGTCGACCACGGCTGGCGCTGGCGCCCGGACGGGTATTGAGGCCCGGACACGTCCACGGCCCGGGGCGGGAGCCCCGGGCCGTACGGCAAGGCAAAACAGATAGCCGACCCACCCGAGGGTGGATCGGCTGTCCGGAGGACCGGCTTACCGGTCTGCGCGTCAGCGCGAGACCTTACCGGCCTTGATGCACGAGGTGCAGACGTTGAGCCGCTTCGGCGTCCGCCCAATCACAGCGCGCACCGTCTGGATGTTGGGGTTCCAACGACGGGGGGTACGGCGGTGCGAGTGGGAGATGCTGTTGCCGAAGCCCGGCCCCTTGCCGCAGACGTCGCAGTTGGCAGCCACAGGAGTCACTCCAAGACTTCAGATCATTTACGTTCGAAAACCCCGGCTGATCCTCCCGGGCCACTCGCGTGGTACGGATCGGTTCAAGGGGTGAGCCCGGGTTGTTCCAGGCAACCGGGAGAGCATACAACGCCTCCTCCGGTTCAACGAAACTACCATGCTCCGGACGATGATCGTTTCCGTCGCCCCCCGCTGACCGGCGGTGATCGCCCTGCGCGCGACCTGCGGACGGCCACCGATAACCTGCGGGTATCGCCCCTCGCCACCGCGTTCCGTCGTGTTCCCGTGGCGTTCACCCGGAGGAGAGCTGGTGCTGGACACGCTCGACGCCCCGACCGTCCGCACCTGGAGCCGCCTCGCCCTGACCGCCCTCGGGCAGGCCCGCGAGGAGATCGACGCACTCAACGTCTACCCCGTCCCCGACGGGGACACCGGCACCAACCTCTACCTGACCGTCGAGTCCGCCGCCGCCGCCGTGGAGAGCTGCTTCGCCGAACACCCGGAGGGGCCGGGCCTCGGCGCCGCCATGGCCGCCATGGCCAGGGGCGCCCTGATCGGGGCCCGCGGCAACTCCGGCGTGATCCTCGCCCAGCTGCTGCGCGGCATGGCCGAGGTGCTCGCCCGGGGCGGCGACCCCGTACTGCTCCGCCAGGCCCTCCAGCGGGCCGCCGAGGCCGCCTACCAGGCCGTCGCCGAACCCGTCGAGGGAACCCTGCTCACCGTCGCCGCCGAGGCCGCCAGGGCCGCCGCCAGGGCCGCCGGCGGCCTCGCCGAGACCGCCGACACCGCCTACCGGGCCGCCCGGACCGCGCTGATGCACACCCCCGAGCAGCTGGACGTGCTCGCCGAGGCGGGGGTGGTGGACGCGGGCGGCCGCGGGCTGGTGGCCGTGCTCGGCGCCCTCGCCGACGCCGTCGCCGGACAGACCCCGATGGGCCCGGTCGCGCTGCGCCAGGGGCTCGGCGGGCCCACCCCGGCCGAGACCGGCCAGCCGGACGGCTGCGAGGGCCACCGGCGCCCGGCGGGCCCGGGCCACCCCGCCTTCGAGGTGGTCTACCTGCTGGACGCGCCCGACGAGGCCCTGCGGCTGCTCCGCACCAGGCTCGCCGCCCTCGGCGACTCCCTGGTGGTCGGCGGCGGCGACGGCCTGTGGAACGTGCACGTGCACGTGGACGACGCCGGAGCCGCCGTCGAGGCCGGGGTCGAGGCGGGACGCCCGCACCGGATCCGGATCACGCACTTCGCCGAGGCCGCCGCCCGCGCGGGGGAACGCACCCGGGCCGAACCCGAGGGCCGCGCCGTCCTCAGCGTGGTCTCCGGCACCGGTCTCGCCGAACTCTGCGAACAGGCCGGCTCGGCGGTCCTGCTCGCCGACCCCGACCGCCCGCCCGCCAGCACCGAACTCGCCGAGGCCGTCCGCCGCTGCGCCGCCCGCGAGGTCGTCCTGCTGCTGAACGACCCCGAACTGCGCGCCGCCGCCGGGGCCGCCGCCGACCAGCTCCGCGAGGAGGGCGTGCGGATCGCCGTCCTGCCCACCCGCTCGCCGGTGCAGGGGCTGGCCGCGCTGGCCGTCCACGAGAGCGCCCGGCGCTTCGACGAGGACGTGGTCGCCATGACCTCCGCCGCCGGCGCCACCCGCTGCGCGGAACTCGCCGTCGCCGAGGGCGAGTCCTGGACGATGGCCGGGGTCTGCCAGGCCGGGGACGTCCTCGGCCTGATCGACGGCGACGTCGCCGTGATCGGCACCGGACTGGCCGAGACCGGCGCCGTGGTGCTCTCCCGGATGCTGGCGGCCGGCGGCGAACTGGTCACCCTGGTCCTCGGCGAAGGCGTACCCGCGGGCCTGGCCGACCAGTTGGTGGCACTCGCCCGCCGGCAGCGGCCGGAGGTCGACACCCTGGTCTTCCACGGCGGCCAGGAGGCCGCGCCGCTGCTCATCGGGGTGGAGTGACCCGGACTGTCGCAGCCGTGGTGTACACAGGGTGCGATGGGCGCTCTCGATGAACCACTGACCAAGCTGGTCGGCGACCGTACCGCGAAGGTGCTGGCCGACAGCCTCAAGCTGCGCACGGTCGGCGACCTGCTGCACCACTACCCGCGCCGCTACGTCGAGCGCGGCCAGCTCACCAGCCTGGACGAGCTGGAGGTGGACGAGCACGTCACCGTCCTCGCCCGGATCGAGAAGGTGACCCTGATCCCCTTCAAGGCGCGCAAGGGCGACCGCCTCGAAGTGATCGTCACCGACGGCCGCAGCCGGCTGTCGCTGGTCTTCTTCAACCAGGGCTGGCGGCAGAAGGAGCTGCGCACGGGCGCCCAGGGCCTGTTCGCGGGCAAGGTCGGCCTGTTCAACCGCACCCGCCAACTCGCCTCGCCCGACTACCAGCTGCTGGACGAGGAGACCGCCGCCGGTGACGACGCGGGCGGCGCCGCCCGGCAGTTCGCGGGCCGGCTGATCCCGGTCTACCCGGCCAGCGCCCAGATGCCCAGCTGGAAGCTGTCCATCTGCATCGAGACCGCCCTCACCAAGCACCTCGGCGACGTCGGTGAGCCGCTGCCCGCCGAACTGCGCGACAAGCACCGGCTGATCCCGCTGCCCGAGGCGCTGGAGCTCATCCACCGGCCGCGCAACCAGGCGGAGCGCGAGCGGGCCCAGAGCCGCCTGCGCTGGGACGAGGCGTTCGTCCTCCAGGTCGCCCTGGCCCAGCGCCGGGCCGCCGACGCCGCGCTGCCCGCGGTGCCCCGACAGGCCCGCCCGGACGGGCTGTTGGCCGCCTTCGACGCCCGGCTGCCGTTCACCCTCACCGACGGCCAGCAGAAGGTCTCCGCCGAGATCGCCGCCGACCTCGCCTCCGCCCACCCGATGCACCGCCTGCTCCAGGGCGAGGTCGGCTCCGGCAAGACGCTGGTCGCGCTGCGGGCCATGCTGACCGTGGTCGACGCGGGCGGCCAGGCGGTCCTCCTCGCCCCGACCGAGGTCCTCGCCCAGCAGCACCACCGCTCGATCGTCGAGATGATGGGCGACCTGGCCGAGGGCGGCATGCTCGGCGGCTCCGAGCTGGGGACGAAGGTCGCGCTGCTCACCGGCTCGATGGGCGCCCCCGCCCGCCGCCAGGTGATGCTCGACATGGCCTGCGGCGACGCCGGCCTGACGATCGGCACCCACGCCCTGATCGAGGACCGGATCCAGTTCCAGGACCTCGGCCTGGTCGTGGTGGACGAGCAGCACCGCTTCGGCGTCGAGCAGCGGGACGCGCTGCGCGCCAAGGGCGAACAGCCCCCGCACCTGCTGGTCATGACGGCCACCCCGATCCCGCGCACCGTCGCCATGACGGTCTTCGGCGACCTGGAGACCTCCGTCCTCGACCAGCTCCCGGCCGGGCGTTCACCGATCTCCAGCCATGTGGTGCCCGCCCTGGAGAAGCCCAACTTCCTGGCCCGCGCCTGGGAGCGGGTCCGCGAGGAGGTCGGCAAGGGCCACCAGGCGTACGTCGTCTGCCCCCGGATCGGCGACGAGCCGGCGGACCCGAAGAAGAAGCGCAAGGCCGTGCCGGACGACCCGGAGGACGTGGGCGCCTCCGCCGACGACCGCAGGCCGCCGCTCTCGGTGGTGGAGACCGCGGAGATGCTGACCAAGGGTCCGCTGGCCGGCCTCCGGGTGGAGATCCTGCACGGGCGGCTCACGCCCGAGGCCAAGGACGACGTGATGAAGCGCTTCACGGCGGGGGAGGTGGACGTCCTGGTCGCCACCACGGTGATCGAGGTCGGCGTCAACGTCCCCAACGCCACCGTGATGGTCATCATGGACGCCGACCGCTTCGGCGTCTCCCAGCTGCACCAGCTGCGCGGCCGGGTCGGCCGGGGCAGTGCCCCCGGCCTCTGCCTGCTGGTCAGCGACATGCCCGCGGGCAGCGCGGCCCGCGCCCGGCTGGACGCGGTGGCCGGCACGCTGGACGGCTTCGAGCTCTCCCGGATCGACCTGGAGCAGCGCCGCGAGGGCGATGTGCTCGGGCAGGCCCAGTCCGGGGTGAAGTCCTCGCTGAAGGTGCTCTCCGTCCTGGAGGACGAGGACGTCATCGCCACCGCCCGCGAGGAGGCCGCTGCCCTGGTCGCCGGGGACCCGTCCCTCGCCGACCACCCGGACCTGCGCACCGCCCTGGAGAGCCTCCTCGACGAGGACCGCGCGGAGTACCTGGAGAAGGGCTGACGAGAGGGTCGGCCGCCCGGTCGGGGCGGCCGATTGTCAGTGCCCCGGGAGAGAATGAAGGTGTTCGGGACGCACCTCAAGGTGCTTACCCGGCACGACATTTGGGGGTCCTGCCATGGCATTTCGTCATCTCAACGAGCTCCCGCTCGGCGACAAGATCTTCCGGATCGAGCTCGCCAGCGAGGACGACCGCGAAGTCACCCTCACCCTGACCGGCTGGCGCGAGGGGGCGTCCGCCAGCCCGCTCGCCGCCGGCAAGCTCCGCCTCCCGGTCGAGGACGTCGCCAGCCTCCGGATCGCGCTCAACCGCGCGCTGCGGGCGCTGTCCATCGTCGCCGACGTCGCCGAGCCCATCCCCGACCGTGACGTGCTGCGCGAGCTGTACCCCGGCCACGGCGCCCCGTGGGTGCCGCAGCACGAGGAGGAGCTGGTCCGCCGCTTCCACGAGAGCGAGACCATCGCCCGGATCGCGGCCCGCTTCGGCCGCACACCCGACTCGGTCCGCACCAAGCTGCGCGAGCTCGGCCACGACCCGCGCCGCCCCGAGTACTGCCCGCCCGACGGTTGCCTCTCCTGGTCCCGCTACGCCTCCCCGGCCCTGCTGGGCGCCGCGGCGCCGACCGAGTAACCGGTCGGCCCGGTGCCACCCCGGGCGCGGGGCCGCGCGGGCGGCCGGCCGGCTGTGCGGGCGGCCACCCCGGGGCAGAGCCCCGCGCCCGGGCGGCGGCACGAGTGGGCGCCCGGGGGGCGGGTCCATATAGCGTGGTGGCCGACCCACGAAAGGACCCTGCACCTCATGACCCGCGTGATCGCCGGTGCGGCCGGCGGCCGGCGCCTGGCCGTGCCGCCCGGCCGGAACACCCGCCCGACCTCGGACAAGGCGAGGGAGGCGATGTTCTCCACACTGGAGTCCCTGCGCGGGACGATCCACGGCGCCCGGATGCTGGACCTGTTCGGAGGTTCGGGCGCGGTGGGCCTGGAGGCGCTGTCCCGCGGTGCGGAGCACACCCTGCTGGTCGAGGCGGACGCGAGCGCGGCCCGCACCATCCGCGCGAACATCCGCACGGTCGACCTCCCGGGCGCCGAGCTCCGCGCCGACCGCGCCGAGCGGGTGCTCGCGGGCCCGGCTCCCGCCACCCCGTACGACCTGGTCTTCGTCGACCCGCCGTACGCGGTCACCGACGACGCGGTGCGGGAGATGCTGATCACACTCCTGGCCGGGGGCTGGATCGCGGACGGCGCACTCGTCACCGTGGAACGCAGCACCAGGGGCGGTGAGTTCGGCTGGCCCGAGGGCTTCGAAGTGCTGCGCTCACGCCGGTACGGCGAGGGCACCCTCTGGTACGGTCGCGCCGCTGCCGAGGTTGATCAAGACTCGTAGCACCGCACCCCACAAGGGAGTCCACGCCATGCGCCGCGCCGTCTGCCCGGGATCCTTCGACCCGATCACCAACGGCCACCTCGACATCATCGAGCGTGCGTCGAAGCTCTACGACGTCGTCCATGTCGCGGTGCTGATCAACCCCAACAAGCAGGGCATGTTCAGCATCGCGGAGCGCATCGCGCTGATCGAGGAGACCACCGCCCCGTACGGGAACGTGGTGGTCGAGTCGCACCAGGGCCTGCTGGTGGACTACTGCCGGGACCGCGGGATCCCCGCGATCATCAAGGGGCTGCGGGCGGTCAGCGACTTCGACTACGAGCTGCAGATGGCTCAGATGAACCACGGACTCACCGGCGTCGAGACGCTCTTCGTGCCGACCTCGCCGACGTACAGCTTCCTCTCCTCCAGCCTGGTCAAGGAGGTTGCCTCGTACGGCGGGGACGTCTCGCACCTGCTGCCCGGGACGGTCCACCGCCGGCTGACCGAGCGGATCGCCGAGCGGAACGCCGCGCAGGGGTAGACCGGCCGGCGGCGCCAACCCGGCCCGGAACCGGGCCGATCGGACGGTTCTGGCGGGCTGTCACCGCCGACGGCCGCCGCCCGGACGGCTCGACGGGCACGGCCGTTGTGAGCTGCGGGGTGAGTGGCCGTACAGTCAGTACTCCACTGCCCGGTGGCGATGCTGTGCCGTCCGGGCCTGCCTCCGCCGCACCTCGGCGGCACACGGAAAGACAGAAGCGCCCGTGGACGTGCAGAACAGACTCGACGCGATCGTCGCGGCGGTGGAGAACGCCCGCTCGATGCCCATGTCGGCGTCCTGCGTGGTGAATCGGGCCGAGCTGGTGGGCCTGCTCCAGGAACTGCGTGAGGCCCTCCCGTCCGAACTCGCCCAGGCCAAGTCGGTGATGGCCGACCACGAGCAGGTGGTGGCCGACGCGCAGGCCCAGGCCAACCAGATCATCCGGGGCGCGCACGACGAGCGCGGTTCGCTGATCTCGGACACCGAGGTGGTCCGCCGCGCCCAGAACGAGGCCGACCGGATCCTCTCCGAGGCCCGCGCCGAGATCGAGACCAAGCGTGCCGAAGCCGACGACTACGTGGACAGCAAGCTGGCCAACTTCGAGGTCGTGCTCACCAAGACCCTGGGCTCGGTCGGCCGCGGCCGGCAGAAGCTCCGCGGCGACGCCTTCGACACGGGCGCCGAGGGCGAGGGCGACGAGTTCCGTCCGCGCGGCACGCCGAGCCCCGAGGTGGACGAGTACGTCGATGTGAAGCTCGCCACCCTGGAGACCGTGCTCAGCGCGACCCTGGAGGCGGTCGGCAAGGGCCGCGACAAGCTCCTCGGCAAGGCCCCGATCGACGAGCTGGGCGCCTACCTGGCCGCCGCCGACGAGGCGCAGCAGCTCAAGGTCAGGGCCGAGGCGGTCGCCGCCGGCTTCGCCGAGGACGGCGAGGAGCAGCCCTGGTACCGCGAGGAGGTGCCGCAGCAGCAGAGCTGGCCCGAGCAGGCCCAGGCTCCGGCCGCGGCCGCGACGGGCTGGCAGGCGCCGGGCGAGGAGGGATACGACAACCACTTCGCCCCGGCCGCCGACTTCACCCCGCCCGCCGAGCAGTACGCCGAGGTCTACAACGGCGGTTTCGACCCGGCGGGCCAGCCGCAGACGGATCCGTACGGCAACCCGTGGGGGCACTCCCAGCCGGAGGGCGGCGGCTACCCGGCGCAGCCCGGCTACCCGCCGCAGGACCCCGGACTGCACGACCCGTACGGCGTTCCGCAGGTCTACGCGCAGCAGCCGGTGTACCAGGAGCAGGGCTACGACGCGTGGGGCAACCCGCTGCCGGAGGCCGGTGGTGGCTACCCGCAGCAGCCTCCGCAGCCCCACCAGCCCCCGCAGGCACAGCTGCCCCACCAGCAGCAGGCGGGTCTGGACGAGACCAGCTTCTTCGACACCAGCATGATCGACATGACCAGGCTGAGGGAGCTCGGCGGACGGTAGCCGATCGCCGGAGTTGGGCCAGGCCCCAGTGTCCGGTAGTCTGACCACTCCGGCCTGCTCAGCGCCGGATCGTCCGGCTGCTCGCTCGTAACCCCGGCGCGGTGCCGCACATCGTACGAACCCATTTCGCGACTCGCAGGGATGCGTGTCGCCGCCAGGAAGTCAGGAAACCTTGAACCGCCTCGA
Source organism: Kitasatospora sp. NPDC056138 (assembly GCF_042264695.1). NCBI lineage: Bacteria > Bacillati > Actinomycetota > Actinomycetes > Kitasatosporales > Streptomycetaceae > Kitasatospora > Kitasatospora sp. NPDC056138. Next base: position 79,527 of record NZ_JBHJVK010000024.1, on the reverse strand, counting down.
CCACCGCGACCCGCTCGTGTTCGACACGCACGAGCTCGGCCGCCGCGCGGGATCGATGCGCAGGATCTCCCGGACCCTGGAGGCCCCGGAGGGCCTGGGCATCATCGATGTGATCGCCGTACCGGAGAAGAGCGAGCTCAAGCTGGAGCTCCGCCTGGAGTCGGTGGTCGAGGGCGTGCTGGTGTCCGGCACCGCCGAGGCCCACGTCGAGGGCGAGTGCGTTCGCTGCCTGGAGCCCATCGAGGACGACCTCGACGTGGACTTCCAGGAGCTCTACTACTACCCGGAGTCCGACGAGCGCCACCGCGCCCGGACCGCCGGGGCCGAGGACCTCGACGAGGACTCGGACGAAGAGACTTACCGCCTGGAGGGCGATTTCTTCGACCTCCAGCCGGTGCTGCGTGACGCGGTGGTGCTCGCACTGCCGCTGCAGCCGGTGTGCCAGGAAGACTGCCTGGGTCTGTGCTCCGAGTGCGGGGCACGCCTGAGCGACGACCCGGACCACCACCACGACGCCGCCGACCCTCGGTGGGCGGCTCTGCAGGGACTCTCCGCCGCCCCCGGCGACGAGGGTGACGAGAACAAGAACAGCGACACCCGTGAGGGTCTCGCCGAGAACCAGGAGAAGTAGCCGTGGCTGTTCCGAAGCGGAAGATGTCGCGCAGCAACACGCGCCACCGCCGGTCCAACTGGAAGGCCGTTGCTCCGGCCCTCGTGGCGTGCGACCGCTGCCACGAGCCGAAGCTGGCGCACATCGCGTGCCCGAGCTGCGGCACGTACAACCGTCGCCAGGTCCTCTCGGTCTGATCGGCGGGTGTACGGATCGATGTCGGAGAGCAACTCTTCCCGCAAGTCCGCTTCCAACGGGAGTAAGGCCGGCGGGCCGGCTTCGACCGAATACGACGTCCTGGAAGGGCGCCTCGGGTACTCACTTGAGCGCGCCCTTCTGGTACGTTCGCTGACCCACCGCTCGTACGCGTACGAGAACGGTGGGCTGCCCACCAACGAGCGCCTGGAGTTCCTCGGCGACTCGGTGCTGGGCCTGGTGGTGACCGACACCCTCTACCGCCTCCACCCGGAGGTCGCCGAGGGCACGCTCGCCAAGCTGCGCGCCGCGGTGGTCAATTCCCGTGCGCTCGCCGAGGTCGGACGCGGTCTCGAGCTCGGCACCTTCATCCGGCTCGGCAAGGGCGAAGAGGGCACCGGCGGCCGGGACAAGTCGTCGATCCTCGCCGACACCGTCGAGGCCGTGATCGGCGCCATCTACCTGGACAAGGGCCTGGAGGCGGCCACCGAGTTCGTCCACCGGCTGTTCGACCCGCTGATCGAGGAGTCCTCTCAGCTCGGCGCCGGACTGGACTGGAAGACCAGCCTCCAGGAACTCACCGCGGCCGCCGGTATCGGCGTCCCCGAGTACGTCGTCACCGAGTCGGGCCCCGACCACGAGAAGACCTTCGACGCGGCCGCCCGGGTGGCCGGCGAGGACTTCGGACACGGCAGCGGCCGCTCGAAGAAGGAAGCCGAGCAGAAGGCCGCCGAGAGCGCCTGGCGGGCCATCAAGGCCAAGTACGCCGACCAGCTGCCCGGCAACGCGGCCTGAGGCCGCGGGAGTGCCCGAGCTTCCCGAGGTCGAGGTGGTCCGGCGCGGTCTGGCCCGCTGGATCACCGGTCGGACCGTCGCCGAGGTGCAGGTCCTGCACCCGCGCGCGGTGCGCCGCCAGCCCGGCGGCGCCCCCGACTTCACCGCCCGGCTGACCGGCGCCACCTTCGGCCAGGCGCAGCGGCGCGGCAAGTACCTCTGGGTCCCGCTCGGCACCGGTTTCTCGATGATCGGGCACCTGGGCATGAGCGGTCAGCTGCTCGTCCAGGACTCCGCCGTGCCCGACGAGACCCATCTGCGGGTCCGCTTCCGCTTCACCGACGGCGCCCGCGAGCTGCGCTTCGTCGACCAGCGCACCTTCGGCGGCCTCGCCGTCGAGGAGGCCGAGGCGGACGACCCCGAGGGCACCCCGGTCTCCATCGCGCACATCGCCCGCGACCCGCTCGACCCCCGCTTCGACGACGGCGCCTTCATCGCCGCACTGCGCGCCAAGCGCACCACGGTCAAGCGCGCCCTGCTCGACCAGACCCTGATCAGCGGCGTCGGCAACATCTACGCCGACGAGTCGCTGTGGCGCGCCGGACTGCACTACGAGCGGCCCACCGCGACGCTGACCCGCCCGCAGACCGCACTGCTGCTGCAGCACGCCCGGGACGTGATGAACGCCGCCCTCGCGGTCGGCGGCACCAGCTTCGACAGCCTGTACGTCAACGTGAACGGTGAGAGCGGCTACTTCTCCCGCGACCTGGACGCGTACGGGCGCGAGGGCGAACCCTGCCGCCGCTGCGGCACTCCGATCCGCCGGGCCGCCTGGATGAACCGCTCCAGCTACTTCTGCCCGCGCTGCCAGCGCCCGCCCCGCGCGCTGCGCTGACCCGACCCCGCGCGCTGCACCGAGCCGACCCGGCACCGGAGGGGGCCGACTCCTCCCGGGGCACCGGGAGCCGTGCGAGCAGTCGTGCACCGCCCGGCCGGCCGGTACGACCAGCGGCGCGGGGAACCGCGCGGGAACGGCTTCCCACGCGGCTCCCCGCACCCCTGAGGAGTCCGCGGAGCTTCCCCGGGAGGGGCCCGCCTAGCGGTGGGCCGGCTCCGGGATCTTGGGCTGGGCGCCGTGGGTCTCGGCCTCCTCCTGGCCGAAGTAGGCGACACCGACCGCGCTGACCACCGCGAGGAGGAAGCCGAAGACGGCCAGCCAGCCCAGGCCGGCCCGCGAGGAGTCGCCCAGCCACAGCACGCCGACGGCGCCGGGCACCACGGTCTCCCCGACCACCAGCGCGGCCGTGGCACCGTTGACCGAGCCGACCTGCAGCGCGACGGTGTGCAGGTACATCCCGCCGATCCCGCCGACCAGGATCGCGTACAGCGCCGGGTCCGAGGCCAGCTCACCGAGGCCGAAGGGCTCGACGCCGTTCAGGATCCGGACGCCGATGCCCAGGGCGCCGAAGCCCAGGCCGGAGAGCAGACCGGCGACGATCGCCCCGCTCGAACCGAGCCGCCGGACGATCAGGCTGCCGCCTGCGATCAGCACCACCGACACGCCCAGCAGCCACCAGTGCACCGCCATCTCGACGTGGTGGCCGCCCTCCGGCCCCGCGGCCGTGGCGAGCAGCACCAGTGCACCGCAGAGCACACCGATCGAGGCCCATTCGAGGTTCTTCAGACGCAGGCCGAGCAGCTTGATGCTCAGCACGGCGGTGATCACCAGGTTGGCGCTGATGATGGTCTGGGAGAGGAAGAGCGGCAGCAGCCGGGCGGCCAGTGCGCCGAGCCCGAAGCCGACGAAGTCCAGGACGGTGCCGAGGATGAACTCCCAGGTCACCACGGCCTTGGCGGTGGAGGAGAGGCTCGGTCCGCCGTGTTCGGTGACCCCGGCGCCGGAGCCGGCGGCCGCCGCCTCCTCACGGGCGGAGCGGCGTGAGCCGACCGCCTGGAGCACCGAACCGGTGCCGTAGCAGGCGGACGCCGCGACGGCGGTGACAAGACCGAGGATCACCAAAAGCTCCGATCGGATCTGGCAGGACTGATCAGCACAACTATGCCTGCTGCGAGGAGGCGCCGAGTCACCCGTCGGGAGGAACCCGTGCCGAGCCGCTCGGCGGGGGTGACGTGCACCTGGGGCAGGTCCCGTCGCGGTGGCCCGGCCAGGTAGCGTCTCTCCCATGAGAACTGTGCTCCGCCGTTCCCCGGCCGCCAGGCCCGCCGCCCGCTCGGCGGCGATGCTGGCGGGCCTGCTGGGGCTGCTCCTCCTGCTGGTCGCGCCCACCGCCTCGGCGGCGGGCGGCATCGACGAGGCCGCGACCGCACTGAAGAAGAGCCAGGTCTACGTCGATCCGGCGATGACCAGCCGCTTCTCCGAGGACCAGGCAGCGGCCCTGAGCCGGAAGCTCGAGGACGCCGACAAGCCGATCTACGTCGCGGTCGTCCCCGACAACGCTCAGTACCCGAGCGCGACCGTCGCCCGCGACCTGCGGACCAGGGTCGGCGTGGTCGGTGTCTACGCGATCTGGCACGGCAGCCAGTTCAAGGCCTTCCCGGACCGGGCGGCACTCTCCCCGAACACCGCGGCCAACATGGCCGGCGCCGCGTTCCGCGCCCACCCGGGAGACATCGACGCGACCCTGAACGACTTCGTGGACCAGGCCGTCGGCCAGGTCAGGGGCCACGCCGCCGAGTCCGGCTCCGGCGGGGTCAGCACCGCCGCGATCGTCATCCCGCTCGCCCTGCTGGCACTGGCGGGCGGCGGGGTCCTCCTGCTGTTCCGCCGGGCCAGGAAGCGCCGGGAGGAGCAGGCCCGCGCCGAGCTCGCCCAGCTGCGCACCGTCGTGGACGAGGACATCACCGCCTTCGGCGAGGAGCTCGACCGCCTCGACTTCAACCCCGGTGCGCCCGACGCCGACGACGCCCAGCGCGCCGACTACTCGCACGCCCTCGACTCCTACGAGCGCGCCAAGCAGACCATGGACGCGGCCGAGCGGCCCGCCGACGTCGCGCCGGTCACCGAGGCGCTGGCGGACGGCCGGTTCTCACTGGCCACGCTGGCCGCCCGGCGGGAGAAGCGTCCGCTGCCGGACCGCCGCCCGCCGTGCTTCTTCGACCCGCGCCACGGCCCGTCGGTGGAGGACGTCGACTGGGCGCCCGAGGGCGGCGCGCCGCGCACCGTGCCCGCCTGCGGGACGGACGCCGCCCGCCTCGCCAGTGGCCGGCAGCCGGACATCCGGACCGTGCAGACCGAGTACGGCCAGCAGCCGTACTGGAACGCGGGCCCGGCCTACAGCCCGTGGGCCGGTGGCTACTTCGGCGGCGGCCTGCTGCCGGGTCTGCTGGTCGGTACCGCGCTCGGCTCGGTCATCGCCGGGCCCGACACCGCCTGGGCGGCCGGTGACGGCCACGGCTCCGGCTTCGAGGGCGGCGACGTCAGCGGCGCGGACTTCAACAGCTCCGACTTCGGCGGTTTCGACGACGGCGGCTTCGGCGGTGGCGGCGACGGCGGCGACTTCGGCGGCTTCTGACCCCACCACGGCCCCGCTCGCGACCCACCGCACGGCGGCCCCGATCCACCACCCGGCCCCGGTGACCTGCTCGGCAGGTTCGCCGGGGCCGGTGCCGTCCACCGGCCCGGGGCCGGAACCCCGGCGCTGTGGCAGGCTGGCGCGGTGACCTCCCACGCCGCCGAGAACCTCCCGGGCCGCCCCTGCTCGATCGCCGCCGCGCTGCTGGTCGTCGGGGAGAAGTGGGCGCTGCTGGCCGTCCGCGAACTCCTCTACGGGAACCACCGCTTCGAGCGGATCGTGCAGAACACCGGTGCCCCGCGCGACCGGCTCACCGCCCGGCTACGGGCACTGGAGGAGGCCGGAGTGATCGAGCGCCGCCCGTACCAGGAGCGCCCGTTGCGGTACGAGTACCACCTCACCGAGGCCGGCCGGGAGCTGGTGCCCGTCACCCAGGCGCTGCTCTCCTGGGGCGACCGCTGGCTGCTGCCCGAGCCCCCGGTCACTCTCGACCACGCCCCCGCCGGCCACCACCCGCACCCGCTCGATCCCGCCTGGACCTGCCGCACCTGCGGCGAGGAGGCCACCGGCCCGGACCTCACCCTGCGGGTCAACAGCCCGGGCTGGGACCGGCACGGGCCGGTCGTCGAATGAGGGTTCGACTGCCGGATAGGGTCGGGGCCATGCACGGTCACGACAGCACCCGGCCGGTCCGGGCCACCATCTGGGTACGGGGCAAGGTCCAGGAGGTCGGGTTCCGCTGGTGGACCAGGGCCCGGGCGATGGAGATCGGTCTGACCGGGTACACCAGCAACCTCGGCGACGGCCGGGTCCAGGTGGTCGCCGAGGGCTCCCACGCCGACTGCGAGCGGCTGCTCGCCCTGCTGCGCGGGCCCGACACACCCGGCAGGGTCGTCGGCGTCACCGAGATCTGGAGCACCACCGGCGACGGTTACGACAGCTTCGCACTCCGCTGACCTGCGGCTGGGGCGGGCGTAGGGCAACTGCCGGTGTCATACGGTTGCCTTCTGGGCAGACTCGTGGTTGACTCCGCAGCGAACAGTGATCCATCCCGGGTTCGAGCGGTGCCGTTCCCGATGGCCCGATCGTCCCCGTGGCGTGACAATCCCGCCATGCAGGTGACAGGCGCGCGGTAGCGTGCGGTGATCGTGTTGACCCGTACGGTCTTTGGTGAGACGCTGAAAGCCCGCGCACCAGTCTGCGTTCTCCCGGCAGGGTCATGTTTTCGTGGGCGCAGCTCATGGCGGCATTCCGGCGGTGCCCAGTCGGCACTTCCGGCGCGCTGACGGGTGCGTACCCCCCTTCCCCCTAGACCTAAACCGTTTCGGTTCGGTCACTCAGCGTGGAGGACCATTCATCATGGCAAAGGCGCTTCTCGGGTACGTCGGCGGCCCCGACCCGCGAATGCTCTCCGAGATGCGACGGCTGCAGCAGCGCGTTCAGGACCTGGAGGCGGAACTCCTCCGGGTGCAGGCCGAGAACGACGCACTCACCGCTGTCGCTGACGAGCACTCGCTGCTCAGCAGCATCGAACTGGATCAGCGGGAGCCCGCACTCACCTGATCCTGACCCGATCCTCACCGATCGACGCTGCTGCGCTTGAGCTTCCCGTATACGCGGATGCAGCCGTATATGGGACGCAGCTTCCGAGGGACGCCCGGGTGGCGTCCCTTCGTCGTGTCCGGGGACCGACGTCCCGGGGCGCCGCGCCGAGGACGCGCCGTCGAGGGGGAGACTGCCCTTCCTCCGGCGTGGTCAAACCGCCGCCTGGCGGGTTGCTGTGCGTACGGCCGGATACAGTCGGCCAGCGGACATCTGCCGAGGCCAGGAAGAGGACGCGTGCACCTGAAGAGTCTCACGCTGCGCGGGTTCAAATCCTTCGCCTCGGCCACCACGCTGCGCTTCGAGCCGGGCATCACCTGCGTGGTCGGACCGAACGGCTCCGGCAAGTCCAACGTGGTCGACGCGCTCTCCTGGGTGATGGGGGAGCAGGGGGCCAAGTCGCTGCGCGGCGGCAAGATGGAGGACGTCATCTTCGCCGGGGCCGGCGGGCGTGCGCCGCTCGGCCGGGCCGAGGTCAGCCTCACCATCGACAACACCGACGGCGCGCTGCCCATCGACTACTCCGAAGTCACCATCACCCGGACGATGTTCCGCAACGGCGGCAGCGAGTACGCGCTCAACGGCAGCGTCTGCCGCCTGCTGGACATCCAGGAACTGCTCTCCGACTCCGGCATCGGCCGGGAGATGCACGTCATCGTCGGGCAGGGGCAGTTGGACTCGGTCCTGCACGCCGACCCGATGGGGCGGCGGGCCTTCATCGAGGAGGCGGCCGGGGTGCTCAAGCACCGCAAGCGCAAGGAGAAGGCGCTGCGGAAGCTGGACGCGATGCAGGGCAACCTCAACCGAGTCCAGGACCTGGTGGCCGAACTCCGCCGCCAGCTGGGGCCGTTGGGCCGACAGGCGAAGATCGCCCGCCGGGCCGCCGGGATCCAGGCCGAGCTGCGCGATGCCAGACTGCGGCTGCTCGCGGACGACCTGCTCACGCTGCGCCGGGCCGTCGAAGCCGAGATCGCCGACGAGTTGGCGCTGGGGCTCCGCCGTTCCACCGTGGAGCAGGAGCTGGCCAGGGCCCAGCAGCGCGAAGCCGTCCTGGAGGCCCAGGTCGAGCAGCTCGGGCCGCAGCTGGAGGCCGCCCGGCAGTCCTGGTACCGGCTGTCCGCCCTCATCGAACGGGCCCGGGGCACCATCGGACTGGCCGAGGCGCGCGTGCGGCACGCGACCGGCGGCGGCCAGGGGGAGGAGCGGCGCGGGCGTGACCCCGAGGAGCTGGAGCGGGAGGCCGCCCGGGTCCGGGAGGAGGAAGCCGCCCTCGCCGAGGCGCTGGAGCAGGCACAGTACGCGCTCGCCGAGGCGGTCGAACGGAAGTCCGGGTTCGAACGTGAACTGGCCCTGGAGGAAGCGCGGTTGAAGGCCGCCGCCCGCGCCCTCGCCGACCGGCGGGAGGGCCTCGCCCGGTTGCAGGGCCAGGCGGCGGCGGCCCGTTCCCGGGCGGCCGGGGCGCAGGCCGAGATCGGGCGGCTGACCGAGGCCGGGGACGCGGCACTGCTGCGCGCGCAGGCTGCGCAGCAGGAGTACCGGCAGCTCCGGGAGCAGGTCGACGGCGAGGCGGCGGGGGACCGGGAGCTGGACACCGCGCACGAGCGGACGAGGGGGGCGCTGGCCGAGGCCGAGCGTGAACTCGCCGCCGTGCGCGAAGCCTCGGGTCTGGCCGAGCGCGAGCGGGCCGCGCTGGCGGCGCGGCACGAGGTGCTGTCCCTCGGGCTGCGGCGCAGGGACGGCAGCGACGCGCTGCTCGGCGCGGGGGACCGGCCGGCCGGACTGCTCGGCCAGGCGGCGCAGTTGCTGCGGGTCACGCCCGGGTACGAGGCCGCGATCTCGGCGGCGCTCGGCGCGGCGGCGGACGCGGTCGCGGTGGACGGCGTGGACGCCGCCGCACGGGCGCTGCGACTGCTGCGCGAGCAGGACACGGGCCGGGCCGCGCTGCTGATCGCGGGTTCCGCCGTGCCCGTGCCCGTGGCCGAGCGCGGTGGGCTTCCGCACGGCGCGCGCTGGGCGGCCGAGTTGGTGGAGTCGCCGAGCGGGCTGCGCGCGGCCGTCGAAGCGCTGCTGGCCCGGGCGGCCGTCGTCGCCTCCCTGGACGAGGCGCGTCAACTGATCTCCGAGCGGCCCGATTTGACCGCGGTCACGGCCGAGGGGGATCTGTTCGGCGCCGGTTTCGCCCAGGGCGGTTCCGCCGGTACGCCGAGCCTGCTGGAGACCCGGGCGGCGGTGGCCGAGGCGGACGAGCTGCTCGGTGAACTCGGCGCCCGGTGCGCGGAGCTGGCCGAGCGCACGGAATCGGCCAAGCGGCGGCACGGAACGCTGGCCGCCGAGGTCGAGCAGCTGGCGGTACGGCGGCGGCAGGCCGAGAAGGAGCAGGCCAGGACCGCCGGCACGCTCGGACGCCTCGGCGGCCAGGCCAGGGCGGCGGCCGGGGAGGCCGAACGACTGGCGGCCGCGGTGGCCGGGGCGGAGCAGGGGCTGGCCGAGGCCCTGGCGGCGGCCGACGAGCTGGCCGAGCGGCTGGCCGTCGCCGAGGAGGCGGCCGGGTCCGGTGAGGACGAGCCGGACGGCTCCCGGCGCGAGCGGCTCGCCGAGGAGGCCGTCCGGGCCCGGCAGACCGAACTGGAGGCCAGGCTCTCGGTCCGTACGCACGAGGAGCGGGTCCGCAACCTGGCCGGGCGGGCGGACCAGCTCGACCGCGCCGCACGGGCGGAGCGCGAGGCCCGGGCCCGCGCGGCCGAGCGCCGCGAGCGGGCCCGGCACGAGGCGTCCGTCGCCGCCGCCGTCGCGGCCGGGGCCCGGCAGCTGCTGGCCCGGCTGGAGCATTCGCTGGTCCGGGCCGCCACCGAGCGGTCGGAGGTCGAGCAGGCCCGCGCCGAACGCGAGGCGGAGCTGCGGGCGGGCCGCGAGAGCGGCCGCGAACTCAAGTCCGAACTGGACAGGCTGGTGGACGCCGGGCACCGGGACGAGGTGCTGCGGGCGGAGAAGCGGCTGCGGATCGAGCAGTTGGAGGCCAGGGCGCTGGAGGAGTTCGGCATCGAGGGCGGCGAACTGCTCGCCTCGTACGGCCCGGACCAGCCGGTGCCGCCCGCGCTGCCGGAGGACGGCGGGGAGCCCGGCGAGCCGAGGCCGTACGAGCGCGGCGAGCAGGAACGGCGGCTCAAGGCGGCCGAGCGGGCGTACCAGCAGCTCGGGAAGGTCAACCCGCTCGCGCTGGAGGAGTTCGCGGCACTGGAGGAGCGGCACCGGTTCCTGGGCGAGCAGCTGGACGACCTGAAGCGGAGCCGCCGCGACCTGCTGGACATCGTCCGGGACGTGGACGCCAGGGTCGAGCAGCTCTTCACCTCGGCCTACCAGGACACGGCGGCCCAGTTCGAAGGCGTGTTCTCGCGGCTCTTCCCCGGCGGGGAGGGGCGGCTGGTGCTCACCGAGCCGGAGTCCATGCTGACCACCGGGGTGGAGGTGGAGGCCCGGCCGCCGGGCAAGAAGGTCAAGCGGCTCTCGCTGCTCTCCGGCGGCGAACGCTCACTGACGGCGGTGGCGCTGCTGGTCGCCATCTTCAAGGCGCGGCCCAGCCCGTTCTACGTGATGGACGAGGTGGAGGCGGCGCTGGACGAGACCAACCTGCGGCGGCTGATCGCCATCATGGAGGAGCTGCGGGAGAGCTCCCAGCTGATCGTGATCACCCACCAGAAGCTGACCATGGAGTCGGCCGACGCGCTGTACGGGGTCACGATGAAGGGCGACGGCATCTCGCAGGTGATCAGCCAGCGGCTGCGCGACGAGCACCGCGAGCGCGGGCGGGCCCCCGCGCCCCGGCAGCCGGCGACCGGGCCGACGGGCGGGGAGCTCGTCGGCGGACGGGCGGTCACGGGTCCGGTCGGCGGGCCGGGCTGATCCACCGGCCCGGCTCCCGGGGCTTCTGCCCGTATCGGGGGGCCGGTCACGGATACTGGACAGGTTGTGAATCCTCCCCCTCACGGACGAGGGGGCTTCTCACTCGGTCGTTGTGATCACCTCATGGCGGCCAGGTCCCGACCGGTCCCCGATGACCCGGCCGGGGCGCAGCAGTGGAGCGGCAGCGCGGTGCGCCTAGCCGACCGAAGGATCACTGTCACCCCTCGGCCGTCCGGTCGGGGGATCCAGCAAGGGAGATCTATGTGGAATACGTGATCCTTGCCGTCGTCATCGCCGTGATCGCCATCGGTGCGGTCGCGGGGCTCGTCGTCAACGGCAGACGGCAGAAGCAGCTGCCTCCGAAGTCCGAGGCACCCGTCATCACCAGGCCGGCCGAGCCGAAGGCCGAGCCGACCGCCGCGCCGACGGCCGCTCCGGAGGCCGAGCCGGGCGAGGCCCGGGTCGGTGAGCAGGCCGCGCCGACGGTGGCGGAGCCCGCCGGGACGGTCGAGGAGGTGGAGCTCCCGGCGGCCGCCGAGGAGGCCCCCGCCCTCGAGGTCCCCGAGCCCACCGCCGGCCGCCTGGTCCGGTTGCGCTCCCGGCTCTCCCGCTCGCAGAACTCGCTCGGCAAGGGGCTGCTCACGCTGCTCTCCCGGGAGCGGCTGGACGAGGACACCTGGGAGGAGATCGAGGAGACCCTGCTCACCGCCGACGTCGGTGTCGCGCCCACCCAGGAGCTGGTGGACAAGCTGCGCACCAGGGTCAAGGTGCTCGGCACCCGTACGCCGGAGGAACTGCGGGGGCTGCTGCACGAGGAGCTGGTCGCGCTGATCGGCGCGGACGCCGACCGTTCGCTGAAGACCGCCAAGCACGAGGGCGGCCGACCGGCCGTCGTCCTGGTGGTCGGCGTCAACGGCGTCGGCAAGACCACCACCTCCGGCAAGCTGGGCCGGGTCCTGGTCGCGGACGGCCGCAAGGTCGTGCTCGGCGCGGCCGACACCTTCCGTGCCGCCGCCGCCGACCAGCTGCAGACCTGGGGCGAGCGGGTCGGCGCGCAGACCGTGCGCGGGCCCGAGGGCGGCGACCCCGCCTCGGTCGCCTTCGACGCGGTCAAGGAGGGCATCGCCGAGCAGGCGGACACCGTCCTGATCGACACCGCCGGCCGGCTGCACACCAAGACCGGCCTGATGGACGAGCTCGGCAAGGTCAAGCGGGTCGTCGAGAAGCACGGCCCGGTGGACGAGGTGCTGCTGGTGCTCGACGCCACCACCGGTCAGAACGGCCTGGTCCAGGCCCGGGTCTTCGCCGAGGTCGTGGACATCACCGGCATCGTGCTCACCAAGCTGGACGGTACCGCCAAGGGCGGCATCGTGGTCGCCGTCCAGCGCGAGCTGGGTGTCCCGGTCAAGCTGATCGGGCTCGGTGAGGGTGCGGACGACCTGGCGCCGTTCGAGCCGGGCGCGTTCGTGGACGCGCTGATCGGGGACTGATCGCCCGGTAGGCCGTCACCCGGTAGCCCGCCGACCGAAGGGCCCGCCCCACGCAGGGGCGGGCCCTTCGGCGTGTGCCCGGACGCAGCGACCGCGTTCCTCAGGGGCCGGAGCGAGCGGAGGCACAGGCGTGGGGAACCCCGCAGCTCCGTCGGGCGTCTCGCGGGTTCGATCCTGCGGTGGCGCCGGGCGCGGGATCGGGGCTCCGCCGACCGCCGGGCGCGCACCTCCCCGCGCCCCGGCTCCGCTCACCCTCCGCCTCGAAGGGCCGTCCCCCGAGGCTCAGGAGGCGAGCCAGGCGGGTTCGGCCGAGCGTTCGCGGCTGCGGTGGCAGGCGTAGGCGAGGGTGCCGAGCAGCAGCCGGGCCTCCGGGGGGCAGCCGGCGCTCTCGCGGGACGGGCGGCGCAGCCAGCGGACCGGCCCGAGCGAGCCGAGTGAACTGGGCGGTGCGGCGATCCAGCTGCCCTCGCCGTGGCAGGCCAGGTCGAGGGCGGCGTCGTCCCACCCCATCCGGTACAGCAGTTCGGGCAGCCGCTGGGCGGTGCCGACCGCGACGAAGAAGAGCAGCCGGCCGGTCGGGAGGGCGAGCACCGGGCCGACCCGGGTGCCCATCCGCTCCAGCCGGACCAGTGCCTGCAGACCGGGCTGCGCCGGTACGTCCAGGACGTCGAAGGAGCGCCCGGCCGGAAGGAGCACGGGCGCGTCGCCGGCCCAGAGCTCGCGCAGTGCGACGGCGGGGGGTCCGGCCTCCGGGCGGGGGCTGACGGTGTGCTCCGGGCCGACGGCGGTGTGCAGGCCGGGCGCCGCGCAGTGGGCTTCCCGGCAGCCGCAGCGGCCGTCCGCCGGGGTGCGGCCGGAGCCGACGGCGACCGTCCAGCCCCAGCGGCCGGTGTACTCGGCGGCGGCCTGGAAGACGGTGGTCCGAGTGCGGCGGCGGGCACCGAAACGGAGATCGCCGAAGAGGTTGTCCATGCCTCCCCCAACAGGTTGTGTTTGCGGGTGGTTACGGGACTGTGACGGTACGTCGATTGTCCGATGTGGAGCGCGTTGTGTGTCGGCGGCGCGCGCTGGACGGCGTGCTCCGATTCGGGTCGCTCGTGCGAGGAACCGCCTTGCCCCGGCGCGCCGGATGCCGGATCGTCGTTGCTGCACTGGGTGTCTCCGTCCTCTGTCATGGCCGGTGTCACGGCCGACAGGGCCCGTTGTCGTGGCGGACGGGGCCCGTGTCGTCCATGGCCGACAAGGCCCTTGTCGTCGAAGCGAGTTGACCGTGGAGCGGGCGAATGCGGGCCGATCGGCGGGGGCGGAGCCGGGCTGACTTCCAGTGAAGCGTGGTGCGGTGCCGATTAGTTCACTCGTAGGGGTGGCGAAAGGTGGCGTTTCCTCGCTGGTGCTCCCCCGGATGGCGGAGAGGGCGTTACGTTCGGCACACGGAACGCAGCGGACCGTCCACCTGGGGGCGGGAGCCGAGACGGACGCCGCCAGGTACGGCGGTCAGGTCATATGACAAACGGGGCCCCGTGGGGCCGGGCGGGATGGGGACGTTCCCATGGCAGAGAAGCAACCGAACGAGAAGCTGACGTCCTGGTTCGGCCGCAGCGGCTGGTCCAAGGGCGAGCTGGCCCGCCAGGTCAACCGCCGGGCGCGCCAGATCGGCGCCCACCACGTCAGCACCGACACCTCGCGGGTGCGCCGCTGGTTGGACGGTGAGCAGCCGCGCGAGCCGATCCCGAAGATCATGTCCGAGCTGTTCTCCGAGCGCTTCGGTTCGGTGGTCTCGGTCGAGGACCTCGGGCTGCGCACCGTGGTCCCGGTGAGCACCGTCGGCGGCGGGGTGGACCTGCCGTGGAGCGGTGCCCAGACCGTCCAGCTGATCAGCGAGTACTCGCGCAGTGACCTGATGCTCAACCGCCGTGGATTCCTCGGCACTTCGCTCGCCCTGACCGCCGGTGCCGCGCTGATCGAGCCGATGCAGCGCTGGCTCACCCCCGGCCCGAGCGGCACGCCCACCCCGATCCTGGCCGCTGCCAACGGCGGGGAGCCGCACACCGGCCGGCTCTCCGAGCCGGAGCTCCAACTGCTGGAGCAGACCACGGTGATGTTCCGCCAGTGGGACGCGCAGAACGGCGGCGGGCTGCGCCGCAAGGCCGTGGTCGGCCAACTCCACGAGGTCACCGACCTGTTGCAGGAGACGTACCCCGAGCAGACCACCAAGCGGCTGTTCCGGCTGACCGCCGAACTCGCCCACCTGGCCGGGTGGATGTCGTACGACGTCGGCATGCACCCCAGCGCCCAGAAGTACTACGTGCTGGCGCTGCACGCCGCCAAGGAGGCCGGGGACAGGCCGTTCGGCGCGCTGATCCTCACCGACATGAGCCGCCAGATGATCCACCTCAACCGGGGCGAGGACGCCCTGGAGCTGATCCACCTGGCCCAGTACGGCAGTCGGGACACCGCCACCCCGCGCCAGCAGGCCCTGCTGTACGCGATGGAGGCCCGCGCGTACTCCAACATCGGCGAGGTCAACCGCTGCGCCCGCGCGGCCAGACTGGCCGAGGACACCTTCAGCGACTGCCGTCCCGGTGACAACGACCCGAACTGGCTCAAGTTCTTCTCCGAGGCGGAGCTCAACGCGGAGAACGCGCACTCCTTCCGTGACCTCGCCTACAACTCCACCCGCAGCCCGCTCTACGCCTCGATGGCGGCGCCGGTGATGGAGCGCGCCGTGGACCTGTTCCGGCAGGACGGCGACCACGTCCGCAGCTACGCCTTCAACCTGATCGGGATGGCCAGCGTCCATCTGCTGCAGAACGAGCCCGAGCAGGCCGTGGTGATGGCCGAGCAGGCCGTGGACATCGCCCGGACGGTCCGGTCCGAGCGGCTCAACACCCGGGTGCGCAAGACCTCGGCGGCCGCGTCGCGGACCTTCAAGGGCCTGGACGCGGTCGACCGGCTGGCCGAGCGGGTGGTGCACGACATCCCGGAGTTCGCCCCGTCCGTGTGACCGCCGTCCGAGCGGCCGCCGTCCGGGTGAGGCCGCCCGGTGGCGACCCCGGCGTTTCGGCCGTCCCGGGCCTTCCGCCGCGACCGCGGACACCCGCGGTTCGCGGCCGGCCGGGCTTCCCCCGGCCCCGGAACCCAAGGGGCGCCACGGTCGGTGAGCCGTCGGCTGCACCCGGTGCTGTGCGGCCGCACGGTAGCGCAGCCCGGCAAGTGACGCGGCCGCAATTCACGTGCTCGTAACTCTCCCGTCAACGCCGTCACGCCGGCGAAACAACGAGCCGCATCGGCCGAAATCAGCCTTCGGCACTCTCCTCTTCATCGCCGACACCCCGGGTGGCACGGGACAGGGATCCCGGGGGCGGTTTCATCAGAGGAGACGCCGATGCCGGACGGCTTCAGCGCGGGCGATACCGCCTTTGTGTTCATCAGTGCGGCCCTGGTCATGTTGATGACCCCGGGCCTGGCCTTCTTCTACGGAGGCATGGTCAGGGTCAAGAGCACGCTCAACATGCTGGCGATGAGCTTCATCTCGCTGGCCGTGGTCAGCGTGCTCTGGGTGCTCTACGGCTACTCGCTCGCCTTCGGCCCCGACGCCGGCGCCGGTCTGATCGGCAACCTCGACTTCCTCGGCATGCGCGGCATCGGGCTGAACGACCTCAGCGGATCCATCCCGGTCACCGCCTTCGCCTCGTTCCAGCTGATGTTCGCGGTGATCACCCCGGCGCTGATCAGCGGTGCCGTCGCGGACAGAGCCAAGTTCTCCGCCTGGGCGCTGTTCGTGGCGCTCTGGGTGACGGTGGTCTACTTCCCGGTCGCGCACTGGGTGTTCTTCTTCGACAACGGTCACGGGGGCTGGCTCGGCGACCGCGCCGGCGTGATCGACTTCGCCGGCGGTACGGCGGTGCACATCAACGCCGGTGTCGCGGGTCTCGCGCTCTGCCTGGTGCTCGGCAAGCGGGTCGGGTTCAAGAAGGACCCGATGCGGCCGCACAGCCTCCCCCTGGTGATGCTCGGTTCCGGGCTGCTCTGGTTCGGCTGGTTCGGCTTCAACGCGGGCTCGGCGCTGGCCGCCAACGGCGTGGCCGGGATGGCCTTCCTCAACACCCAGGTCGCCACCGCCGCCGCGATGCTCGGCTGGCTCGCCTACGAGCGGATCAAGCACGGCGCGTTCACCACGCTGGGCGCCGCCTCCGGTGCGGTGGCCGGCCTGGTCGCCATCACCCCGGCCTGCGGTTCGGTCTCGCTGCTCGGCGCGATCGCGATCGGCCTGATCGCCGGGGCCGTCTGCGCCGCCGCGATCGGCCTCAAGTACCGTCTGGGTTTCGACGATTCACTGGACGTGGTCGGCGTGCACGCGGTCGGCGGCATCGTCGGCTCGCTCGCGGTGGGACTGTTCGCCACCGGCCACGTCGGGCAGACTGCCCAGGGCCTCTTCTACGGCGGCGGGTTCGGGCAGCTCGGAAAGCAGGCGATGGGCGTCGCCGTGGTCGCCGCCTACTCGTTCGTGCTCTCCTGGCTGCTCGGTACGGCGATCCACAGGACCGTCGGCTTCCGGGTCGCCGAGGAGGTCGAGGTCGCCGGCATCGACCAGGCCGAACACGCCGAGTCGGCCTACGACTTCAGTGCGGTCGGGGCCAGCCTGGCCCGGGCCCTGTCCGCCCCCGGAACCGACCGGCCCGCGGCGAAGCCCGCCGGGAAGCCAGCCGGGAAGCCCGCCGCCAAGGCCACCGACAAGACCGCTGCCAAGCCCACCGACAAGACCGCTGAGAAGCCTGCAAAGAGGACCGAGGTCGACGCCCGATGAAGCTCATCACCGCCGTCATCAAGCCGCACCGACTGGACGAGGTGAAGAACGCGCTGCAGTCCTTCGGCATCCAGGGCCTCACCGTCACCGAGGCCAGCGGCTACGGCCGCCAGCGCGGCCACACCGAGGTCTACCGCGGCGCCGAGTACACCGTCGACCTGGTCCCGAAGGTCCGGATCGAGGTCCTGGTCTCCGACGAGGACGCCGACGAACTCATCGACGTCCTGGTCAAGGCCGCCCGCACCGGCCGGATCGGCGACGGCAAGGTGTGGAGCGTCCCGGTCGACACCGCCGTCCGGGTCCGCACCGGGGAGCGCGGCCCCGACGCACTCTGACCCCCGGGGGACCGGGGAACCGCACGGCTGGCCACGCACCCCGGTGGTGGGCCGGTCGCCGGTTCCCCGGTCCCCGTCGGCGCACCAGCGCCTAGCATTCGGCACAGAGCCCAGCTCATCGGCACCACCCGCACCACGGATGGGGACCTTGACGTGACGACCCCCGACACCTCTCCCGCCGAAGACCCGGCCGGTCCGTCCGCCTTCGCCGCCGCCCGCGCCCGCCTGCTCGCCGAGCCCGGCCACCACGGCGCGGAACGCAGGACGGCCCTCGCCGCGCTGGCCGACGACTGGCTGGCCGAGCTGTACGAGGAGTCCGGCGCGCCGTCGGGAACCGCTCTGGTGGCGGTCGGCGGCTACGGTCGCGGCGAGCTCTCGCCGCGCAGCGACCTGGACGTCCTGCTGCTGCACCAGGGCACGCTCGACGCCGCCCTGCCCGAGCGGATCTGGTACCCGGTCTGGGACGGCGGCGCCGCGCTCGACCACTCCGTCCGCACCCTGTCCGAGGCCCGTGCGGTCGCCGCCGAGGACCTCAAGGCGCAGCTCGGCCTGCTCGACGCCCGCCACCTCGCGGGTGACCGGGAGCTGACCGCCGAACTGCGCTCGGCCGTACTCGCCGACTGGCGCGCCGCCGCCCCCAGGCGGCTGCCCGAACTCCACCGGCTCTGCCTCGAACGCGCCGAGCGGCACGGCGAGTTGTCCTTCCTGCTGGAGCCCGACCTCAAGGAGGCCAGGGGCGGTCTGCGGGACGTGGTGGCGCTCAACGCGATCGCCGCCAGCTGGCTCGCCGACGCCCCCAGGGACGGCCTGGACGCGGCCGCCGCGACGATCGCCGACGTCCGCGACGCCCTGCACCTGGCCACCGGACGGGCCACCGAACGGCTGAGCCTGCACGACCAGGACCAGGTCGCCGAGCGGCTCGGCGTGCTCGACGCCGACACCCTGCTGCGCCAGGTGTACGAAGCGGCCCGCACCATCAGCTACGCCGGTGACGTCACCTGGCGGGCCGTCGAACGCGTCCTCGCCGCCCGCACCGGCCGGGGCCGCCGGGTCGGCCGGCTGGCCTTCCCCTTCACCGGCACCGGGCGCGGCTCGGGCGCGGTGGCACGCGGAGCCGTCGAGCGCAGGCCGCTCGCCGAGGGCGTGGTCGAGCAGGACGGCGAGGTGGTGCTCGCCCAGGGCGCCCGCCCGGCGCAGGATCCGGTGCTGCCGCTGCGCGCCGCCGCGGCCGCCGCGCAGGCCGGCCTCCCGGTCGGGTACGCCACCGTGCGGCGGCTGGCCGCCGAGAGCCGGCCGCTGCCGGTGCCCTGGCCCGACGAGGCCCGCGAGCAGCTGATCACCCTGCTCGGCGCGGGGGAGTCCTGCCTGCCGGTCTGGGAGGCGCTGGAGGCGGAGGGCCTGATCACCCGCCTGCTGCCGGACTGGGAGCGGGTCCGCTGCCGGCCGCAGCGCAACGCCGTGCACCGCTGGACGGTCGACCGGCACCTGGTCGAGACGGCGGTCCGGGCGGCCGGGATGACCCGCCGGGTGGCCCGGCCCGACCTGCTGCTGGTCGCGGCGCTGCTGCACGACCTCGGCAAGGGCTGGCCCGGTGACCACTCCGAGGCGGGCGAGGTGATCGTCCGGGACGTGGCGGTCCGGATGGGCTTCGACAAGGCCGACACCGAGACGCTGGCCCTGCTGGTCCGGCACCACCTGACACTGATCGACACCGCCACCCGCCGTGACCCGGACGATCCGGCCACCATCGACCTGATGACCAAGGTGGTCGGCACCCTGCCGCACCTGGAGCTGCTGCACGCCCTCACCGAGGCCGACGCGACCGCCACCGGTCCCGCCGCCTGGAGCAGCTGGCGGGCGTCCCTGGTGGAGCGGCTGGTGGACCGGGTGGCGGCCCAGCTCGCGGGTGGCGACCCGTTCCCGGCCGAGGCCGAGCCCACCGTCGACCAGGAGCGCCTAGCGGTCGAGGCCTCCCGGACCGGCGAACCGGCGCTCGCCCTGCTCGCCCAGCCGCCGCAGGACGCCTTCGCGGCCGAGCCGACGGGCGTCGAGCTGACCCTGGCCATTCCGGACCGCCCGGCGCTGCTGAGCACGGCGGCCGGGGTGATCGCGCTGCACCGGCTGACGGTCCGCTCGGCGGCGCTGCGGCTGCTCGACCCGATCGGCGCCGGCCAGGTGCTGCTGATCCGCTGGAAGGTCGCCGCCGCGTACGGCGAGCTGCCCGAGGCGGACCGGCTGCGGGCGGATCTGCGCCGGGCCCTGGACGGCTCGCTGGACGTGGCCCGCAAGCTCGCCGAACGGGACGCCGCGGCCCCGCGCCGCCGGGGCATCACCACCCCGCCCCCGGTGGTCGCGGTCGCCCCCGGCGGCTCGTCCAGCGCCACCGTGCTGGAGGTCCGCGCGCACGACGCCCCCGGTCTGCTGCACCGGATCGGCCGGGCCCTGGACGCGGCGGGCGTCGTGGTCCGTACCGCCCATGTCAGCACGCTCGGCGCGGACGCGGTGGACGCCTTCTACCTCACCGGTCCGGACGGCCGCCCGCTGGCGCCCGAGCGGGCCCGGGAGGTCGCCGCCCAGGTGCAGACGGCGCTGTGCTGAGCGCCGGCGGGGCCTGCGCGGATCCCCGCCCGGGCCGACGGGGCCTCGCCGGGAGCCGGTCCGAGCGGGGCCCCGTCGGCCGGCCTGAGCGGGACCTCGCCGGTCCGCAGGCCGGAGCCCTCGGAGCGGCGGCCCCGAGCCGGGTGTCCATCCGGTCCCGGCGGCCGTCGGCGAGCGGCACGTGCCGGTGGTCACGGAGAGCGGTGCGGCCCTGGTCACCCGGGTGGCGGAGGGCCTCCCGGGCCGCGGCCGGGGGCGGGGTGGAGACCGTACCTGGGGCGGCCGGATACCCTGGGGGCGACGACAGTACCCGTACCGATGCCGCAAGGGACCCGCGACCGACGTGTTCGACACCCTCTCCGACCGCCTCGCAGCGACGTTCAAGAACCTCCGGGGCAAGGGCCGCCTCAGTGAGGCGGACATCGATGCCACCGCCCGCGAGATCCGGATCGCCCTGCTCGAAGCGGATGTCGCGCTGCCGGTGGTGCGGGCCTTCATCAAGCAGGTCAAGGACCGTGCGCTGGGCTCCGAGGTCTCCGGCGCGCTGAACCCCGCCCAGCAGGTCGTCAAGATCGTCAACGAGGAGCTCGTCAACATCCTCGGCGGCGAGACCCGGCGCCTGCAGTACGCCAAGTCCGGCCCGACGGTCATCATGCTGGCCGGTCTGCAGGGTGCCGGCAAGACCACCCTCGCGGGCAAGCTCGGCCACTGGCTGAAGAAGCAGAAGCACACCCCGCTGCTGGTCGCCTGCGACCTCCAGCGCCCCAACGCCGTCACCCAGCTGGGCGTGGTGGCGGACCGGGCCGGTGTCGCCTTCTACGGCCCCGAGCCGGGCAACGGCGTCGGCGACCCGGTCAAGGTCGCCCGGGACTCGATCGAGTACGCCCGGCAGAAGCAGCACGACATCGTCATCGTCGACACCGCGGGCCGCCTCGGTATCGACGCCGAGCTGATGCAGCAGGCCGCGGACATCCGCGCCGCGGTCAACCCGGACGAGGTCCTGTTCGTCCTCGACGCGATGATCGGCCAGGACGCGGTGACCACCGCGCAGGCCTTCCTCGAGGGCGTCGACTTCACCGGTGTGGTGCTGTCCAAGCTGGACGGCGACGCCCGTGGCGGTGCGGCGCTCTCGGTGGCGCACGTCACCGGCCGCCAGATCATGTTCGCCTCCAACGGCGAGAAGGTCGACGACTTCGACGCCTTCCACCCGGACCGGATGGCCTCGCGCATCCTGGGCATGGGCGACGTGCTCTCCCTGATCGAGAAGGCCGAGCAGACCTTCTCGCAGGCCGAGGCCGAGAAGATCGCCTCCAAGCTGCAGGGCGGCGGCAAGGACTTCACCCTCGACGACTTCCTGGCCCAGCTGGAGCAGGTCCGGAAGATGGGCTCGATCTCCAAGCTGCTCGGCATGCTGCCCGGCATGGGCCAGATCCGCGAGCAGATCAACAACATCGACGACAAGGACGTCGACCGGGTCGGCGCCATCATCAAGTCGATGACCCCGGCCGAGCGCACCGACCCGAAGATCATCAACGGCTCGCGGCGCGCCCGTATCGCCAAGGGTTCGGGCGTCCAGGTCGGCGAGGTCAACAACCTGGTCGAGCGGTTCTTCGACGCCCGCAAGATGATGTCCGCGATGGCCTCCGGCAAGGGCATCCCCGGTATGCCGGGCATCCCGGGCATGGGCGGCGGCGCCAAGAAGTCCGGCAAGAAGGCCCCGGCGGCCAAGGGGCGCAAGAAGTCCGGCAACCCGCTGAAGCGGGCGCAGGAGGAGGCGGCCGCCGCGCAGCGCAGGGCGCTCGGCCCCGGCGGCCAGCAGGCCCCGGCCGAGGGCGGCGCCTTCGGCCTTGGCGCGGGCAAGGGCCCGGCGGACTTCGAGCTCCCCAAGGAGTTCAAGGACCTGCTCTGAGTCCTCAGGTGCCCGGTGAAGCCCTTCCGGGGCGCGGGTAGGTCATCCAGGGGCGCGGGGAACTGCGCGACCGGTGCTCCACGGAGTGCCCGGCTCGTGGCGCGGTTCCCCGCGCCCCTCGGCGTTGCCCGGTCGGCCCGGTGTCCGTGGGCGTTGCCCGGCCGGCTCGGCGCCCGAAGGCGCCATGGCTGTGGGCCGTACGCATGACGGATGATGGGTGCGTGCGAGTGATGATCCGGGCCCCGAAGCCCGCAGACGTGGCCCTGTACGCCGAGGCGGTCCGTCGGTCGGCCGAGCACGTCGGCCGGTGGAACCCGGTCGAGCCGGACGGCCTGTCGGACCTGCTGGAGCGTCAGGGGCCCGGGTTGCGGACTTTCCTGATCGTGGACCTGGACACCGGTGGCCTGGTCGGCAAGTGCAACGTGGCCAACATCGTGATGGGCCGGTTCTGCAACGGCGCGCTGGGTTACGACTCCTACCTGCCGTTCGCCGGGACCGGCCGGATGAGCGAGGGAATGCGACTGGTGGTCGACCGCTGCTTCGCCCCGCCGGAGTGCGGCGGCCTCGGGCTGCACCGGCTGGAGATCAACGTCCAGCCGGAGAACGACCGTTCGATCGCGCTGGCGAAGCGGCTCGGCTTCCGGCACGAGGGCCACACGCCCCGGATGCTCTTCCTGGACGGCGCCTGGCGCGACCACGAGCGGTTCGCCCTGACGGCGGAGGAGTGGGAGCCGCTGCCCAGGGGGTAGCTGCGGCGCGGCGTTTCCCCGTCAGCCCGTCAGCCGGTCAGCACGCCGGACCGCGGTGGCCGCGAGGCCGTCCTGAGGTTCCACACCCGGGGGGCCGCTCTCCCTGCGCAGCGACCTCGACCGGCTCGCCGAGGTCACCCCGGGCATGACCGGCGTTGACCTGGTCAACCAGGTCAACGAGGCCGCCCTGCCGGCCGTCAGACGCAGGCAGGATCGGGTCGGCCCGGACGACCTCTCGGACGTCCTGGCGAAGGTCCAACTCGGTGCCGTGCGGCCGCTGGTGATGCCGCAGAGCGAGCGCGCCGCGTACCACGAGAGCGGCCACGCACTGCTCGGCATGCCGCAGCCGGGCGCCGACCCGGTCCGCAAGATCACCATGTGCCGCGCGGCCGGGCCCTCGGCGTCACCCTCTCCACCCCGACACCGACCGGTACTCCTACACCGAGCCGTACCCGCGCGGCCGGATCACCGGTGCTCTCGGCGGGACGGCCGCCGAGCAGGTCGTCTACGGGAGCATCACCACCGGCGCCGAGAGCGACCGGGAGCAGGTCACCAACATCGCCCGGGGCACGGCCGGGCGCTGGGGCATGAGCGAGCGGGTCGGCCGCCTCGCCGCCGTCCCGGGCGACAGCCAGGGGGCGTACGGGCTCTCGGCCGCCCCCACCACGCTGGACGCGGTCGACCAGGGGGCCCGGCGGATCGTCGCCGGGTGCCACGACGAAGCGCTCCGCCTCCTCACCGAGCAGCGCGCGAAGCTGGACGCCCTCGTCACGGCCCTGCTGGAGGCCGAGACCCTGGACGAGGAGGCCGCCCACCGGGCGGCGGGAGTGCCGCGCAGACAGCCCGACCCGCCCTGACGGCCGCCTGCGGCCGGGCGGGTCAGGTCAGGCCCGGTCCGGTGGCTGCGGCCCGGCCGTTGTGGTGGGACGGCCTCGGCCCGGCGGTTCCGGCTTCGGTGGCCCCGGTCCGGCGGCTGCGGCCGGAGTTCGGGTGCGGCCGGCGGGCTGTCGGACTGTCGGGTGGCCCTCCGGTCAGCGGACCCGCTCGGCGATCACGTACCGGAACAGGTTGGCCATCCGTACCGAGGCGTCCGGCTGGACGAACGGGTGCAGCGCCTCCTCCAGCTCCTTCTCCACCAGCGCCGCGCCGGAGTCCTCGATCGCCGCCTCGTAGACGCCCGTCGAGAGCATCCCGCGCACCGCGCTGTCCAGATCCGGGTAGGCGAACGGACAGTTCACCCGGCCGCTGCCCGCCGGGCGCAGTCCGGCGTCGGCCAGCAGCGCCTCCAGTGCGCCGGGCGTGCTCAGCGCGAACGGGTCGCAGCCGGACGCCGGGGCGGCGCGGCGGCGTGCCACGTCCAGGACGACGGCGCTCTGGCAGCGCTCCGGCGGGCCCCAGCCCGCCAGCACCACCTGACCGCCCGGGAGGGCCAGCCGGGCCGCCAGAGCCACCGACTGCTCGGGTTCGGCGGACGGCCGCAGGAACGGTGCCTGCCACAGTTCGAAGAGGGTCACCAGCGAGTAGGCCGTGCGGGGGAACATCCCGGCGGACCGGTCGCGGTGCCCGGGGCCGGACACCCGCAGCCGCCGGCCCTGCGCCAGCTCGCGCAGCTCCGTGTCCGGCTCAAGGCCGGCCGCCTGGGCACCTCGCTCCGCCGCCAGCAGCAGGGACAGCCCCGACCGGCAGCCGAGACCGAGCAGACTGGTCGCCGCGCCGACCTCCAGGCGCTCGTACACGGCCTGGTAGAGCGGTACGAGCATGCGCTCCTGGATCTCCGCCCAGTCGCGCGCCCGTCCGTGTGAACGCGCCCCACCGTGGGCACTGGGTCGCTGCGCGGTCGTACCGGTCACCTGCGCTGAAGCCATCGCGGCCTCCCATCCGGTTTTCTGGTCGTCCTGCCCGTGACACCCCCCGAAAAGTTCCACCCCGAGTCCAGCGAACAGCGGCTGGGGCCCGGCGTCCAGAGGGGTGCGCGGTGGTATCCGCGCGCGGCGGTCGTGCGCCCCCCGCTCCGCAGCGCTGAGTCCGAGACCCGACAAGGGCGATTCACGCTCAGAGCCCCGCTCCCCGTACCATCTGCCCCATGGCAAAGGCACCCGTTCTCACCCCCCAGGCGGACGACTTCCCGCGCTGGTACCAGGACCTCATCAACAAGGCCGAGCTGGCCGACAACGGTCCGGTGCGCGGCACCATGGTCATCCGACCGTACGGCTACGGCCTGTGGGAGCGGATGCAGCAGGAGATGGACACCCGGATCAAGAAGGCCGGCGCCCAGAACGCCTACTTCCCGATGTTCATCCCGCAGTCCTACCTGACCAAGGAAGCCGAGCACGTCGAGGGCTTCGCCCCCGAGCTCGCCGTGGTCACCCACGGTGGCGGCAAGGAGCTGGACGAGCCGATCGTCGTCCGGCCGACCTCCGAGACCATCATCAACGAGTACTTCTCCAAGTGGGTGCAGAGCCACCGCGACCTGCCGCTGCTGATCAACCAGTGGGCCAACGTGGTCCGCTGGGAGCTGCGCCCCCGCGTGTTCCTGCGCACCACCGAGTTCCTCTGGCAGGAGGGCCACACCGCCCACGCCAGCTACGAGGACGCGCACGCGTACGCCTCGATGATCCACACCGACGTCTACGGCGACTTCATGACCAACGTGCTGGGCATCGACGTGGTGCTCGGCCGCAAGACCGCCAAGGAGCGCTTCGCCGGCGCCATCAACACCCTCACCCTCGAGGGCATGATGCGTGACGGCAAGGCGCTGCAGATGGGCACCAGCCACGAGCTGGGGCAGAACTTCGCCAAGGCGTTCAACACCACCTACCAGCTCCAGGGCGCCGAGCGCGAGTACGTCTGGCAGACCTCCTGGGGCGTCTCGACCCGTATGGTCGGCGGCCTGATCATGTCCCACGGCGACGACAACGGCCTGCGCGTTCCGCCGCGTCTGGCCGCCGTCCAGGCCGTCGTCCTCGCCATCAAGGGCGACGACGCGGTGCTCGCCAAGGTCCGCGAGATCGGCGCCGCGCTGGAGGCCGCCGGCATCCGCGTCGTGGTCGACGACCGCACCGACACCCCGTTCGGCCGCCGGGCCGTCGACTGGGAGCTCAAGGGAGTGCCGCTGCGCATCGAGGTCGGTCCGCGCGACCTGGAGAACGGCACCGCGATGCTCGCCCGCCGCATCCCCGGCGGCAAGGAGCCGGTCTCGATCGACGGCCTGGCCGCGCTGCTGCCCGGCATCCTCGAGGAGGACCAGGCCCTGCTGCTCCGCGAGTCCCGCGAGCGCCGCGAGGCCCGCACCGCCGAGGTCAAGAACATCGACGAGGCCGTCGAGGCGGCCGCGACCGGCTGGGGCCGGATCTCCTGGGCCGAACTGGGCCCGGAGGGTGAGGCCAAGCTGGCCGAGCAGGGCGTCTCGGTGCGCTGCATCGTCGCGGCCGACGGTTCCGTCCCGCTGACGGACGACCAGGAAGGCAACGTCGCGATCGTCGCGCGCGCCTACTGATGTCCCGTTAACCGGTCTCGGTTCCGAGTCCGGCGGCGGCGATTGTTCCAGTAACCGCAGACTGCCAGTTGAGACTACTGACCAGTCAACTGCCGGTCCTATGGAACTAGCGGTACGGTATACGGCCCGTGGCTCTGTCAATTCCTGACATTGTCGCGGGCCGTCCGCCTTGGGGCGGCGCCGTGCCGATGCGTACGGGGCCCGGCCTCGAGGCAAATCCAAGAGCCCGGCGAGGCTTGTTGGGCCCACAGTTGCAGGGGGTTGGTCTTGCGTCAGATCCGAGCAGCGAAATTCACACAGCGATGCGCATTCCTGAGAGTTTCCTGGGAATTCCCCAAGCCGGGGAACACGCGGAACATCGGCTCTCACTCCATCGTTGGCATAGCGTGAGCACGACACAGCCCCTCGTCCTCGCGGCCGAACTGGCCGCCGCCTGGAGCGACATCCAGGCACACCACCAGGACCTCCCCGACCTCGCCTCGCCCGAGGCTCTGATCGGCGAGTCCTCCTCGGCCTGCGGCACGCGGCTCGGCTTCGAGCGACTGCTGCACGAGGCCGCCCACGGCCTGGCTGCCGCGCGAGACATCCGCGACACCTCACGGGCCGGTCGCTACCACAACCGCCGCTTCCTGATGCTCGCCAGCGAGCTCGGGCTGGCCCACCCGATCGAGCCGCACGCTAGCAGCGGCTTCTCCCAGGTGACCATGCTCAAGGAGACCCAGGAGCGCTACGCCCAGACCATCGAGCGGCTCGACCGCGCCCTCGGTGCGCACCAGCTGGCCGTGGCCGGCGAAGGCGGACAGCGTGCGTTCCGCGGGCCGGCCGCGCGGCACGGGTCCTCGGGCGGGGGCGTCCGGGTCAAGGCGGTCTGCGGCTGCGGCCGGAACGTCCGGGTGGTGCCCTCGGTGCTCGCCCAGGCGTCGATCGTCTGCGGTGCCTGCCAGCAGCCGTTCCGGATCGCCTGACGCACCCGTGTCGGTGGGGTCGGCGAACTCGGCCGGGTCGGCCGGGTCCGCTGCTCGAGGCGGTCGCGTTGGCGGCTCTCGGCTCGGCGAACTCGGTTGAGCGAGTCGGGTCGGCCGATCCGGGGCGGTCGGGTGATTTCTGCCCGTCCGGCCGGTCGGGTCGATCCGGTGGGCTTTCACCGGTCGGGTTGGTCGGACCGGTGATGGCGTACGACTCGTCGATTCGGTGTGGTCGGTGTGGCTCGTCGAAGTCGCGTCGGTCGCCCGGGGCGTCGGATGTCTCGCTTCGTCTCGCTCGTCCGGGTTCGGCTCAACCCGTTCGGAACGCCGTGGACAGCGGGCGTGCTGCCGCGGTCATCGGCTCTTCTGTCGCGGGGTCGAACCGTGGGGGGAGGCCGTTGCGGCGACAGGAGCTCGGCTCGACCGGGGGTGGGGGCCCTCGGTTCGGCCGACCGACAGTGCGTCGCCCGGCCGGGACGGAGGCCCGGGCGGGCCTCCCGGCCGGGGTGTGGCAGAATGGACAGCTGAGTACTCGGCAGCCGAGCAGGACCCCTCTCTCCTACGGCTGGCGTGTCCCTTGAACGGCCGACCCCGCAACCCCACGCGATGGCAGCGGCCGCTCACCCACGTCAACACCAGGAGAATCCACTCCCGTGGCAGTCAAGATCAAGCTCAAGCGTCTCGGCAAGATTCGCTCCCCGCACTACCGCATCGTCGTCGCCGACTCCCGCACCAAGCGTGACGGTCGTGCGATCGAGGAGATCGGCATCTACCAGCCGACCTACAACCCCTCGAAGATCGAGGTCGACAGCGACCGCGCCCAGTACTGGCTGTCCGTCGGCGCCCAGCCGACCGAGCCGGTTCTCGCCATCCTGAAGCTGACCGGCGACTGGCAGAAGTTCAAGGGCCTGCCGGCCCCGGCGCCGCTGAAGGTCGCCGAGCCGAAGGTCGAGGACTTCTCGCACCTGTTCGCCAAGGCCGTCGCCGGCTTCGAGGACAGCACCACCGGTGTTGCCATCACCCCGAAGGCCAAGAAGTCGGACAAGGCCGAGGCTGAGGCCGAGGCCGCTTCCACCGAGGCCTGATCGTGATCGAGGAGGCCCTCGACCACCTGGTGAAGGGCATCGTCGAGCACCCCGACGAGGTTCAGGTGCGTTCGCGCAACCTGCGGCGGGGTAACACCATCGAGGTGCGGGTGCACCCCGATGACCTCGGCAAGGTGATCGGCCGGGGCGGCCGGACCGCGCGCGCTCTGCGTACCGTGGTCGGCGCCCTCGGCGGTCGCAACGTCCGTGTCGACCTGGTCGACGTGGACAGCATTCGCTGACGCACAGCCGTCAGGCTTGGGGCCGGTCGGGACGCTCGTCGTCCCGACCGGCCTTCTTTCGTTTTTCCGTCCTTCCGGTCCTTCGCAGCGCAAGCTCAGCAACTTCAGGAGAGCGATCACCGTGCAGCTCGTCGTCGGCAAGATCGGCCGCGCCCACGGCATCAAGGGTGACGTCAGCGTCGAGGTCCGCACCGACGAGCCGGAACTCCGGCTCGGCCCCGGTGCGGTGCTGCTCACGGACCCGGCGTCGGCCGGCCCGCTGACCGTCGAGTCGGGCAAGGTGCACAGCGGTCGACTGCTGCTGCGCTTCGCCGGGGTGAGGGACCGGAACGGCGCCGAGGCGCTGCGCGGAACCCTCCTGATCGCCGAGGTCGACCCCGAGGAGCGCCCGGAGGAGGAGGACGAGTACTACGACCACCAGCTGATCGGCCTGGACGTGGTCCTGCTCGACGGCACTCCGGTCGGCGAGCTGACCGAGATCATCCACCTGCCCTACCAGGACCTCCTCTCCGTGAAGAAGGCCGACGGGGTGGAGGTCCTGGTGCCGTTCGTCGAGAAGATCGTGCCCACCATCGACCTGGAGAACCAGCGCGTCGTGATCGACCCGCCGCTCGGTCTGATCGACCTCGATCAGGCGGTGGTCGCTGCCGGCTCGGGTGAAGCCGACGCGGATGCCGATGTCGATGCCGGTGCGGGCACTGATGGTGCCGGTGCTGGTGAGGCCGGCGAGGGCAAGGCCGACGCATGAGCGAGATGCGGATCGACGTCGTCACGATCTTCCCCGAGTACCTGGACCCGCTGAACGTCTCCCTGGTCGGCAAGGCCCGCGCTCGCGGCCAGCTGGACGTGCACCTGCACGACCTGCGCAGCTGGACCACCGACATCCACCGCACCGTGGACGACACCCCGTACGGGGGCGGCCCCGGCATGGTGATGAAGCCCGAACCGTGGGGGGCCGCGCTCGACGCGGTGGTCTCCCAGGGGCCCGAGGGTACGGTGCCGACTCTGGTCGTACCCACCCCGAGCGGCCGCCCGTTCACCCAGGAACTGGCCCAGGAACTGGCTGCACAGCCCTGGCTGGCCTTCGCTCCCGCCCGCTACGAGGGCATCGACCGCCGAGTGATCGAAGAGGCCGCGACGCGGATGCCCGTGGTCGAGGCATCGATCGGCGACTACGTCCTGGCGGGCGGCGAGGTCGCCGTCCTGGTCATGGTCGAGGCGATCGCCCGCCTGCTCCCCGGCGTGCTGGGCAACGCGGAGTCGCACCGGGACGACTCGTTCGCCCCCGGCGCCATGGCCGACCTGCTCGAAGGCCCCGTCTACACCAAGCCCGCCGAGTGGCGCGGGCGGGCGGTGCCGGAGGTGCTGCTCAGCGGGCACCACGGCAAGATCGCCCGTTGGCGCCGTGAGCAGGCCTTCGCCCGGACCCTGGCCAACAGGCCGGACCTCGTCGAGCGCTGGCAGTACGGATCCTTTGACAAGAAGGAACGGGAGGCCCTCAGCATTCTCGGTCTGGTCTGGGACGAGAAGCTCGGCCGATTTCGGTCCGCAGCCGATGCTGTGGAAGAATAGGCGACTGTTGTCTGTCGCCGGACTCCTCTCGTAGGGGTCGGTGGCCCGGCGCCCTCGCCACGGGGGGAACGCCGAAGGCCGAAGCGGCCCGCAACACAACCCATTGAGACGAATTTCCGTAGGCGGCCCGTGGCGTCTGCGATGGAGAGCATCATGAGCAACAAGCTCGCTGCTGTCGACGCGGCCTCGCTGCGCACCGACATCCCGGCGTTCCGCGCCGGTGACACCCTGAAGGTTCACGTCCGGGTCATCGAGGGCAACCGCTCCCGTGTCCAGGTCTTCCAGGGCGTCGTCATCCGTCGCCACGGTGCGGGCGTCGGTGAGACCTTCACCGTCCGCAAGGTCAGCTTCAACGTCGGCGTGGAGCGCACCTTCCCGGTGCACACCCCGGTCGTCGAGAAGATCGAGGTCGTCACCCGCGGTGCCGTTCGCCGCGCCAAGCTGTACTACCTGCGTGACCTGCGCGGCAAGGCCGCGAAGATCAAGGAGAAGCGCGAGCGCTGATCCGCTCACCCTCGGCTCCGCCGGGGGTTGGGTACGCTCGGACCGGGCTGAGAACCTTAGGGATAAGCTCAGCCCCGATGAGCACGCACGAACCACTCGCGGACCGCGATGGCAGTCCTGCACCTCCGGGTGCGGACTCGCCGTCGCGGTCCGCAGTCGTCTCCGGCGAAGTTCGTCTTCCGGAAGGCCGGCTCCCGGGAGAGGCTGCTCCAGGGACGGGAGAGACCGAAGCCGGCGCGGGCGGAACCGACAGCAGAGCGGGAGGGGTTGAAGCCGGCCCGGGAGTCGAAGCCGACGCGAGCGACGGAGCCGGACCCGGTTCGGGAGCCCCGTCGGCCGGTACGGCACACTCCGACGGCGAGGAACAGCCGGAGGGTGGGGACCGGTGGTTCTCACGGACGCTCCTCCTGGGAGTCGGGATATGCCTGCTGACGCTCCTGCTCGTGAACTTCTTCGTCGCCCGCCCCTTCGCGGTGCCGTCCGAGTCGATGGAGGGCACGCTCCGCCCCGGTGACCGGCTCCTGGTCAACCAGCTGGCGTACGACTTCGGCAGGCACGTCCAGCGCGGGGACGTGGTGGTCTTCGACGGCATCGGCTCCTTCCTCCCGTATGCGTCCGAGCCCCCACCTGCGCAGCGCTTCCTCGCCGGGTTCGGCCTGTCCTCCGGTGCCGACTCGGTCTATGTGAAGCGAGTGATCGGGATCGGCGGGGACCGGATCACCTGCTCCGGCTCGGACGGTCGGATCAAGGTCAACGGTGTACCGCTGGACGAGTCGGAGTACCTGTATCCCGGTGACGCCCCCTCGACGGCGGGCTTCGACGTCGTAGTGCCGGCCGGGAAGTTGTGGGTGATGGGGGACCACCGGAGTGACTCCCGGGATTCACGGGACCACCTCGGCGAGCCCGGCGGCGGCTTCGTCCCCGAGGACAAGGTGATCGGCCGCGCGGACTGGGTGGTCTTCCCGATCGGACGCTGGACTTCGCTCGACCGTCCTTCCGGGTTCGCCGCCGTTGAGGGGACTGGTGGTCATGGGGGTCAGAGGTAGGGGCCGCCCGACTGTTGCAGAGTCGGCGTCGGGGACGGCGGCGGATTCGGATTCGGGGGCGGAACCGGCACCCGGCCCGGAAGCCGAACCGACCGTGGGCCGGGCGGTGACCGAGCTGGCTGCCGAGCCGGCTGCTGGACCGGGTATTGCCCGGGGCCGGGCCGAACGTCGACGAACGGCCCGCCGTGCCGAGCGCCGCAGGCGCCGCTCCCTGCTTCGCGAACTGCCGATGATCCTGGTGGTCGCTCTGGTGATCGCACTGCTGTTGAAGACGTTCCTGGTGCAGGTCTTCGTCATCCCTTCCGGTTCGATGGAACAGACCATCCGGATCGGGGACCGGGTGCTGGTGGACAAGGCCACGCCCTGGTTCGGCGCAAAGCCCGAGCGCGGTGACGTGGTCGTTTTCAAGGACCCGGGCGGTTGGTTGGAGTCGGAGCGGAAGCCCTCCCCGGACGGACCGGTGCTCCACGGTGTGAAGCAGGTCTTCGAGTACGTCGGCCTGCTGCCGTCGGAGAACGAGCAGGATCTGATCAAGCGGGTGATCGGTGTTGCCGGGGACACGGTGGAGTGCTGTGATGCCACGGGGCGGGTGAGCGTGAACGGCAAGCCGCTGGACGAGCCCTACGTCGCAGTCGGCAACGCTCCGTCGCGGCGGACGTTCAAGGTCACCGTCCCGGCCGGGCGGCTCTGGGTGATGGGGGACCACCGGGACGTCTCCGCAGACTCCCGCTTCCACATGGACAAGCCCGGTGACGGTACCGTCCCCGTCGACAATGTGATCGGCCGGGCCTTCGTGATTGCGTGGCCGATGGGACGCATGCGTCAACTTGACGTACCTGCCTCCTTTTCCACCCTGCCCTCGTCGGTGGACGCTACTGGTCCGCGGGCCCTCGGCAGCGGCACCGGTGCCGAGGAATCAGTCGGGGTCAACCCGGATCCAGTGGAACCTCCGCTCGTTATGGGTGTGTTGGGCGTCATTCCATTCCTCGCACGGCCGGGGCGGGCAGCGGTCCGGCCCGGATTGCCGGTCGGTTGATCGCCGCATCCGCCGTGTGGGAGCGGTGGGCTGATGTCCTGGAGTGATAGAGAAGTTCTGGAGCGCTCGGTGTACGTTCCGGTTGCCTCCGGAGGCTGTTCCGGTGTCAGGACCGCCCGTGCAGGGCAGGCCTGAAGCGGATTGACGGTCAGTCACAGAGCGTGGTGCCCGCTGTGCGGCACTGGTGAGCGCGGGCGTGCAGGCGTCCGCACAGCAGGGAGGAGATGTTGTGGGGGATCTGGTGATCGGCGCCCGCTCGGGGGCCCCCGAGCCCGAGGGCGCCGGCAGCCGTACGGTCCGGTCCACCGAGTCCGCACAACCGTCGGAGCCGGGCGAGGACGGGTCGGCTGCCGGAGCGGCGGGTGACTCGGACGGTGGTGGTTCGGGTAGCGAGGCCGCTCGGTTGAGCGGTGGCAAGGGCGGCGACGGGTCGGTGAGTTCTTCGGGCGAGGAACCGGAGGAGACTCCGGAACCTCCGAAGCAGCGTTCCTTCTGGAAGGAACTGCCCATCCTGATCGGCATCGCGCTGATCCTGGCGTTGGTGATCAAGACGTTCTTCGTCCAGGCCTTCTCGATCCCTTCGGGGTCGATGGAGAACACTCTGCGGATCGGTGACCGAGTCCTGGTGGACAAGTTGACGCCCTGGTTCGGCGCGGAGCCGGAGCGCGGTGACGTGGTCGTCTTCCAGGACCCGGGCGGCTGGCTGAACGACGAGCCCGCCCAACAGAGCAGCAACTCCCTCGTCCGGAGTATGCAGAACGTGCTCAGTTTCATCGGCCTGATGCCGTCGGCCAATGAGAAGGACCTGATCAAGCGGGTCATCGCGGTCGGCGGTGACACCGTCGAGTGCCAGGGCGACGGTCCGGTCAAGGTCAACGGGCTCGCGCTGAACGAGCCGTACATCTTCCCGGGCAACACCCCCTGTGGTGACAAGCCGTTCGGTCCGGTGAAGGTGCCGCAGGGGCGGATCTGGGTGATGGGTGACCACCGTGGGGACTCGCTGGACTCCCGGTTCCACCAGGACCAGCCCGGTGGCGGCACGGTGCCGGTGGGCAACGTCATCGGTCGCGCGTTCGTGGTCGCCTGGCCGATCAGCGACTGGTCGACGCTGCCGGTGCCCGACACCTTCGGCCAGAAGGGGCTGGCCGCCGCGGCGATGCCCCTGGCGCCGCCTGCCGCCGGGGCGGCGGCCGCGCTGCCGGTGGTCTGGTGGCTTCGGAGGTCTCGTCGCTGAGACCTCCCGGGTCTGTCGTTGGGTCTTGCGCGGGCCGTGGTACCGGCGAGTAATCTGCTCGCACGTGCCACGGCCCGTCGGCTTTTCCAAGCCCGCCGCGGCGTACTCGTGCGGTGCACGGGTCGACCTGGAAGGGGCGGTGGCGGTGAGCGGTGTCGTGGAGCACACGACTCCGGCGTCGGCTGCGGCCGGCAAGCCGGGCGCAGCGAACCGACGGAGTCTGGGATCGCTGCTGCACGGCCTGGTGATCGGCCTCGGCTTCGCCGCGATGGTCGGCGGATTCGTGGTGCTCGTGCTCAACTACCGTCCGTACAAGGTGCCGACCGACTCGATGTCCCCGACGGTGCAGTCGGGGGACACCGTGCTCGCCCGCACGGTGAAGGGTGGAGCTGTGGGTCGGGGGGACATCGTCGTCTTCCGGGACTCGCAGTGGGGTGGCCTGACGATGGTCAAACGGGTGGTGGCGGTCGGCGGTGACACCGTGGCGTGTTGCGACTCCAAGCAGCACCTGCTGGTGAACGGCAAGCCGATCGACGAACCGTACGTGGCGCTGCCGATGATGCCGGGCGCGGACTTCAAGACGACCGTCCCGGCCGGTCGCCTCTTCCTGCTCGGGGACTTCCGGGCGAACTCCCTGGACTCGCGGGCGCATCTCGATGTCGCGAGCGGTACCGTTCCCGATTCCGACGTGACCGCTCGGGTCGAGGCCACGGTCTGGCCCTACGGTCGGTTCGGTGCCACCAGGCGTACGGTTGCGTTCGACGGGCTCGGTGCGCCGCTTGCAGCAGAGCCGGGGCCGGTGGCGCCGGCGATGTACGCGATGGCCGGCGGTGCAGCGGTGGTCGTGGTCGCCTCGGCTCTCGGCGGGGTTGTCTCGCTCGGCCGCAGGCTCAGGCGCCGGAGCGCCTGAGCGTTCCGGCGGGCCGGCATCGGCCGGACGGCTGCGGGGACCGACGGGCTGCGTGGTGCGGTCCGCCGGGTACCCGTGGAAGCCCGCCGAGTGGGACACCGGCCTCCCGCGACTCCCGTGACTCCCGTGACTCCTGGGGGCAGCGGGACGGCTTCCGCGACGGGTGGAGGTGACGGGCATGGCCGAGCGTCGGCGCGCGGCGCGAGTCCTGCTCCTGGACGGAGCCGGGCGGGTTCTGCTCTTCCGTGGCATGGACCCGGCCGTCCCGGGCGTGACCTGGTGGATCACGCCCGGCGGCGGGCTGGAGCCGGGCGAGGAGCCGAGCGACGCAGCGTTGCGCGAGCTGGCGGAGGAGACCGGGTTGACGGACATCGAGCTGGGACCGGTGGTGGCGTACGACACGGTTGTCTACTCCTTCCAAGGGCAGCATTACGAGCAGGACCAGTCGTTCCACCTCGCCCGGCTCCGGGAGGTCGGACGGGGGAACGGGGAAGACGGTGGGCCGGGGACCGGATGTCACGGTCGGCCGGGGAGCGGGGCGGGGGTCGGCTCGGCGCACCAGTGTGCCGGGCCGTCGGCAGCTGCCCGAGAGGCAGCGGAACACGCGCAGTTGCTGAGCGCTCGCTGGTGGACCGTGCCGGAGTTGCGGGCCACCGAGGAGACGGTCTACCCCACTGCGCTGGCGGACTTGGTCGACCGTCTGCGGAGGGACGGCCCGCCAGTCCTGCCGGTAGGGCTCTCCGAGTGGGTGCGGTGGTCCACAATGGGGTGGACCAGACGAGTTGAGGGGACGCCTGAATGAGTGCCGAGGATCTCGAGAAGTACGAGACCGAGATGGAGCTCAAGCTCTACCGGGAGTACCGGGACGTCGTCGGCCTGTTCAAGTACGTGATCGAAACCGAACGACGTTTCTACCTGACGAACGACTACGAGTTGCAGGTGCACTCGGTCCAGGGCGAGGTGTTCTTCGAGGTGTCGATGGCGGATGCCTGGGTCTGGGACATGTACCGGCCGGCCCGGTTCGTCCGCAAGGTGAGAGTGCTGACCTTCAAGGACGTCAATATCGAGGAGCTGGCGAAGAGCGACCTGGAGCTGCCCTCCGACGATGCGGCGTTTGGCAGCTGACCTTGGTCCGAGGTTCGGATCGGTGTCCAGCGCTCCGCTCGATATTCACTCCTGTGAGTGACGCGGGTTATCCACAAGCCCGAGTTATCCACAGGAATTGAGAACCCTCTGGCCTGATTGCAGCAGGGACGGCAACCTCCCCGACACGGAGGTGATAGCCGTGCAGAGTTCCAACAACGGTCTCGGCCGTTACGGCGAAGAGGTGGCCGCGCGGTGGCTCACCGCAGGCGGTCTGAGAATCCTGGAACGCAACTGGCGTTGCGCGGAGGGTGAGCTCGACATCGTCGCCCTGGATGGCGACACGCTCGCGGTCTGCGAGGTCAAAACCCGGTCCGAGCACGGGTTCCAGCAGCCGAGTGAAGGCATCGACCGGACCAAGGCCGAGCGCCTGCGACACCTGGCCGAGCGCTGGCTAGGCGAACGCTGGCCGACCCATTTCGACGGCCTCGCCCGGTCCGTCGCGGTAGTCGCAGCGGAGCCTGGAGCACGCCCTGCGGCCGACCGTGAGGCGAAGGCACAAGCGGTACCGCAGGCCCGTCCGGTTCCCCTGCCGCCCGGTGGTGTCCGGATCGACCTGATCGCGGTGGTCAACCGGGTCAAGGGCGCCGCTCAGGTCGAGCACTACCGAGGGGCGGTGTGAGATGGCCTTCGCCCATACCTGTTCTGTTGCGCTGGTCGGCGTGGACGGCGTGGTGGTCGAGGTGCAGGCCGACCTCGAACCCGGCCTCGCGGCCTTCGCCCTGGTCGGTCTGCCGGACAAAGCCCTCACCGAGGCACGGGACCGCGTCCGCGCCGCAGTGGTCAACAGCGGGGAGAGCTGGCCGCAGCGGAAGTTGACGGTGGGCCTCAGCCCGGCCTCCGTGCCGAAGAGCGGCAGCGGCTTCGACCTCGCCGTCGCCTGCGCGGTCCTGGCTGCAGCCGAGCGGTTGGAGCCGGCCTCCATCGCCGATCTGCTGATCATCGGCGAGCTGGGCCTGGACGGACGGGTCCGTCCGGTCCGGGGGGTGCTTCCGTCCGTCCTCGCCGCAGCGGACGCGGGGTACAAACAGGTCGTCGTCGCAGAAGCGACAGCTGCCGAGGCCGCCCTTGTCCCCGGGGTCTCCGTGCTCGGCGTCCGCAGCCTGCGCCAACTGATCGCCGTGCTCACCCAGGCCCCGGTCCCCGACGAGGAGCCGGACCAACTGTTCGGGCGCCGCGAACCGTCGCTGTCGGGGCTGATGGTCCCCGGCGTCGGGATCCGTGGGCACCAGCGGGAGGACGCCGCCCGGCTGGACCTTGCCGATGTCACGGGGCAGTACGAAGCCCGCCGCGCCTTGGAGATCGCCGCCGCGGGCGGTCACCACCTCTATCTCAAGGGCCCGCCGGGTGGTGGGACATACTGTCCGAGATACAGGAGGACAAGTGCCCAACCCCATACGAGCGGCCATCTACCTGCGGCTTTCCCGCGACGCAGAGGACAGCACGTCCATCGCGTCGCAGGAACAGGACTGTCGAGACTTCTGCCGTCTCCGAGGCTGGGAAGTCGTGCAGGTGGCGAGTGATGTCGACGTGTCCGGGTCCATCCGGCCGGAGGACCGTACCGGTTTCGGCGAGATCCTAGACAACCTGTCCGCCGTAGACGTGGTGGTCGCCCGGTCAGTCGACCGGTTCTCGCGGGTCACGGCTCACTTCGCTGGACTGGTCGAGACGCTGACCAGCAAAGGGGCAACGCTCGCGGACGTCCATGGGCAGGTTGACCTGACCAGCCCCTACGGCAAGTTCGTAACCACCATCATGGTTGCCTTCGCTGAGATGGAACGGGAGACGATCAAGGCCCGAATCCTGCGGTCGCGCGGCGAGCTGAGGCGTCAGGGACGTTGGCTCGGTGGCGCTGCGCCGTACGGCTTCCGGTTGGTCGAGAAGGACGGTGGAAAGGTTCTCGATCGGGACGACTACGCCGCTGGAGTCCTTGGCGACGTGGTCGCCCGCATCATCAAGGGCGTGACCCTCTCTCAGGAGATCGACCGGCTGACCAGCAGCGGCGAAGCTTCCCCGGGCACGTACCGAAAGATCACGCGGGGTGAGTGGCACCCGCCGATGGTCTGGGAAGAGTGGACGTACTCCGCCTTGTACCAACTCCTCCGATCTGAGGTTCTGCGCGGGTACCGTGTGGTCGGGAAGCGCTCGGAGCGTCGCGCCGTCCGTGATGAGTTCGGCGCACCCGTCAGGGTCGGCCCTGCTCTGGTGGACGACGAGACGTGGTACGCGCTACAGGACGCACTAGACCGGGCAGGGCAGACCAATAGGCGCCCCCGGCGTAAGGCGACCCTCCTGCTCCACGTCGCGTGGTGCGACGACTGCGATGACACGCTGTACTACAACTCCCGCGTGTACAAGGGGAAGACGCTCGACCTCTACACGTGCGAGGCAGCCCGCAACAAGCGTGTGCGTGACCAGGGGCGCTGCTCCGGTATCTCCGTCAACGCTGCCCGCCTTGAGAAGCAGGTTGAGGAATGGCTCCTGACTCGCTTCGGGCGCATGGACATGAAGGTTCAGCGCCGGGTCGGCGGGGGCAATGATCGCAGGGTCAAGCTGGACCAGCTCAGGGCTGACATTGATGCGCTGGCCGCTGACCTGGCGGGGCTCAGGGGCGCTTCGAGGGCTGCCGTCCTCCGACAGCTTGAGGCCCGGCAGGAAGCCCTGGAAGAGATCGAGGCTGAGCCGGAAGTCCCCGAGCGCTGGGAGTGGGTTTCTACCGGCCGCACGGTGGCTCAGGAGTGGGAAGCGCGCGATACAGCGGAGCGGCGCCTGATGCTGCTGGACTTCAAGATCAGGGCAGCGGTAGCCCCGGCACAAGGACGTAGGGCCTGGAACCCTGAGCGGGTGCAGGTAGGCCGGTACGTCGAAGACCCCGAAGCTGAGATGCTGGAAGCCATAGCCCGCGAAGATCTCATGTAGCCCCCTGGGCACCCCTCTGGCGCCCTTTCAGCCCTCGTCTGGCCAACCGGCCCGGCGGGGGCTTTCTCGTGCCCGTAGACGGCCGCACAGGGCTTCGGCCGGCAGAGAGATGCGCAGGAAGCCCCTGCGTTCCAGTGCCCCCGCAGGGGAGAGGCGGCACCGGCGGAACGCCTCCCACCCCTTGAAAACTAACGACCAAACGATCGAGCAGCGCACGGCAACCCTTGCGCTCCATGGCAGATAGGGACACCAGCCGACCAACGGGGCACAGGAAGCCCTTGCGCTCTACCTGAAATGAGAGGCCCGCTGACGGACCCGCAGGGGTCTTCGACAGGCGGCAGGAACCCTTTGCTCCCTCTCACTTTTGAGGGCAGTTGCACGCCCCAGGGACCGCAGGGAATTCGCTGCGCTCTCCCCAGTCCACCACCCCAAGGCTCACCGAGCCGACTCAAGGAGAGGCACATGTACGATCCGCTGCCCTACTGGCAGGCCGCGCAGCTCGCCAACAAGCGAGCCAACGACCAACACAAGCAGCACATAGCCCGGCTCAATGGAGAAGCACCCGAACAGACCTACCCGGGGCCGACTCCCGCCAGCAGCGCCGAACAAGCGCACACGCGCATAGACGCGCTCATCGAGTGGGTGCAGAACCTGGCTGAGGAACTGAGCGACCATCCCGGCGTGCCACTGAGCAGCCAGGATCTCATCTTCAACGACCCATGCCCGCAGCCGGGAAGCCGTGCTCGCCGCAGGAGCCGGCGGGAGCAGCGCACTGACGTAGCAGCCGCCTACCAGGAAGACGAGGGCGAGAAGTGGTGACCACCGACCCTGAGAAGTGGAAGTCCCGTCTTGGCAGCGAAGACGGCGGAATCCGGCACGTGGACTACGCCCACCTGTGCGCCGAGCGGTTCGCCGGACGTCTGCGCTTCTCGCCGCACCTCGGGTGGCTCCAGTGGACCGGGAACGTCTGGCGGATCGGCCACAAGCAGGCCCCCGCGTTCGACGGCATGACCAAGGTCTCCAACGGTCTGCTGTCCGAGGCTGGCGAGACCGGCAGCGATTGGCTCGCCGGAGCGGCGATGAACCTGCGCCGGTCCCAGCAGCGAAAGGCCATAGCCGCCGAGCTGGAATCCCTGCCCGAACTGCACGTCTCAGCACCGGAGATGGACTCGCACCCGCATTTGCTGGCCTTCAAAAACGGCACGGTCGACCTGCGCACCGGGGAACTCAGGGAATCGCGCCCCGAGGACATGCTGACGCAGGAAGCGCCGACCAGGTACCGGCCGGATGCTGAGTGCCCCGCGTGGCTGCGGTTCCTCGCCGATGTCTTCCCCGACGAGCCGGAAGTCATCGACTACCTACAGACCCTGCTGGGCTACGCCATCACCGGGGAGAGCCGCGAGCACGCGTTCGCCGTCTGGTTCGGCAGCCACGGCCGGAACGGCAAGGGCACCATCGTGCGGGCGCTCAAGGCGGTGTTCGGCCCGGATCTCGTCAAGGACGTCGACTTCAGCGTGTTCGAGCGGGGCGGGAACGCCCACACAGAGGACGTGGCCAGGATGCGGACGGCGCGAATCGTCACCGCCAGCGAGGGCAGCGAGGGAACGCCCATGAACGACGAACTCTTGAAGCGCCATGCCGGCGGGGACTCCATCCAGGCGCGCCACCTGTACCGGGAAACGTTCGAGTATGTGCCCCGCTACCTGATCATCCTGCTGTCCAACTACCTGCCGCAGTTCCAGAGCCAGGGCGCGGCCATCTGGTCACGCGTGCGGGCAATCGAGTTCACGCAGTCCTTCGCCGGGCGCGAGGACCGAACGCTGGACGAGAAGCTAGCCGCCGAAGCGGAAGGAATCGCCGCATGGTGCGTGCGCGGCGCCGTGCGGTACTACAGCGAAGGGCTGATCTCGCCAGAGGCCGTCAGCGAGACCACCCGCAAGCACAAAGAGAAGGTGAACCCCCTTGCCCCGCTGATCGACGACCTCTTTGTGTTCGACTCCGAGGGGAAGGTTCAGCGATCTTCGTTCAACCATGAATTGAAGGAGTGGAAGACCAGCAACGGGATCGCCACGAACCGGTTCACCCCACAGTTCACCAAGTTCCGACTCGCGGAGTCCGGCGTCACTGAGGCCCGGATCAACGGCGTCTGGTACCTGCGGGGGATCCGACTCACCCCGGAGTACGGCGGGCCGGTGGCCGTACCCGACTCCCCGGCGGCCATCAGCGGACCCGGCATCTTCGCCGCCGAGTAGGCTCAGGGGGCAGATTCATGCTCCTTCCCCAAATCCCCTATATACGCGTAAGGGGTTTTGGGTGAGGGATACAAATCTGCCCCCGAGGAGCCGGCGTCAGTTCTGCGCCGGACCCAAGACGCGGAGAACGGGCTTGTAGTAACACACATTGCGCCCCTTCTTGGTGACGAAATCGACCCGCTCCATTTCAAGTGAGCAGAGCGCGTCGCCGTCGATGTTTTCAAGTAGTTTCTTGATATTAGGGAGTTGCTCCTCCATCGCCCACATGCCAGTCTGGAACTTGAACACGCCAAGTTCATAGTCATCCGCAAGCCGGAACCGGATGGTGATACTCGGAGAGGGGCCCCTGAAGTCCTTTGCTGCCTGCCTGCGTTCGGCAAGCAGAGGGGGGCACCCGCAGGGCTGACCGACCTTGTTCTCCGGACTCAGAAACTTCGCACCATCGCAGTGGTGGACAAGCTTGCTTCGGTTCCAGAGCTTCCAGTCCCCGTAGACCGCTGACAGGCCGTCCAGCACCACCGGCATAGCAGCCCTATCAGTATCGATGCTGATGACTTTTTCGGCATCGTTCTCGATCTCTTCCGGCGTGCCACCGAAGAGCCGAGCAACCGTCTCGGCGGTCCCTGGATTGTTGGTCGATATGCGCCACCTTGAGAGTGCCATGGGCATATTGTCCACGCTCTTGCCCATGAGGAACCGGCCGACAGTATCATCGGCAAAAGTACGCATCCCCATATGTACACCCTCCAGCAACTCGAGAATATTTTTGGGATCATAGCACTGACAACCTCGCGGATGGTCGCGATATCACCTTTCCGAGTGGATTGAGCAGGAAATCCTGCATGAACAATGATTGATGGCTATAGGCGCAGTTCCCCACCCGAAGCGCGCCGCTCGACTGCCTGGGCATGATCTGCTGATCCATGCGAAATGAGCCACCTGCCAGCATTGGCAGACGGCTCATTTGCTGCGCGCCTGCGCCCTACTCGGCTGTCAGCGCCCGGTACACGGTCGCCTGGCCGACTCCTAGAGCCTTGGCGATGGTCCCGTAGGACTCTCCGGCAGCCTTCCGGCGCTGCGCCGCTGCGAGCATGTCCGGCGTCATGGCCTTGGGCCGTCCACCGACCCGGCCCTGAGCCTTGGCGGCTTCCAGCCCGGCACGGGTCCGCTCAACGATCACGTCTCGTTCGAGTTCGGCGAACGCGACCATCATCGTGAAGAAGAACTTGCCCTCGCCCTTGGGCGAGTAACTACCGGCCAGCGTGCCGGTCAGAATCCGCAGGCTGATCCCGCGCTGGTGAAGGTCCTCAGCGATGGTCAGCACGTCCTTGGTGGACCGGCCGAGGCGGTCCAACTTCCACACGCAGAGCGTGTCACCCTCGCGCATGTAGTCCAGCGCTGCCATAAGCCCGGCCCGGTCGGTGTTCTTGCCGGACGCCTTGTCCTCGAAGATCTTGCCGGTGCATCCGGCTTCCCGAAGGGCGTCTTCCTGAAGCTGGGCATCCTGCGCGCTGGTGCTCACGCGCTTGTAGCCGATCAGGTGACCGGTGCTCTTGTGCGTCGTCATGCCCCCATCGTTCCAAAACTCATTCCGAAACGTCAAGGGGTGCAGGCATGTTCTGGAACGACGTTTGGAACGGATCTGAGCCCCGATCTGGGCGTGTTCGACAGTGTTCCGATAACCATCGTTTGTGGAACGCCTGTCGGTCGTGACCGTCCGTCACTCGTAGGTCTGGTGAGACCCCTGCCCGGACGCATGGGACACCGGGGCGGGTCAATCTCTGGGTGTAACGGGCGATGGGGACCCTGCCCCCAGGCCTGACACGCCGCCGCGAATTAGAAGGTGGGGGGTATGGCTCCATGCGCTGCTTGCGGGGCGTACCGGGGGGTGGGTCAATCTCTGGGCGCATGACCGTCCGGGACCCTGCCCCCAGGCCTGACACGCCGCCGCGAATTAGAAGGTGGGGGGTATGGCTCCATGCGCTGCTTGCGGGGCGTACCGGGGGGTGGGTCA
>NZ_JBHJVK010000024.1:0-36509 GCF_042264695.1 Kitasatospora sp. NPDC056138 | reverse complement strand
CAATCTCTGGGCGCATGACCGTCCGGGACCCTGCCCCCAGGCTCGCGCACACCGCCGCGAAATAGGGAGCTCGTTTTTGTTGATCATGAAACAGGGGTGCGAGCTGGGGTGGGTGCGGGACTTCTGACGTTCCCGCGTGTCAATCTAGGGATGCCAGGGCATCCGCCACCAGGGAGCGCGCCGCTGCGCCCCGCACTGCCCCTTGCGAGAGCCGTTCATAGGCTCGGGCGTACAGATCGACCTGGCTGGGCTGCGTGAGCGTGGAGGCGGCGTCCAGCGTGTCCGCGTGGACCCTGCCGTCGTCGAAGATCGTGAAGGTCGGCATGGGCCACACGGTCCGTTGCGCGGCGAACGGGACGATGCCCAGGGCGACATTTGGGAGGTCCATGACTCCGAGCAGGTGGCCGAGCTGTGCCGCCATGGTCTCGGCGCTGCACACGCGGTACCGCAACACGGACTCCTCCAGTACGAACGAGAA
This sequence comes from Kitasatospora sp. NPDC056138, assembly GCF_042264695.1. Taxonomy (NCBI): domain Bacteria; kingdom Bacillati; phylum Actinomycetota; class Actinomycetes; order Kitasatosporales; family Streptomycetaceae; genus Kitasatospora; species Kitasatospora sp. NPDC056138. The sequence goes on along the minus strand of NZ_JBHJVK010000024.1, from coordinate 36,031 downwards.
CCGGCGTGCGCCATTGTTCAGCACCGCGTTGCGCCTGATGCGGGCCGCCACGGCATCACTCACGTCGTTCGGGGTTCCCCGGAAGTCTGCGATGGACGACAGCAGGGCGGCGGCGTATCGAGGCGTTTGGAGGAACCCAGGGATGACGTCGGAGACGTAGGCCCGGAACATCCTGGTCTCTCGGTACAGGTCCGCCGTGGACTCTTGCAGGTGACGGAGACCGCTCCGCTGGAGTCGTCTCCACTGCACATGAGCATCGGCGGACTGCCTGTTGGCGGCGATCAAGTCAGGGGTTTGATCGCCGGCGTCACAGGCTCGGCACCACGCCCTGATATCTGCGTCAGACGGAGGTGTCTTGGCGTTCTCGATCCGGGATGACTTCGACTCCGACCAGCCGCACCTGATGGCCAGCTCCCGCCCGCTGATCCCTGCGTCCTTCCGGATCTCGCTCAGCCGACCGGCAAGAACTTCGCGGGCCTTCTGAACGCTCGAAGAGGAGTGCGCGGGCATGGAGCTGGCCTTCGTCAGATTGCGTACAGGTGGTGCGGGATCGCTCGCTCCCAAACTGCTTCGAACGCAGTGGAGCACAGCTTCACGGTCTCCGGGTCTGCCGTGATCTCGTCCTCAACCACCGCGCCGTCGCCGGAGAAGTGGTGCACCCGAAGCAGCGCACCATCGAACAGCCAGAAGTCGTTCCCCGGTAGGGGGATGCTCGTGGCCTGTCGCCGTGGCAGCCAGCGGACCTCTTCGCCCGCTGTTACGTTGGCGTGGGTTACGTAGTGCTCCCACCGGATGTACTCGGACACGGGCTCGGAGACGATCCGAGCTCGACGGATGACCACACCCCGAGCCACCGTGTCCGTGATCAACTGGTCATAGGGATGCCACCAGGACTCACGGTCCTCCCAGTTGATCCGCTCGCCGCGCTGCCATGCCTCGAACCGCTCTGTTGGGGCGTAAAAGTCCCTCAGCTCCAGATGGACGGCGGACCGCTCGCACTGCTCAAGCAGCTCAGCGAAGTTGGGCACGCTCGATGGCATCACACGCCTCCCTGATCATGGGTACCATCCGGGCCGGAATCCTGACGATGGCTTCGCTGTCGGGTACCGGACCGTTTGCGGGGCTGCTTGCCTCGCACTCTGCCTGAGTCTCGGGGCTCGGCTTCCACCCCTGCAACAAGATCTCCTGTGCATCCGGGTCCGCCCACACGGTGGGGCAGTGGTCCCGGTCGGTGTTGGGGTCGATACCAACGAACTCTACGGCCATGGCCGGCTCCCTGGTCTAGGTGCTTGCTCGGGCTTGCACAAGCTTCACTGAGCAGCGGATACAGCGTCAATACTGCTACCGGTCATGCCGATTGGCGTGCAAGCTCATGCAAGTTTGTAGAGCTCGACGCCCCGCCCTCCGTAGCGTCTCCTGCATCGGTGAAGCAGGCGGCGGAGGGAGCGTCCGTGTCGGACGACGTGGAGCATGAGGCGGAGATCCTTAGGCAGTACCGCGCTGAGGCGGAAGCGGCAGCGGAGGCCGTAGAGACCGCGTGGAGGCTTTCGGGCCTGCCGTCCGTCCCCGACGTGATGCCGATCGTGAGCGGGCGCGGGATCTACCAGGGGCCCCATGTCTCCCTCGGCGGCTGTCACGCCAACACGGCCCGTGCGCTGGCCAAGGTGCTGACGGAGTACGCCCGGCTCACCGGCCAGCTGATCGACGGCGAGTCTCAATCCCTCGTGGCTCGCATGCTCGATGAGTACGACGTGACGCCCGCTCTCCCCAGTGACGGACTGTACGTCGTGCAGCGGCAGTTGAGTGCCTGAGAACCCCTAGATTCCCGCCCCGGTCGTCCCCACCATTGGACAGGCCGAGCGGCTGGGGCGGGTCCTGCAAGTGCACAACGGCCCAAGGGAGCACCCGGGGGTCGAGACGACGATTCGGAGGGACAGAACCATGCCCGCGTGGATCCTCTACAACGACGGCAAGCACGGCGGCGGCACCGGTTCCGGGACCGGCGGTGGCCAGCAGGACGACAGCAGCAGCGGCAACAAGCACGGGGGCGGCGGCAGCGACGAGGGCGGCAACACGTCCGACGGCCAGGGCCCGGCGACGGGCCGCTGAGTGAGCACCGAGAACGTAGCGGAGGCTGGTCGTAGGCGGCTGGCCTCCGCGCTCATCGCTGACGGGTCGCTGACCTCCGACTGGTTGCCCGCCTACAACGCGGTTCCGCGCCACCTGTTTGTGCCTGCCACCGTTTGGCCGGGGCAGGCTGACGGGGTGCGCCAGGGCGAGGCGGTCAACCGGTACACCGACCCGACCGGGTGGTGGAACGCCGTCTACTCGGACGTGCCGCTCACCACACAGTGGGACGACGGCCAGCACACCGGGGACGACTGGGGAACCATGCCAACGTCGTCCAACTCCATGCCCACCATGGTGTTCTCAATGCTCGCCGCGCTGGACGTGCAGGACGGAAACCGGGTACTGGAGATCGGAACCGGAACCGGCTGGAACGCCGCCCTGCTGTCTCACCGGCTCGGGTCCGGGAACGTCGTCACGGTCGAGGTGGACGAGGAGAGCGCGACCAGCGCGCAACGCCGACTCGCCCGGGCCGGGTACTTCCCCACGCCCATGGTCGGCGACGGCGCCAAGGGCTACGCGGACGGGGTGCCATTCGATCGGGTGATCGCCACCTGTTCAGTCGGGCGGATTCCCCACGCTTGGGTGCGGCAGTCACGGCCCGGCGCTGTGATCGTCGCGCCGTGGGGGCCCGAGTACGGCGGGGAAGCCGTGGTCCGGCTCACGGTCGGCGACGACGGCACGGCGAGCGGCCGGTTCACCGGGTCTTCCGCGTTCATGCGGCTCCGCCAACAGCGAAGCGCCCGCCCCAACAGCCTGGCCTACCTCTCCGCCCCCTGGCCAGCTGATGGAGCCAAGTCCTCAACGTCGTTGTCGCCGGACTTGATCGGCGGCTGGCTGGCCATGTTCGCCATCGGCGTGCAGGTGCCCGAGGCATTCCCGCTGACCGAGCGGTACGACGATGGCACGTACACGCTGTGGCTGCACGACACGGCCGTCACGTCGTGGGCTACCGCTGACTGGGAACCGAACCGGACGGCCTACGAGGTGGTGCAGTCCGGACCCCGGAGCCTCTGGAGCGAGGTAGAGGCAGCCTGGCGCTGGTGGGACGACCAAGACCGCCCTGGCTTCGACCGGTTCGGACTCACGGTCGCCGAGCACGGCCACACGGTGTGGCTGGACAGCCCGGAGCGCCCGGTTCCGCTCCGAGGCTGACTCATAAGCGGCCCCGTCTGTGCGTCTTTCCCCCGTGGCGCATGGGCGGGGCCGTTCCGCGTGTTGTCCCCTCTATATGAGTGTGCCGGAGGTCGTATATCGTTCACTGCGTCCCGCCGGGAGCGGGGAAAACCATGCTCGCCGAGCGGCTGCCCAGCCTGCTTCCGCCGCTCAGCCAGGCTGAGGCACTGGAGGTGACGGCGGTCCACTCGGTCGCCGGGTTGCTGCCGCCCGACCGGCCGCTGATCGACACCCCGCCGTACTACGCGCCGCACCACTCGACCACCATGCCCGCCATCGTCGGGGGCGGCAGCGGTCTGCCGAGACCGGGTGCGGTCTCACTGGCCCACCGGGGCGTCCTCTTCCTGGACGAAGCCCCTGAGTTCCCGGTCCGTGTGCTCGATGCCCTGCGGCAGCCGCTCGAATCAGGCGAGGTCACCATCGCCCGAGCTGCCGGATCACTGCGGCTGCCGGCCAGGTTCCAGCTGTGCCTGGCGGCGAACCCGTGTCCCTGTGGCCGGTACTCCAGACGGGGCGAGGGCTGCGAATGCACCCCGGCGATGGTCCACCGCTACCAGGCCAGGCTCTCCGGTCCACTGCTGGACCGCGTGGACCTCCAGGTCCAAGTCGCCCCGGTGACAAGGGCGGAGCTGATGGAGCGCGCCGGGGCGGTGGAGAACACTTCCACGGTCGCGGCCCGGGTACTGATGGCGCGTGGGCGTGCCGCTGCCCGGCTCGGCGACACTCCCTGGCGTACCAACGCCGAGGTGCCGGGGCACTTCCTGCGTACCCGGTGGCAGCTCGCGCCGGGGGCTCTGACCGATGCCGAGCGGGAACTCGAACGCGGAATCATCACCGCCCGGGGGTTGGACCGGGTCCTGCGGGTCGCCTGGACGATCGCCGACCTGGTCGGCCGGGACCGCCCCACCAGGCTTGACGTCCGTACGGCCCTGGTTCTCCGGACGGGCGTCGAGCGCGGCTTACCCGCCGTGACCCCGCGGCCGCTCTCCCCTCGGGATCCCGACCACCAGGGTCCCGATGTGGACCCGGGTGGCGAAAGCTGATCGGCACTCAACCAGTCGATTCAGAAGGCCCTTGCCCTGCCGTCCCTATCTGCCGTCCCCGTGGAGGCACAGGTGAACCGCATCCGGACCACCCCCAACCACTCGAAGCCCGGCCACTCCAGGTCCACCCGCACGGCTCCGCCCGCCCGATCTTCCGGAGCACCGGGTACAGCGCCGCCGGGGCAACCCCCGTCGGCCCAGCCGCAGGCAGTCCCGTCGTCGCCGGTTCGACCGGGGCCAGACCGCCCGGGGTCAGGACCCCCGGAGCCGGAGCGGCTTGCCAGAGCAGCCCTCGCACGCCTCATCGAACCAGGCGACGCGGTGGTCGGCCGATGGCTCTCCAAGGTCAGCGCACCCACCCTCATCGAGGCCATCCGCGCGCGTACGGTGCCCGGTTATCTCGACCTGGACGCCACCAGGCTCGACGGCTACCGCGCCAGGCTCCCGTTCCTCGACCCCGAGGCGGACTTGGCGCGTGTGCACAGCGTCGGTGGGCGGTTCATCATTCCGGGCGACAAGGAATGGCCCTCCCAACTCGACGACCTGGGCGACAGCAGGCCGGTCGGTCTCTGGATCAGGGGCACCGGCTCCCTCCGTCTCCTCGCGCTGCGCTCCGTCGCCATGGTCGGAGCCCGGGCCTGCACCGCCTATGGCGCGCACGTCGCCGGGGAGATCTCGGCTCAACTGGCCGAGCGTGGCTGGGTGGTTGTCTCGGGTGCCGCGTACGGGATCGACGCCGCCGCCCATCGAGGCGCGCTCGCTGTCGGTGGTGTCACCATCGGAGTCCTCGCCTGCGGAGTGGACGAGACCTATCCGCCGGGAAACTTCGAACTCATCTCGCGGATCGCCGAACAAGGTCTGCTACTCAGCGAATTGGCGCCGGGCGAGCACCCCAACAGGTTCCGGTTCGTGCTTCGGAACCGAGTGATAGCGGCGTTGACGCGAGGGACGGTGGTGGTCGAAGCGGCCCTCCGTAGTGGGGCTTTGAGCACTGCGCGCCGGGCCAGGGACCTCAACCGCCACACCATGGGGGTGGCCGGGCCGGTGACGTCGGAGCTCTCCGCCGGGGTGCACGCTCTGATCCGCAGCGGTGGCGCGACCCTGGTCACCGATGCCGCCGAGATCGGCGAGTTGATCGGCGCCATCGGGGATGACCTGGCGCCGCGCCCGTCCGGCCCGATCCTGCCCCGGGACCACCTGGAGCCCGCAATCGCACGCGTGCTGGAAGCGGTGCCGGCGACCGCCGAAGGTGCACCTGTCGAACGCCTGGCGCTCGCAGCGGGTCTGCCGGTCGAGGAGGCCCTGCAGAAACTCTACGAGTTGGGCTCGCTCGGCTTCGTGGAGCGGTTCGGGACGCACTGGAGACTGGCCAAGGGCGCCCGATCCGTCCCGCGCTGATGTGCCGGCGGCCTCAGCGGGTAGGCGTGCTTTCCCGACCGAGCGCCGGTCCGTGCACCGCGCTACCGGCTCGCGCGCTGGTGGATCGCGCCTGGCGGATCGGTTGTCGGCCTACGGGCCTGACCACGGTGAATCGCATCTGGAGGTGGTGAACCGGCTGCCGTGGTGATGAGAACGGAGCGGCGCGCTGGGATCGCCACCGTTTCGAGGGACGACCGAGTGGCGGTAGCACAACGCAGCGAGTCGGTCACGCTACGCTCGCAGTGCCTCCTATCAGCACATGACTCGGCAGAACGGCGCAGACCAACGCATGCCCACACACATTCCCGGACATCGGGTAGTCGGTGGCCTCCGGTCCTCAGGAGGGCCAGGGGCCGAGGCACGCCCCAACGCTGATCACCAGCCGAAGGCGCCAGGGGTGATGGGGCTGACCCGGCAGGCCGGGCGGCCACCGTCCTCGGGCGGCAAGGAGGAGACCTCACCCCCGGTCGGAGCCCGGCCGCCGGCTGCCCGGCGAGGCCCCGGGAGCGCGGTGCCTCCGGGGCCCGAGACCGTCGCGACTCCCGGAACCGCCGCGACTCCCGGAGCTGCCTCGGCCCCCGGAATCGCCGCAGTTCCCGCTCCTGGACCTGCCACAGCGCCCACCACAGTCCCCGTGCCGCTCCCCTCGCCCGTGAAGTCCCGCACGCCCGCCGCCCCCTCCGCATCCGGGGTGGACGCGCGTGCCTCTGCCGAGCGCACCGCCCTGGAGTCGCTCTGGCGCTCGTACAAGGAGACCGGGGACACCCGGTTGCGCGAACAGCTGATCCTGCACTACTCGCCGCTGGTCAAATATGTGGCGGGGCGGGTCAGCGTCGGACTCCCCGCCAACGTGGAACAGGCGGACTTCGTCTCCTCGGGGATCTTCGGCCTGATCGACGCGATCGAGAAGTTCGACGTGGACCGGGCGATCAAGTTCGAGACGTACGCCATCAGCCGGATCCGTGGCGCCATCATCGACGAGCTTCGGGCGCTCGACTGGATCCCGCGGTCGATCAGGCAGAAGGCCAAGGCGGTGGAGCGGACGTACGCCACCCTGGAGGCCAGGCTGCGCCGCACCCCGCACGAGCCCGAGGTCGCCGCGGAGATGGGCATCGCGATCGAGGACCTGCATGCGATCTTCAGTCAGCTCTCGCTGGCGAACGTGGTGGCCCTGGACGAGTTGCTGCACCCGGTGGGGGAGAGCGGTGACCGGCTGAGCCTCATGGACACCCTTGAGGACACCGGAGCCGACAATCCCGTCGAGATCGCCGAGGACCGGGAGCTGCGCCGCCTGCTGGCCACGGCGGTCAACACCCTCCCCGAACGGGAGAAGACGGTGGTGACGCTCTACTACTACGAGGGCCTCACCCTCGCCGAGATCGGCCAGGTGCTGGGTGTGACGGAGAGCAGGGTCAGCCAGATCCACACCAAGTCCGTGCTGCAACTCCGGGCCAAGCTGACGGACATCCGCTGACCGTGTGGTTCGGCGGGTGGGCCGACCTGCCCGTCCGGACATCCGACGACCGCCAGTTGCGTGGTGCTGTACCGAGCCGTCATCGGTCTCCGTACAGTAGGAACGTGCCGAAAATCCGAGCAGCCACAGTGGCCGAGCATCGTCAGCTGCAGCGCGCGGCCCTTCTCGACGCTGCCCGGTCCCTACTCACCGAGGGCGGGATGGACGCCCTCACCTTCCCCGCTCTTGCCGCGCGGACCGGTCTGGCCCGCTCCTCCGTGTACGAGTACTTCGGTTCGCGGGCCGCCGTGGTCGAGGAGCTCTGCGCCGTGGACTTCCCGCTCTGGGCGGCCGAGATCGAGGCGGGTATGGCTGCCTGTGAGAGTCCGGCGGCCAGGGTCGAGGCCTATGTGCGCGGTCAGTTGGCGCTGGCCGGCGACCCGAGGCACCGCGCGGTCACGGCGATCTCGATGCTCGAACTGGACGAGGCGGCCCGGGAGCGTATCCGCGCTTCGCACGCCGAGCTGGTCTCACTGGTCGTCCGGGCTCTTCGAGATCTTGGACATGCCCAGCCCCGATTGGCGGCCGCACTGCTCCAAGGCGTGGTCGAGGCTGCGGTTCGGCAGGCCGAACACGCACCGGCGGACGATGCCGGGACCATCGCGGACGCCACGGTCGCGTTCGCGCTGCACGGCCTGGTCACCGAAGTGGCGACTGCGACTGCAGCGGAGGCGGCGGCCCCTGCGGCCGAGACCGCCTGAGCTGTGACGACCGGCGGCCGGGGCTGCCGCCGTCGAGGCCGTTCACGGGCCGTCCAGCGGCAGCAGGCGAGCCTGACCGCTGCCCAGCAGCGCCAGCGGATCGAGGTAGCGCTTCCCGCGGAGCAGTCCCCAGTGCAGACAGCCGGTTGCGCAGTGCCCCGTCCCGGTGGCAACCGTCCCGATGGGCTGTCCTGCCGACACCGGAGTACCGACCGGAACGCTTCCGGTGACCGGCAGATAGGTGGTTCGCAGCGGGGGAGCCCCGGAGGAGGGGTGAGTCACGGTCACCACGGGCCGGCCTGCGACCATCCCCACGAACGAGACGACCCCGGGTGCGGCAGCCCGCACGGTCATGCCCTCCGACGCCGCCAGGTCGACCCCGCGGTGACCGGCTGCCCACCGTGCCGGTGGCGCGTTGAAGCGCCGCAGTAGGTCGGAGCGCGCACCGACCGGCCATGCGCGTCCCGATCCGGGTCCGGCATTCACGCCGGATCCCCTTCTGCTGCCAGGGCCGGTGCCCACAGAAGGGCCGATCCCCGCGCCGGGGCGAGCCACGGCAGGGTCAGCCACGGCAGGAGGCCCGAGTACGGATGCGGACGCAGCGCCTCCCGGCCGGCCGACCTGACCGCCGAGCGGTGTCCACGCCGCATGCGCGGACGGCAGCGGCTGCCGGACCAGCGCCAGTACGACCAGCAGCAGTGTGAACAGCATCGCCTGGACCCGGCGGTCCGGAGCCGGTGGGGGCATCGCCACGTCGACGTTGCAACAGCGGGCTCCCCAGCAGTCGGGCACGGGCCTGCGTGAAGACCCGTCGGGAAGCTCCGGGCGCGTCCAGCGCGCGAACCGTGCCCAAGCCGGCGCCCGGCCCTGCCTCCGTTCCCCAGCCGACGCCCGCCCCAGTCCCCGCCCCAGTTCCCGTGCCCGTCCAAGCCCCAGCTCCAGTCCCCGCCCCGTGAACCCCGCCGTGAGAGGGACTGCCGTCAGAAGGTTCGCCATGCGCAGGAGGCTGCTGCCCGCGCGCCCAGCTGACCACCCCCGCCCCGATTCCTGTGGACAACTCCCGCCTGTGGAAACCCGTGCTCCCCCGGGAGGGTGAAAAGACGGGCGCGTCAGCGTCTCAGGAGCACTCCGCAGGACCGTGTGCGGGTCCGTCCGGGGCCGCCCGGGAACCACCCCGCATCGTCCGGAGTCGCTCGTCACTCGGCGCTTCCCGTACACTTCACACGCGACCCGGTCCACCCGGGTCGACTTCGCACGCCCCGCCACCGGTCGAAATGCGTCGGAAGGTGCGGATCCGCAAGGGTCCGAACCAGCCTCCCGACACATCCGGTGCGAGTGCCGCTCGGTCCGCCGAGCCTGCTGCGGCCCCAGCGGTCGCCAGGCCGAGGTGGCTCGGCACGTCCGGGGCGTCAGGCGTGGCGGTCACCCGACCGGCACGGACAAACCGAGCCTGACCTGGCAGCTTCCCGACGTCGGCAACAACGAGGGCAAGCGGGCCAGGCGCAACACTGAGGAGCACGGCCATGGCCGTCGTCACGATGCGGGAGCTGCTGGAGAGCGGCGTCCACTTCGGTCACCAGACCCGTCGTTGGAACCCGAAGATGAAGCGCTTCATCTTCACGGAGCGCAACGGCATCTACATCATCGACCTCCTGCAGTCGCTGAACTACATCGACCGCGCCTTCGAGTTCGTCAAGGAGACCGTTGCCCACGGCGGCAGCGTCCTCTTCGTCGGCACCAAGAAGCAGGCCCAGGAGGCCATCGCCGAGCAGGCCACCCGCGTGGGCATGCCCTACGTGAACCAGCGCTGGCTCGGCGGCATGCTGACCAACTTCTCGACCGTCTACAAGCGTCTGCAGCGCCTCAAGGAGCTCAGCGAGATCGACTTCACGGATGTGGCCGGCTCCGGCCTCACCAAGAAGGAGCTCCTGGTCCTCCAGCGCGAGTACGACAAGCTGGAGAAGACCCTCGGCGGTATCCGCGACATGCAGCGCGTTCCCAGCGCTGTCTGGATCGTGGACACCAAGAAGGAGCACATCGCGGTCGGCGAGGCCCGGAAGCTGAACATCCCGGTCGTCGCCATCCTCGACACCAACTGCGACCCGGACGAGGTCGACTACAAGATCCCGGGCAACGACGACGCCATCCGCTCCGTCACCCTGCTGACCCGCGTGATCGCCGACGCCGTCGCCGAGGGCCTCAAGGCCCGTGCCGGTGTCGCCAAGGGCGACGCCAAGGCCGAGCCGGGCGCCGACCAGCCGCTGGCCGCCTGGGAGAAGGACCTCATCGAGGGCCAGAAGGCCGCCGAGGAGGCCCCCGCTGCCGAGGCCGAGGCCGCTGTTGAGGCTCCGGCCGCTGAGGCCGACCAGGCCTGACGTACCAAGGGCGAGGGGCACCCGCCGGTACGACACCGGTAGGTGCCCCTTTCTCCCGTGTCGGGGGCTGAACCACCAGCCCCCGGCACAACTCCACGCAGACACGCGAGACGCGAGAAGAGATTCACACCATGGCGAACTTCACCGCCGCGGACGTCAAGAAGCTCCGTGAGCTCACCGGCGCCGGCATGATGGACTGCAAGAAGGCTCTGGACGAGGCTGAGGGCAACGTCGACAAGGCCGTCGAGCTCCTTCGCATCAAGGGCCAGAAGGGTGTTGCCAAGCGCGAGGGCCGTGACGCCTCCAACGGCGCCCTGGCCGTCCTGCTCGAGGGTGGCAACTCCGGCGTTCTGGTCGAGCTGAACTGCGAGACCGACTTCGTCGCCAAGGGCGAGAAGTTCGTCGAGGTCGCCGACACGCTGGCGAAGCACGTCGCCGCCGCCTCCCCGGCCGACCTCGAGGCCGCTCTGGCCAGCGAGATCGAGGCCGGCAAGACCGTCCAGCAGTTCGTGGACGAGGCCAACGCCAACCTGGGCGAGAAGATCGTCTTCAAGCGCTTCGCGCAGTTCTCGGGCAACGGCTTCGTCGCCGCCTACATGCACCGCACCTCCCCGGACCTGCCGCCGCAGGTCGGCGTCCTGGTCGAGCTCGACCAGGAGAACGCCGAGGTCGCCAAGGACGTCGCGCAGCACATCGCCGCGTTCGCGCCGAAGTTCCTCTCCCGCGAGGAGATCCCGGCCGACGCTCTCGAGAACGAGCGCCGCGTTGCCGAGGCCACCGCTCGCGAGGAGGGCAAGCCCGAGGCCGCCCTGGCGAAGATCGTCGAGGGTCGCGTCACCGGCTTCGTCAAGGAGAACGCCGTGCTGGAGCAGGCGTTCGCCAAGGACAACAAGAAGACCGTCGCCAAGGTCCTCGACGAGGCCGGCGTCAAGCTCGTGCGCTTCGCCCGCTTCCGCGTCGGCGCCTGAGCCACGTTCCCCAGCGCTTCCCGCCTAAGGTAGGAATCGCCCGGCCCCCCGCTGGGGCGGCCAGGAACGCGCCGATCGGGCTCATCCAGCGCCACTCGGACAACGGGCGGGCCGCGTCGGCACCATGAACGACGAGGAGGCCATTGCCGTGCAGGACACCGTACCGGTTCCCGCGGCAGTGGCCTCCTCGCGTGTACGCACAGGTCTGGGCCCCACACGGCACACTCGGCCCTGTGAAACGTCCAGCCCTGTGAACCAGTAGGTGGAGAAGGAGAAGTCCATGCAGGAGACGCAGGAGACCGTGCAGGGTGGCTCGCGCCGCCGCGTTCTGCTCAAGCTGTCCGGTGAGGCGTTTTCCGGTGGCGGCGGCCTCGGCGTCGACCCGGACGTCGTGCACGCGATCGCCCGGGAGATCGCCACGGTGGTCCGCTCGGGAACCGAGGTCGCTGTCGTGATCGGCGGCGGCAACTTCTTCCGCGGCGCCGAGCTGCAGGTCCGCGGCATGGACCGGGCCCGCTCCGACTACATGGGCATGCTCGGCACCGTGATGAACTGCCTGGCGCTGCAGGACTTCCTGATCAAGGAAGGCATCGAGACCCGGGTCCAGACCGCCATCACCATGGGCCAGGTCGCTGAGCCGTACCTGCCGCTGCGCGCCGTCCGGCACCTGGAGAAGGGCCGCGTCGTCATCTTCGGTGCGGGTATGGGCATGCCGTACTTCTCCACCGACACCACGGCCGTGCAGCGCGCGCTGGAGATCCACGCCGAGGTGCTGCTGATGGGCAAGAACGGTGTGGACGGTGTCTACGACTCGGACCCGCGGACCAACCCTGCCGCGGTCAAGTTCGACTCGCTCGACTACGCCGAGGTGATCACCCGGGACCTGAAGGTCGCGGACCTGACCGCGATCACCCTGTGCAAGGACAACGGCCTGCCGATCCTGGTCTTCGAGCTGCTGGCCGAGGGCAATATCGCCCGGGCGGTCAAGGGTGAGAAGATCGGCACACTCATCAGCGAGGACTCCGGCCGGGCCTGAGCCGTAGTCAGCCGCGCCGAAGTCGGCCGTGCAGCAGTAAGCCGTCCGGGGCACCGGTACGGGACAACAGCAGATGAACCGGACAGGGAGCACACAGTGATCGAAGAGACCCTCCTCGAGGCCGAGGAGAAGATGGAGAAGGCCGTTTCGGTCGCGAAGGACGACTTCGCCGCGATCCGTACCGGCCGCGCGCACCCGGCGATGTTCGCCAAGATCGTCGCGGACTACTACGGCGCCATCACGCCGATCAACCAGCTCGCCTCGTTCGCCGTGCCGGAGCCGCGGATGGCGGTCGTCACCCCGTTCGACAAGTCCGCCCTGCGCAACATCGAGCAGGCGATCCGCGACTCGGACCTGGGTGTCAACCCGTCCAACGACGGCTCGATCATCCGGGTGGTGTTCCCGCAGCTGACCGAGGAGCGCCGCAAGGAGTACATCAAGGTCGCGCGCGGCAAGGGCGAGGACGCCAAGGTCTCCATCCGCTCGATCCGCCGCAAGGCCAAGGACGGCATCGACAAGCTGGTCAAGGACGGCGAGGTCGGCGAGGACGAGGGCCGTCGCGCGGAGAAGGAGCTCGACGACACCACGGCCAAGTACGTGGCCCAGATCGACGAGCTGCTCAAGCACAAGGAAGCCGAGCTGCTCGAGGTCTGATCCGAGCGACGCCCCGGACGGCCTCGGCCCACGGGGCGGCGTTCGACAGACTTCCAGGCGCCCCCTGCTGCGGGTGACCCGGTACTCCGTACCGGTCGACCTGCTGCCCCGATCGGCGAGCCGGCCCCGAACGGGTCACTCGCAGCAGCCCCGGTGTTATCAGGGCGCCACTTGCGGCACAGACCCTGATACGCCCTCTGTCCAGGAGACATCCTTGGCCCAGTCCGACCAGCAGCCCCGTAAACAGCGCGGCGGCCGCAATCTCCAGGCCGCGATAGGGGTCGGTGTCGGCCTCGGCGCGGTCATCGTCGCTTCGCTGTTCTTCGTGAAGGTGCTGTTCCTGGTCGTCGTGGTGGCGGCCGCGGCGGTCGGCGTCTGGGAGCTCAGCAGCCGACTGACCGAACGCAAGGGCATCGCGGCGCCGCTCTACCCGCTGTTGGCCGGCGCCGTGGCGATGCCGGCGCTGGGCTACTGGGCGGGTGCCCAGTGGGCGGCCGCCGCACTGGCCGTGACCGGTCTCGCGATCATGGTCCGGCGGATGAAGCAGCCGCCGGAGAACTACCTGCGCGACATAACGGCAGGCATCTTCACCGCCTTCTACGTACCGTTCCTGGCCACCTTCGTGGCGCTGATGCTGGCCGCCGACGACGGTCCGCAGCGGATCCTGCTCTTCCTGATCGTCACCATCTGCAGCGACACCGGGGCGTACGCCGTCGGCTACAAGTTCGGAAAGAACAAGCTGGCGCCGACGATCAGCCCGGGCAAGACCCGCGAGGGGCTGGCCGGAGGCGTCGGCCTCTCGATGATCGCCGGCGCGCTGATCATGCAGTACGTGATCGAGGACGGCCAATGGTGGCAGGGTCTGATCCTCGGCGGCTGCGCGGCGGTCACGGCGACCCTGGGTGACCTGGCCGAGTCCATGATCAAGCGGGATCTCGGCATCAAGGACATGGGCACCCTGCTCCCCGGCCACGGCGGCATCATGGACCGTCTCGACTCGCTCCTGCCGACCGCTCCCGTGGTCTGGCTGCTGCTGGCGGCCTTCGTCGGCAGCTGACCCCGCCGGTCTGCGCACAAGGCCCGGACGCCCCGCGCGTCCGGGCCTTGTGCGTCCGGCAGCACGGTTCTCCGCCCGACAGCGCAGCCTTCCAAGAGCACTTCGCCGATCTGCGACACTGGAACAACCATGCCTAAGCCCGGAGAACTGACCTTTGTCGCGCCGCGCGGCGCCAAGCCCCCGCGACACCTTGCCGACCTCAGCCCCGCCGAGCGCAAGGAGGCCGTCGCCGAGCTGGGCGAGCAGCCGTTCCGCGCCAAGCAGCTGTCGAACCACTACTTCGGCCGGATGTCGAACGACCCGGGCCAGTGGACGGACATCCCCGCCGCCTCCCGCGGCAAGCTCACCGAGGCGCTGCTGCCCGAGCTGATGTCGGTGGTCCGGCACGTGTCCTGCGACGACGACGCCACCCGCAAGACGCTCTGGAAGCTCTTCGACGGCACCCTGGTCGAGTCCGTGCTGATGCGCTACCCGGACCGGGTCACCATGTGCATCAGCTCGCAGGCCGGCTGTGGCATGAACTGCCCGTTCTGCGCCACCGGTCAGGCCGGTCTGACCCGCAACCTCTCCACGGCCGAGATCGTCGAGCAGATCGCGGCCGGGATGCGGGCACTGAAGGACGGCGAGATCCCGGGCGGCGAGGCGCGCCTGTCCAACGTGGTCTTCATGGGCATGGGCGAGCCGCTCGCCAACTACAACCGGGTGCTGTCCGCCATCCGCCGCCTCACCGACCCGGCCCCGGACGGCTTCGGGCTCTCCCAGCGTGGCATCACCGTCTCGACGGTCGGCCTCGTTCCGGCCATGAACCGGCTCGCGGACGAGGGCCTGAGCTGCCGTCTCGCGCTCTCGCTGCACGCCCCCGACGACGAGCTGCGCGACGAGCTGGTCCCGGTGAACACCCGATGGAAGGTCGCCGAGGTCCTCGACGCGGCCTGGAACTACGCGGAGAAGTCCGGCCGCCGGATCTCCATCGAGTACGCGCTGATCAAGGACATCAACGACCAGGCATGGCGCGCCGATCTGCTGGGCCGCCTGATCAAGAACCACCGGGTGCACGTCAACCTGATTCCGCTGAACCCGACCCCGGGCTCCAAGTGGACGGCCTCCCGGCCAGAGGACGAGCGCGAGTTCGTCCGCCGCCTCCAGGCGTACGGTGTGCCGACCACCGTCCGCGACACCCGGGGCCAGGAGATCGACGGCGCCTGCGGTCAGCTGGCCGCGGCCGGCTGACCGGATCTTCCAGGGGCGCGGGGCCCCACACGACCTGTGCCTTCACCGGGCCGGTCGCGCGGAGCCCCGCGCCCCTGGTGCGTTTCCACGGCTGACGGTGCGCGGTCTCCGCGGTGCGCCGAGCCCGACCGGACCCGGAACGGACCGGACCGGACCCGGAACGGGACGAGTCGGCCGCTGTGAGCCGGAGCGGACCTACCGCAGGGCGCCCGCCGCCAGCGCGGCGGTCAGGCCGCCGGTGACCAGCAGCACGGTTCCGGCGGCCGCCGTACGCAGCACTGCGGCCCCGAGCAGCAACCGGGGCGCGGCCCCGAGCCGGAGCAGCACCGCTGTCACGCCCCGCCGGGAGTTGCGGATCTGTGCGGCCCGGATCAGGACCGCCGCCACCGCGCAGCCGACGATGAGTGCCGCTTCCACCGCGGGCACCACCTCGACGGTGCCGGGCCTACGGACCCAGTAACGGACGGCGGCCAGTCCGGCGGCCAGGCTCAGTGCGAGGACCGCCAGGGGTGCGCCCAGCCGGGGCGCCTCGGCGGTGAGCCCGCGTGCGGCGAGCAGACGCAGCGGGGTGGGACGGCCCAGGGCCAGCAGTCGTCCGCCCCAGGCCAGCAGCGGGGCGGTGAGCAGCGCCAGGCCGAGGGCCGCGAAGGCCCAGCCGACCAGGGCGGCGGTGTTGGTGGTGCCGAGTCCGGCGGGCAGGGCGACCGGCCGTCCGTCCTGGGCCGCGCCCGGGCGCAGCCCGTACAGTTCGAGGGTCAGGCCGATCGGGACCAGTCCGGCGGGCAGGGCGAGCCGCAGGGCGCCGAAGTCGGGGCGGTGGGGGAGTTCGGGGTGTCCCGGCAGGGCGTCCGTGAGTGGGACGGCCGCGGCCGCCGATGCGCCGGCCACCAGCGGGACCAGGAGCAGCAGGGTGACCGGAGCGGCGATCGGGAGCGGGAGGCCGAGGCCGACCGCGGGGGCCAGCGAGGCGCCGGCGATGTCGTTGCGCAGGATCAGGAAGGCCAGCAGGGTGAGCCCGCTGCCGAGGGCGCAGGCGAGGGCGGTCTCCCCGGCGATCATGGTGCGGATGCTGCCGGGGCCGGCGCCGGCAGCGGTCAGACCGGTGATCCGTTCGGGGCGTGCGGTGGGCAGGGCCCGGGCGGCGACGGCGGCGAACCAGCCGACGGCGGCGAGCGGTGGGAGGCACCACAGCAGCCGTTCGACCGAGGCTCCGGAGGGTTCGCCGAGGGCGTGGCCCAGGGCGCGGAGCAGGAGGGCGGCCACCGCCGCGGCGGCGGTGGCGGTGAGCAGCCAGCGGCCGAAGTCGGCCATCCGGTAGCCCCTGACCAGGCGGAGGTAAAGCACCGAGAGGCCCCTTTCAGCGCCCGGCGGAGACCGGCGAGACGCCGCGCGGGACGGGGGCGACCGGGGTGGCCAGCCTGCCGTCGACCAGGGCGACGGTACGGTCCGCGAAGCGGGCCAGCTCCGGCTCGTGGGTGGCGAGCACCAGGGTGAGCTGGTGCGAGCGGACCGCGGTGATCAGTATCCGCAGGACCTGGTCCTGGGCTTCGCGGTGCAGTGGTGCGGTGGGGTCGTCGGCGAAGACCACCGGGGGCAGCGGGGCCAGGGCGCGGGCGACGGCGATCCGCTGGCGCTGACTCTGGATCAGTTCGCCGGGGCGGAGGGCGGCACAGTCGGCGACGTCGAGGCGCTCCAGCCACTCGGTGGCGGAGCCGTAGGCGGCCTTGTGCCCGGCCCCGGAGAGCAGCAGCGGCAGGGCGACGTTCTCCCGGGCCGTCAGTTCGGGAACCAGGTGCGGTTCGGAGCCGACGAAGCCGAAGCGGTCGCGGCGGAGCCGTTCCCGTCCGGCGCGGGTCAGGGTGTGAACGGGCGAGCTGTTGAACCAGACCTCGCCGTCGTCGACCGGGAGCAGCGCGGAGAGGCAGCCGAGCAGGGTGCTCTTGCCGGAGCCGCGCGGCCCGGTGACGGCGAGTACCTCGCCGTCCCGGACGCCGATGGAGACGCCGCGCAGGGCGGGGGTGCCGTGGTGGGACTTGACGATCCCTCGGGCCCAGAGCACGTCGTTGTCGGGCGGGGCCGCTGACATGGAGATCCATCCTGGTGCCGATGGGGATATGACAGTCGTCAGATTAGAACGACAAGGTCGCGCTGAGGTTGCGGCACACTGGCTCATTCATGGTCAAAATCGCCCTAATCCGGCGTGCCGGTTCTCTCCGATCTGCCGATATTTCCCGGAGTTCGCCCTCCGGAAGCCCGCCCGGCTCCTCCGGACGGCCGCCGGCGGCCGGAAGCGCCGAAGGGCGGCCCCGCCCGGAGGCGGGACCGCCCTTCGGCGGAGGGTGGGACAGAGAGACCGGGGGTCCTCAGATCTTCGCCCAGGCGTCGGTCAGCGTGCTCCGCAGGATCTGCTCGATCTCGTCGAAGGTCGACTGGTCGGAGATCAGCGGCGGGGCCAGCTGGATGACCGGGTCGCCACGGTCGTCGGCACGGCAGTACAGGCCGTTGTCGAAGAGCGCCTTCGACAGGAAGCCGTAGAGCACGCGCTCGATCTCTTCGTCGTTGAAGGACTCCTTGGTGGTCTTGTCCTTCACGAGCTCGATGCCGTAGAAGTACCCGTTGCCGCGGACGTCGCCGACGATCGGCAGGTCACGGAGCTTGTTCAGGGTGCCCAGGAACTTCGACTCGTTGTCGAGCACGTGCTGGTTCAGGCCCTCGCGCTCGAAGATGTCGAGGTTGGCCAGCGCGACCGCGGACGACACCGGGTGGCCACCGAAGGTGTAGCCGTGCAGGAAGGTGTTGTCGCCCTTGTAGAACGGCTCGGCGATGCGGTCCGAGATGATCGTGGCGCCGATCGGGGAGTAACCCGAGGTCATGCCCTTGGCGCAGGTGATCATGTCGGGCAGGTAGCCGAACTTGTCGGCGCCGAACATGGTGCCCAGGCGGCCGAAGGCGCAGATGACCTCGTCCGAGACCAGCAGTACGTCGTGGCGGTCGCAGATCTCGCGCAGGCGCTGGAAGTACCCGGGCGGCGGCGGGAAGCAGCCACCGGCGTTCTGCACCGGCTCGACGAAGACGGCGGCGACGGTGTCCGCACCCTCGAACAGGATGGCCTGCTCGACCTGGTCGGCGCACCAGCGCCCGTACGCCTCCGGGTCCACCACGCCGTCGCGCTCCAGGAACTCCGGGGCGCGGTAGATGTTGGTGTTCGGGGCCTTGTGGGTGCCCGGCACCAGCGGCTCGAACGGGGCCTTCAGACCCGGCAGACCGGTGATGGACAGGGCGCCCTGCGGGGTGCCGTGGTAGGCGACCGCACGGGAGATGACCTTGTACTTGGTCGGCTTGCCGGTCAGCTTGAAGTACTGCTTGGCGAGCTTCCAGGCGGTCTCGACGGCCTCGCCGCCACCGGTGGAGAAGAAGACCTTGTTCAGGTCGCCCGGCGCGTAGTTGGCCAGGCGCTCGGCCAGCTCGACGGCCTTCGGGTGGGCGTAGCTCCACACCGGGAAGAAGGCCAGCTCCTTGGCCTGCTTGGCGGCGGCCTCGGCCAGCTCCTCGCGGCCGTGACCGGCCTGGACGACGAACAGGCCGGCGAGGCCGTCCAGGTACTTCTTGCCCTTGTCGTCCCAGACGTAGGTGCCCTCACCGCGAACGATGGTGGGGACGGGCGAGTTCTCGTACGACGACATGCGGGTGAAGTGCATCCACAGGTGGTCGTAGGCGGTCTTGGAAAGGTCCTTCTGCGCCGGGTCGGCTGTCATCGGGTGCCCCAGGTGTAGGTCTGTTTCCGGAGCTTCAGATAAACGAAGCTCTCGGTGCTCCGCACGCCGGGAAGCGCGCGGATGCGCTTGTTGATCATTTCGAGCAGGTGCTCGTCGTCCTCGCAGACCAGTTCGGCCAGCAGGTCGAACGAGCCTGCGGTGCAGACCACGTAGTCGACCTCGTCGAGGGCGGCCAGCGCGTCGGCGACGGGTTCCACGTCACCCTCGACGGTGATCCCGACCATCGCCTGACGGGTGAACCCGACGGTGAGGGGGTCGGTCACGGCGACGATCTGCATCACGCCCTGGTCGAGCAGCTTCTGGACCCGCTGCCGCACGGCCGCCTCGGACAGGCCGACGGCCTTGCCGATGGCGGCGTACGGGCGGCGCCCGTCCTCCTGGAGCTGCTCGATGATCGCCTTGGAGGCGGCGTCGAGGGGAACGCTGGCGTTCCGGTCGCGGTTGGCCACGTCGCCACTGTGCCTGATCCACTTCCGTCGTGCAAGCCCGTGTGCTGCTGATTTCGTCGTGGTTTCGAAAAATGGGTACGGATTGCGTTGCCTTCGTGCTCGGTCCCTGTCGATAACCGCAGTGCGACAGGTAGTCTGACCGGGAGCGCGCGCAGGCGCGCACACCCACCAGTGGAACGCGGCTCGCAGGCCCCGGCCACTCGGCGTCGGAGGTACCCTGACGCCGGATTCTGCAACGCCGCAGGCCCAGACCGAGGAGAGACCCGTGAGCGAGCTTCGTACGCTGCGCAACTACATCAACGGCGAGTTCGTCGATGCGGCTGACGGCCGCACGCTGGACGTGATCGACCCGACCACCGGCGAGGTGTACGCGACGTCGCCGCTGTCCGGCGCGGCGGACGTGGACGCGGCGATGGCCTCGGCGGCCGCGGCCTTCCCGATCTGGCGCGATGCCACCCCGAGCGTCCGGCAGAAGCTGCTGCTGAAGATCGCCGACGCGGTCGAGGCGCGCGCCGACGAGCTGGTGGACGTCGAGTGCCGCAACACCGGCAAGCCGCGCGGGCTGACCCGCTCCGAGGAGATCGGCCCGATGGCCGACCAGATCCGCTTCTTCGCCGGTGCCGCCCGCCTGCTGGAGGGCAAGGCCGCCGGTGAGTACATGGACGGGATGACCTCGATCATCCGTCGTGAGCCGGTCGGTGTCTGCGCCCAGGTCGCGCCGTGGAACTACCCGATGATGATGGCCGTCTGGAAGTTCGCCCCGGCGATCGCCGCGGGCAACACCGTGGTCCTCAAGCCCTCGGACACCACCCCGGCCTCCACCGTGCTGCTGGCCGAGATCATCGGCGGCGTGCTCGAGGAGCTGGAGCTCCCGGCCGGTGTCTTCAACGTGATCTGCGGTGACCGCGAGTCCGGCCGCCTGATGGTCGAGCACCGGACCCCGGCGATGGCCTCCATCACCGGCTCGGTGCGCGCCGGCATCCAGGTCGCCGAGTCGGCGTCCAAGGACGTCAAGCGCGTTCACCTGGAGCTGGGCGGCAAGGCCCCGGTCGTGGTCTTCGAGGACGCCGACATCGCCGAGGCCGTCGAGGGCATCTCGGTCGCAGGCTTCTTCAACGCCGGCCAGGACTGCACGGCCGCCACCCGCGTGCTGGTGCACGAGTCCATCCACGACGCCTTCGTCGAGGCCCTCGCCAAGGCGGCCGCCGACACCAAGACCGGCGGCATCGACGACGAGGACGTCCTGTACGGCCCGCTGAACAACGCCAACCAGCTGAAGCAGGTCTCCGGCTTCATCGACCGGCTCCCCGCCCACGCCAAGGTCGAGGCCGGTGGCCACCGGGTCGGCGAGGTCGGCTACTTCTACGCCCCGACCGTGGTCTCCGGCCTGCAGCAGGACGACGAGATCATCCAGAACGAGGTCTTCGGCCCGGTCATCACCGTGCAGAAGTTCTCCGACGAGGACCAGGCCGTCGACTACGCCAACGGTGTCGAGTTCGCGCTGGCCTCCTCGGTCTGGACCAAGGACCACGCCCGCGCCATGCGGATGTCCCGCCGCCTGGACTTCGGCTGCGTCTGGATCAACACCCACATCCCGCTGGTCGCCGAGATGCCGCACGGTGGCTTCAAGAAGTCCGGCTACGGCAAGGACCTGTCCTCGTACGGCTTCGAGGACTACACCCGCGTGAAGCACGTCATGACCGCGATCTAAGGGTCCACGGTCGTCCGGCGCGGGGAGCCGCGCGCGACACCAGGCACCTCCACCGAAGGGTCTGGTCGCGCGGCTCCCCGCGCCGCTGTCCGCCCGGCTGCCTGTCAGGCTGTCGGTGGCGGGGCGGACCGCCTGACAAGATGCAACTGCAGGCCAGGGGAGTGATTCCCTACGCTTACGCCATGAGCATCCCCACCGCTGACTCTGCCGCCGGCCAGGCCGTCAAGGCCGCCGACCGCGCGCACGTATTCCACTCGTGGTCCGCCCAGGCACTGATCGACCCCCTTGCGGTGGCCGGTGCCGAGGGCTCGTACTTCTGGGACTACGACGGCAACCGCTACCTCGACTTCTCCTCGCAGCTGGTGAACACCAACATCGGGCACCAGCACCCGAAGGTGGTCGCCGCGATCCAGGAGCAGGCCGCGAAGCTCTGCACCATCGCGCCCGGCTTCGCCGTGGAGTCGCGCAGCGAGGCGGCCCGGCTGATCGCCGAGCGCACCCCGGGCGACCTCGACAAGATCTTCTTCACCAACGGCGGTGCCGAGGCCGTCGAGAACGCCATCCGGCTGGCCCGGCTGCACACCGGTCGGCACAAGGTGCTCTCCACCTACCGCTCGTACCACGGCGCCACCGCCAACGCGATCGCACTGACCGGCGACCCCCGCCGCTGGGCCAGTGAGACCGGTGTCTCGGGCATCGTGCACTTCTGGGGCCCGTACCCGTACCGGTCCAACTTCCACGCCGAGAACGAGGCGCAGGAGTGCGAGCGCGCGCTGGCCCACCTGGAGCAGACGATCGCCTTCGAGGGGCCGGGCACGGTGGCCGCGATCATCCTGGAGACCGTGGTCGGCACCGCCGGCATCCTGGTCCCGCCGGCCGGCTACCTGGCCGGGGTGCGGGAGATCTGCGACCGGTACGGGATCGTCTTCATCCTGGACGAGGTGATGGCGGGCTTCGGCCGGACCGGCGAGTGGTTCGCCGCCGACCACTGGGGTGTGGTTCCCGACCTGATGACCTTCGCCAAGGGCGTCAATTCCGGGTACGTCCCGCTGGGCGGGGTGGCGATCTCCGCCGAGATCGCGGCCACCTTCGCCGAGCGGCCCTTCCCCGGCGGGCTCACCTACTCGGGACACCCGCTGGCCTGCGCCTCCGCCGTCGCCACCATCGAGGTGATGGCCGAGGAGGGCATTGTCGAGAACGCCAAGCGCATCGGCGAGAATGTGCTCGGCCCCGGCCTGCGCGAGCTGGCCGAGCGTCACCCGTCGATCGGCGAGGTGCGCGGCCTCGGTGTCTTCTGGGCGCTCGACCTGGTGAGGAACCGCGAGACCCGCGAGCCGCTGGTGCCGTACAACGCCGCCGGTGCCGCCAACGCGCCGATGGCCGAGCTGGCTGCCGCCTGCAAGCGGCAGGGCCTGTGGCCGTTCGTCAACATGAACCGCTTCCACGTGGTTCCGCCCTGCACCATCACCGAGGAGGAGGCCAAGGCCGGTCTGGCGATCCTCGACGAGGCGCTCACCCTGACCGACGCGCACACCGTCTGACAGACCGTCGCCGAAGCGGCCCCGGGCACCCCCATGGCCCGGGGCCGTCCCCTGCCACGCCCTCCTCCCCCACGTTCGCTGCCCAGGAGTACGACCATGCGCTCAACCATGTCCCGCCGCGCCGTCCTCGGCGCCACCGGCCTGCTCGGCGCGGCCGCGCTGTCGGGCTGCGGCATCCCCGCCGCGTACGTGCCCCAGGAGCGGCGCTCGGCGCCCGACCGCTCGGAGCAGGACAGGACGCTGACCTTCTCGAACTGGACGCAGTACATCGACGTCGACCCCAAGACCGGTCGCCGTCCGACCCTGGACGAGTTCACCCGGCGGACCGGTGTCGAGGTCACCTACACCGAGGACATCAACGACAACGACGAGTTCTTCGGCAAGATCAGCCCGGTGCTCGCCCAGGGCGGCAAGCCGGGCCGGGACCTGATGGTGATCAGCGACTGGATGGCCGGGCGCTACGTCAACCTGGGCTGGGTGCAGTCGATGGACCGGGAGCGGATGCCGCACGTCACCAAGTACCTGGACCCGCAGCTGAGCAACCCCGCCTTCGACCCCGGGCGCAGGGCCAGCGTGCCGTGGCAGTCCGGGATCACCGGGATCGCGTACAACCGCAAGGCGCTCGGCCGGGAGATCAAGTCCACCGCCGACCTGTGGGCGCCGGACCTCAAGGGCCGGGTCACGCTCTTCGCCGGGATGGACGAGGCGCTCGGCCTGCTGATGCTGTCCCAGGGCGCCGACATCACCAAGTTCACCGCCGACGACGCGCACAGGGCCATGGACCTGGTGCAGAAGATGGTGGACCGCAAGCAGATCCGCCGGTTCACCGGCAACGACTACACCAGCGACCTGGCCTCGGGCGCGGCGATCGCCTGCCAGGCCTACTCGGGTGACGCGATCCAGCTGAAGGCCGACAACCCGGACATCGAGTTCGTGGTGCCGGAGGAGGGCGCCGAGCTCTGGGCCGAGAGCCTGATGATCCCGAACAAGGCCGAGCACAAGCAGAACGCCGAGCAGCTGATCGACTACTACTACCAGCCCGAGGTGGCCGCCAAGCTGGCCGCCTTCGTGCAGTACATCTGCCCGGTCCCGGCTGCCCGCGAGGTGCTGGCCGACAGCACGGACAAGGACGAGGCCGCCCTCGCCGACGAGCCGCTGATCTTCCCGACCGAGGAGATCCGCGGCAAGCTGCACACCATGCGGGACGTCAAGGCCGAGGAACGGCCCGGGTACCACCAGATCTGGGGCAAGGTGGCGGGCGTCTGACGCCGGCTCAGCGCCGAACGGCGTCCAGCGCGAGCAGTGCGACGTGCAGCGACAGGCAGGACTCCACCTGGTCGAGGTCGACGCCGAGGATCCGCTCGACCTTGTGCAGCCGGTCGTAGAAGGACGGCCTGGACAGGTGCGCCGCATCCGCCGCCGCCGACTTGTTGCGGCCCTGGTCCAGGTAGATCCGCAGCATCTGCACCAGCTGCCCGCCGTGTTCGGCGTCGTACGCGAGCAGCGGGCCCAGCTCGCGCTCGACGTACGTCTGCAGCCGTGCGTCGTCGCGCAGCAGGTGCAGCAGGCCGCGGAGCCGGACGTCGGGCAACCGGTAGTAGGAGGCGGAGCGGCCGCCGGGGGCGTCGTGCAGGGCTGCGTCGGCGACCTGCGTCGCCTCCAGCAGGGTGCGCCGGGCGTCCCGGACCGAGCCCACCGAGGAGCCCACCGCTATCACCGGCTCGGGCGCGGGCGCCGAGGCGTCCCGGGAGCCGTCCGTCACCAGCCTGCGCAGCGTGGTGGCGAAGGACTCCAGGGCGGCGTGCTCGTCCTGCTGTGAGCCGAGCGCGATCAGCAGGCCGACGCCCTCGTCGTCCAGTGCGCCGACCAGGGCGGTCAGGCGGCTGGTGCGGATCGCGGTGGCGGCCAGTTCGGTGAAGTCGCGCAGTCTGGCCTGTGCCTCCAGGGCGGCCGGGATCGGGCCGCGGCGCTGGCGCAGCACCACTCCGACCAGGCGGCGGCTCTCCAGCGGCACGCCCAGCGCCTGGGCGCGCAGGGCCACCTCGGAGACGGTCAGCGAGTGCGTCAGGATGCCGGAGAGCAGGGTGCGGTGGGTCTGCCGCTCCAGGCTCTCCCGGTCGCGGACCACCAGCCGGTTCAGCGCCAGGGTGGCGGCGCCGCGTTCCAGCAGCATCGCGTGCGGATGCGGGGTGTCGGCGGGCAGCGGGACGGGCTCCTCGACCAGGACCAGGCGGCCCCAGTCCTGGCCGCGCGCGCCGACCGTGGTGACCAGCCAGCCGCTGCGCGGGTCGTAACCGGTCCGGCCGGCCGGGCGGACCCCGCGCGAGCGGCGCTCCCAGCCCTCCAGCAGCTCGCTCTCCGAACGCCCGGCCGGGTCGTGGGTGAGCACCTGGTGCGCCAGGTTCTCCAGCACCACGGGGCGACCGGCCATCCGGGCCACCTGGCGGACCACCTCGACCGGTTCGGCGCCCTCGACGGCCAGTTCGTTGAAGACCTGGTGGACCGTCTCCGAGGTGCGCAGCTGCTCCAGCTGGGCGTTGACCACCAGGGCGTGCACCGCCTCGGTGACGGCGACGAACCGCAGCTCGCGACGGAGCGCGATCAGCGGCAGTCCGCACTGCTCGGCGGCGTGCACCAGGGCGCGCGGGAGGTTGTCGAAGTAGCGACGGCCGAACTCGATCACCAGCCCGGCGACCCCGACCTCGTCCAGCTCCCGCACGTACCTGGCCAGACCGTCCCGGTCCTCGGGCAGCGCGATGCCGGTGGTCAGCACCAGCTCACCGCCCTGGAGCATCCCGGCGACGTCGGGCAGCTCGCTGACGTGCACCCAGCGCACCGGGCGCTCCAGGTGGGCGGCGCCGGCCACCACCTCGGGCAGGCCGCGTCGCATCACGTCCAGGTCGAGTACGCGGGCGACGGTGGGGAGCATCGCGGGCCTCCAGTCGATCAGGGTGTCAAGGAAATCATCCATTGCCCCGACGCCCTGTCGGCCTTGCACCTTGTAAGGCCGTTGCCGGGCGGCCTGTCGGAGTGGTCCTTGTCACCCGGCTGCCCCAGCAGGCAAGGTCAGCGGAACGGCAAGCGGAGCACGCCGGACATCGCGGTCGGAATCCGTGGCGTAACCAGACGGCAACGGCGGAATCCCTTGTGGAAGCCATCCTCGCCTGTCAGGATCGCGCATCCCGGCAGGTGGTTCACTGGCTCTCCCCGGGCCGCCCCGCGGTGAGCAGTCACCCGGCGCGCGGCCGTCGAATCACCGGGCACATGGAGGAACCTGATGGACCTGACCAGTCTCAGCGCGGGCGCGCAGTACATCGCGGGCCGCCTGACGGAGGGCACCGGCACGGAGCCCTTCCAGGTCGTCAACCCCGCGGACGGCAGCGTGGTGAAGGAGGTCGTGCTCGCGTCGGTCGGCGATGTCGATGCCGCGGTCGCCGCCGCGAGGGCCGCCCTGCCGCAGTGGTCCGGTGCCACCCCGGGCGCCCGCTCCCAGGCGCTGCTGAAGCTGGCGGGCGTGCTGGCCGAACGGGCCGAGGAGTTCGCCCGGGTGGAGACCGCGCAGACCGGCAAGCCGATCAAGCTGTCCACCGAGTTCGACGTTCCGGGCACGGTCGACAACACCTCGTTCTTCGCCGGGGCGGCCCGCAACCTGGAGGGCAAGGCGGCGGGGGAGTACTCCGGCGACCACACCTCGTACGTGCGCCGCGAGGCGATCGGCGTGGTCGGCTCCGTCTCGCCGTGGAACTACCCGCTGCAGATGGCGGCCTGGAAGATCCTCCCGGCGATCGCCGCGGGCAACACCATCGTGCTCAAGCCCGCCGAGCTGACCCCGCTGACCTCGCTGATGTTCGCCCAGGCGTGCACCGAGGCGGGCATCCCGGACGGCGTGGTGAACGTGGTCACCGGCGCCGGCCGCACCGCCGGTGAGCACCTGGTCTCCCACCCCGACGTCGCGATGGTCTCCTTCACCGGCTCCACCGGGGTCGGCAAGCGGGTCGCCGAGCTGGCCACCGCCACCGTCAAGCGCACCCACCTGGAGCTCGGCGGCAAGGCCCCGTTCGTGGTCTTCGACGACGCCGACCTCCAGGCCGCGGTCCACGGCGCGGTCGCCGCCTCGCTGATC
The DNA here is from genome assembly GCF_042264695.1 of Kitasatospora sp. NPDC056138. Taxonomy (NCBI): domain Bacteria; kingdom Bacillati; phylum Actinomycetota; class Actinomycetes; order Kitasatosporales; family Streptomycetaceae; genus Kitasatospora; species Kitasatospora sp. NPDC056138. The sequence continues at coordinate 9,132 of NZ_JBHJVK010000024.1, read as the reverse complement.
AACAGCGGGCAGGACTGCACCGCCGCCACCCGCGCGTACGTCCAGCGCCCGCTGTACGACGCCTTCGTCGCGGGTGTCGCCGAGCTGTTCGCGGCGATCCGCCTGGGCGACCCGCTGAACCCGCAGACCGACCTCGGCCCCCTGGTCTCGTACACCCACCGGGACCGGGTGGCCGGCTTCGTCGAGCGCGCCCGCTCCTACGGCGCCACCGTCGTCACCGGCGGCGAGGCCCCCGTCAAGGGCCACGACGGCACCGACCTCTCGCTCGGGGCGTACTACCTCCCCACCCTGATCACCGACGTCGCCCAGGACAGCGAGGTGGTCCAGGGCGAGATCTTCGGCCCGGTGCTGGTCGCGCTGCCCTTCGACAGCGACGAGGACGGGCTGCGGCTGGCCAACGACACCCCGTACGGTCTGGCCGCCTCCGCCTGGACCAGGGACGTCCACCGCTCGCTGCGCGCCACCAGGGAGATCGCGGCCGGGTGCGTCTGGGTGAACGACCACATCCCGATCATCAGCGAGATGCCGCACGGCGGCTACAAGTCCTCCGGCTACGGCAAGGACATGTCGCAGTACTCGCTGGACGAGTACACCCAGGTCAAGCACGTCATGTACGACACGACGGCGGTGGCCCGCAAGGACTGGCACCGCACGATCTTCGGAGACAGATGACCCCGCCGGGGAGCCGACCCCCACCGGCTCCCCGCCTCTTCCCCCAGGAGGGTGTCCCCGCATGGAGCTCAACGAGATAGCCGACGGCCTGCCCGAACCCGTCCGCAAGGCGTGGGAACGCAGCCTGACCAACGGCCGGGCCGCGCTGAGCCGCCGCACCCTGCTGCGCGGCGCGGGCCTCGCGCTCGGTGCCGGGAGTCTCGCGGCCTGCGGCATCCCGCCCGCGACGCGCAGTACCGGTGAGGCCGTCGACGACTCCGTCAAGGACCTCTCCGACTCGGAGAAGGTGGTCGACTTCTCCAACTGGCCGCTGTACATCGACGTCGACGAGAAGAACAAGGACCGGCACCCCACCCTCGACGAGTTCACCGCGGCCACCGGCGTCAAGGTCAGGTACAACGAGGACGTCAACGACAACGTCGAGTTCTTCGGCAAGATCAAGCCGCAACTGGCGGCCGGCCAGGACACCGGCCGGGACCTGATGGTGCTCACCGACTGGATGGCCGGCCGGCTGATCCGGCTCGGCTGGGTGCAGCGGCTCGACCCGGCGAACGTCACCAACGCGATCCTGCATGTGGAGAATCGTTTCCGCGTCCCCGACTGGGACCCGGGCAACCAGTACTCCTACCCCTGGGCGGGCATCCAGGTGGTCGTCGCCTACAACCGCAAGGCCACCAGGGGGAAGCCGGTCAGCAGCGTCACCCAGCTGCTGGACGACCCCGAGCTGAAGGGCCGGGTCACCTTCCTCTCGGAGATGCGCGACACCGTCGGGATGGTGCTGCTGGACCAGGGCAAGGACCCGGCGAAGGTCACCACCGGGGACTTCGACGCCGCCATCGCCCGACTGCAGAAGGGCGTGGACGACAAGCAGATCCGCAAGTTCACCGGCAACGACTACGGCCAGGAGCTGTCCTCCGGGGACATCGCCGCCTGCCTGGCCTGGGGCGGTGACCTGATCCAACTCCGGGCGGACAACCCCGACATCGAGTTCGTCATCCCCGAGCAGGGGTACGTCGCCTCGACCGACAACATGCTGATCCCCGCCAGGGCCCGGCACAAGAAGAACGCCGAACTGCTGATCAACTTCTACTATCAGCAGAAGATCGCAGCCGAACTCACGGCCGGCATCAACTACGTGTCCCCGGTCGCCGGCATCAAGGACGAGCTCGCCAGGCTCGCCCCCGACGTCGCCGAGAACCCGCTGGTCGTCCCCACCCCGGAGATGGCCGCGAAGGTTCACGTCTTCCGTACGCTCACCGAGGCCGAGGAGACGGACTTCGAGGGCAAGTTCTCCAAGTTGATCGGCGCCTGAGTCGATCGGCGTCCGACCCCCACATCGGCCCCTGCATCTGTAGTACGGCACCTGACAGAGAGACACCATGACTGAGCAGCTGCGCGACGCGGCGACGGCCGGCGGAGACGTCCGCCTCACCGGCATCGGCAAGACCTACGGCGACTTCACCGCCGTCCACCCCCTCGACCTGACGATCCCCCAGGGGTCCTTCTTCGCCCTGCTCGGCGCCTCCGGCTGCGGCAAGACCACCACGCTGCGGATGATCGCCGGTCTGGAGGAGCCCAGCTGCGGCACCGTCCTGATCGGCGGGCAGGACGTCACCGCGCTCCCGCCCTACAAGCGCCCGGTGAACACCGTCTTCCAGAGCTACGCGCTCTTCCCGCACCTCGACATCTTCGAGAACGTCGCCTTCGGCCTGCGCCGGCGCGGCAAGAAGGACGTCAAGAAGCAGGTCGAGGAGATGCTCGACCTGGTCGAGCTCGGCCCGTTCGCCCGGCGCAAGCCGCACCAGCTCTCCGGCGGCCAGCAGCAGCGCGTCGCGGTCGCCCGCGCGCTGATCAACCACCCCCAGGTCCTGCTGCTCGACGAGCCGCTCGGCGCCCTCGACCTCAAGCTGCGCCGCCAGATGCAGCTGGAGCTCAAGCGGATCCAGACCGAGGTCGGCATCACCTTCGTCCACGTCACCCACGACCAGGAGGAGGCCATGACCATGGCCGACACCATCGCGGTGATGAACGGCGGCCGGGTCGAACAGCTCGGTGCCCCCGCCGAGCTCTACGAGAACCCGGCCACCACCTTCGTGGCCAACTTCCTCGGCCAGTCCAACCTGATCCCCGCCGAGGTCACCGGCCGCAGCGGAGAGGACCTGCTGCTCAGTGCCTCCGGCGCCCGGCTCGCGGTGCCCGCGGCCCGCTGCACCACCGAGGCCACCCGGATCCACCTGGGCGTCCGCCCCGAGAAGATCACCATCGCGCACGCCTCCGAGACCGTCCCCGACGGCCGCAACAGCCTCACCGGCACGGTGTCCGACTCCAGCTTCATCGGCGTCTCCACCCAGTACGTGGTCCGTTCCGAGGCCGGCCAGGAGATCGCCGTCTTCGAGCAGAACATGGAGCGCGACAGCCGGATCGTGCCCGGCGCCCCCGTGGTCCTGCACTGGAACCCGGCCCACTCCTTCGGCCTCGACGCCTCCCAGGCGATCGACGCCGGCACCGGGGAGGAGGCGGCGTGACCACCACCACCGAGGCCGCACCGCCCCAGGTCATACCCTTGGACGCCACCAAGCCCCGGCGGAAGCTCACCGCCTACTGGCTGCTGCTCCCCGGCATCGCCTGGCTGGTGGTCTTCTTCGCGGTACCGCTGGTCTACCAGGGCTCCACCTCGCTGCAGACCGGCTCGCTGGAGCAGGGCTTCAAGCTGACCTGGCACTTCGCCACCTACTGGGATGCGCTGGACGAGTACAAGTGGCACTTCGTCCGCTCGTTCAGCTACGCGGCCATCGCCACCGTGCTGTGCCTGGCGATCGGCTACCCGCTGGCGTACACCATCGCCTTCAAGGCGAGCCGGCGCTGGCGGAACGTCATCCTGATCCTGGTGATCGCACCGTTCTTCACCAGCTTCCTGATCCGCACCCTGGCCTGGAAGACCATCCTGTCGGACAGCGGTCCGGTGGTGGGCGCGCTCAACACCCTGCACCTGCTGAGCATCACCGACGCGGTCGGGCTGACCTCCGGCCACCGGGTGCTCGCCACCCCGCTCGCCGTGGTCTGCGGTCTGACGTACAACTTCCTGCCGTTCATGATCCTTCCGCTCTACACCTCGCTGGAGCGGATCGACCCCCGGCTGCACGAGGCGGCGGGCGACCTGTACGCGCGGCCGTTCACCACCTTCCGCAAGGTCACCTTCCCGATCTCGCTGCCCGGTGTGGTCGCGGGCACGCTGCTCACCTTCATCCCGGCCTCCGGTGACTACATCAACGCCCAGCTGCTCGGCTCGCCGAGCGAGCAGATGGTCGGCAACGGGATCCAGAAGCAGTTCCTGAACGTGCTCGACTACCCGACCGCGGCTGCTCTGAGCTTCATTCTGATGGCCCTGATCCTGGGCATGGTGACGGTCTACATGCGCAAGGCCGGGACGGAGGAACTGGTCTGATGTCCAGGATTTTCAAGTGGATCCGTGAGCACCTGGTGGTGCTGGCCGGCATCCTCGCCCTCGCCTACCTGGTGCTGCCCAACCTGGTGGTCTTCGCCTTCTCGTTCAACAAGCCCGTCGGCAAGTTCAACTACGAGTGGGCGCAGTTCTCCACCGACGCCTGGACCAACCCCTGCGGTGTCGCCGACATGTGCGGCTCGCTCTCGCTGAGCCTGCAGATCGCGACGCTCGCCACCATCGGCGCCACCGTGCTCGGGACCATGGTCGCCTTCGCGCTGGCCCGCTACCGCTTCCGCGGCCGGGCGGCCACCACCGCGCTGATCTTCCTGCCGATGGCCATGCCCGAGGTGGTGATGGCTGCCTCGCTGGGCACGCTCTTCCTCAACATGCGGATCCAGTTCGGCTTCCTGACCATTCTCATCGCGCACATCATGTTCTGCCTCAGCTTCGTGGTCACCGCCGTCAAGGCGCGCGTGATGTCCATGGACCCCCGGCTGGAGCAGGCCGCGCAGGACCTCTACGCCACCCCGACCCAGACCTTCCTGAAGATCACCCTGCCGCTCGCGGCCCCCGGGATCGCGGCCGGCGCGCTGCTCAGCTTCGCGCTCTCCTTCGACGACTTCATCATCACCCAGTTCAACTCGGGGCCGACCACGGTCACCTTCCCGATGTTCGTCTGGGGCGCCTCCCAGCGCGGCATTCCGGTCCAGGTCAACGTGATCGGCACCGCGATGTTCATCGCCGCGGTGGCACTGACCGTCGCCGGCCAGTGGATCGGCAACCGTCGGAAGGCGCGGTCCTGACCCCATGTCCCACCTCTTCCACCACTACTGATCACCCGATCACACTCCGATCAACTACGATCATCAGAAAGTAGCTGATACAGCATGGACTCTGCCCGTGCGCTCAGTGATGCTCAGCCCACCCCCTTCTGGCTGGAGGATCCCGGTCGGCCGCAGGCCCTGCCCGCGCTGGTCGGAGACACCAAGTGCGACCTGCTCGTGGTCGGCGGCGGCTACTCCGGCCTGTGGACCGCACTCATCGCCAAGGAGCGTGATCCCTCGCTGGACGTCGTCCTGGTCGAGGGCCACGAGGTGGGGTGGGCGGCCTCCGGGCGCAACGGCGGATTCTGTGCCGCCAGCCTGACCCACGGTTTCGGCAACGGCCTGGCGCGCTGGCCCGGCGAACTCGCCGAGCTGGAGCGCCAGGGCGCGGGCAACCTCCAGGCCATCGAGGACACCCTCAAGCGCTACGCCATCGACGCCGAGTGGGAGCGCACCGGCGAGATCGACATCGCCACCCAGCCCCACCAGCTGGAGGAACTGCACGAGGTCGCCGAAGCCGTCGCCCAGTATGGCCTCGACCTGACCGTGCTCGACGCCGAAGCCCTGCGCGCCGAGGTCGACTCGCCCACCTTCCTCGGTGGCCTCTGGGACAGGGACGGCGTGGCCATGCTCCACCCGGCCAAGCTCGCGTGGGGCCTCAAGGACGCCTGCCTCGCCCAGGGCGTACGCGTCTTCGAACGCACCAAGGCCCTGGACCTCGCGGAGTACGGCAGCGGCATGGCCGTCCGCACTCCCTACGGCCGGGTCTTCGCCCGCCGCGTCGCGCTCGGCACCAACGTCTTCCCGTCCCTGGTGAAGCGGGTCCGGCCGTACATCGTCCCGGTGTACGACTACGCGCTGATGACCGAGCCGCTCACCGCCGAGCAGCTCGCCGCCATCGGCTGGGCCAACCGGCAGGGCCTCAGCGACAGCGCCAACAAGTTCCACTACTTCCGGCTGTCCGCGGACAACCGCATCCTCTGGGGCGGCTACGACACCATCTACCACTACGGCAGCCACGTCCGGGCCGAGTACGACCAGCGGCCGGAGACCTTCCGCACCCTGTCGCGCCAGTTCTTCCAGACCTTCCCGCAGCTGGAGGGCGTCCGGTTCACCCACGCCTGGGGCGGTGCGATCGACACCTGCAGCCGCTTCTCCGCCTTCTTCGACACCGCCTACAAGGGACGCGTCGCCTACGCGGCGGGCTTCACCGGCCTGGGCGTCGGAGCGACCCGGTTCGGCGCCGAGGTCATGCTCGACCTGCTGGCGGGCGAGCTGACCGAGCGCACGGCGCTGGAGATGGTCCGCAGCAAGCCGCTGCCGTTCCCGCCCGAGCCGGTCCGCTGGGCCGGCATCGAGATGACCAAGTGGTCGCTCGACCGCTCCGACCACAACGGCGGACAGCGCAACATCTGGCTGCGCACGCTCGACCGGCTCGGCCTCGGCTTCGACAGCTGACGTCCGACGTCCGTCGGCTCACCCGTGTTCGGGGCTCCCCCTCCGAGGACGGTCGGGGGCGCGTCCCGCACTTCGGGGACGCGCCCCCGAAGTGCGGGTGCTCCTGCCGCGAACCGTGCAATGACCGCGGCCGGCTCGCCTCTCCCTGGTAGCCGTCCGACCAGGGAGGACACGCGATGGAGTACACCCCCCTGTACCGCTGCACCGGACTGGCCGGCTGCGCCGCCGTCGGCCCGGCCGGTCTGCTGCTGGTACCCGCAGGCGAGAGCTCGGACGTCCTGCTGGCGCCCGGCCACCTCGGCCACCTCGGCCACCGGACGCTCGCCGTGCCGAGTCGATTGCCCCGGACGGCCCGGCCCGGCCCGGTCTACGCCGACTTCGGTGACGAGCACCCGGGGTTCCTGGTGCCGGTCGGCACCGCTGCATGCTGGGTCGGCGCCGGGCTGCGCGGCGCCGGGGCGGGGACCTGGGTGGTGCCGGGGCGGGGACCTGGGTGGTGCCGGGGCGGGGACCTGGGTGGTGCTTCCGCACCCCGACCGGCTGGGCAGCAGCGGCGTCCGCCGGCTGGTGCCGCCCGACGGATCCGGCGCGCTCACCGAGCCGGTCCTCTTCGAGCTGGCCCTGCACGAGGCCGCCGCCGAGCTGTACCGGACGAGGTGAGCGGCCGCCGTCGTGGCTGACGCCTCGGTCCACGGGGACCCTCCGACGACCTGTAAGGCTGAATCCCGGATCCCCGTCATGCTGTTCGTTGAGACCCGCCTTCGCAGTCCTCAGACTGGAAGTCGAGCGCGGTAGCGCCGTAATCCCGTCGCCCGGCCCCATGCCGGGGGCGCCGCACAAGGGACCGGCGGCAGGCGAGCCGTACGGAACTTCGGAGGATGACCTTGAGCAAGCACATCACCCACTGGATCGACGGCGCCCCCGTCGTCACCGCCGGCGCCGCGCCGCGCCGCGGTGACATCTTCGACCCGGCCACCGGCCAGGTGACCGGCCAGGTGGACTTCGCGGAGATCGCCGAGGTCGACCAGGCCGTCGCAGCCGCTGCCTCGGCCTTCACCGAGTGGCGCAACGCTTCGGTCGCCAGGCGCACCCAGGTGCTCTTCGCCTTCCGCGAGCTGTTCAACGCCCGCAAGGACGAGCTCGCCTCGATCATCGTCTCCGAGCACGGCAAGGTGCACTCGGACGCACTCGGCGAGCTGGCCCGTGGCCAGGAGGTCGTCGAGTACGCCTGCGGCATCCCGCAGTTGTCCAAGGGCGGCTTCACCGAGCAGGCGTCCACCGGCATCGACGTCTACTCGATCCGCCAGCCGCTCGGCCCGGTCGCGATCATCTCGCCGTTCAACTTCCCGGCCATGGTGCCGATGTGGTTCTTCCCGATCGCCATCGCGGCCGGCAACACGGTCGTTCTGAAGCCCTCGGAGAAGGACCCGTCCGCCGCCAACTTCATGGCCCAGCTGTGGAAGGAAGCCGGCCTGCCCGACGGCGTGTTCAACGTGGTCCACGGCGACAAGGTCGCGGTCGACCGACTGCTGGAGCACCCCGACATCAAGGCCGTCAGCTTCGTCGGCTCCACCCCGATCGCCCGGTACGTCTACGAGACCGGCACCCGCTACGGCAAGCGCGTGCAGGCCCTCGGCGGCGCCAAGAACCACATGCTGGTCCTCCCGGACGCCGACCTCGACCTCAGCGCGGACGCTGCCATCAACGCGGGCTTCGGCGCGGCCGGCGAGCGCTGCATGGCCGTCTCGGTCCTGGTCGCGGTCGACCCGATCGGCGACGAGCTGGTCGACAAGATCAAGCAGCGGATGGCGACCCTCAAGGTCGGCCCCGGCTGCAACGGCGACTCCGAGATGGGTCCGCTGGTCACCGGCCAGCACCGGGACAAGGTCACCTCGTACGTCGAGTCCGGCCTCGCCGACGGCGCCGAACTGGCCGTCGACGGCCGGAAGCACCTGATCGCCGGCGAGGACGCCGCCGGTACCCCGACCGCCGACGGCTTCTGGCTCGGCCCGACCCTCTTCGACCACGTGAAGCCCGGCATGTCGGTCTACAACGACGAGATCTTCGGCCCGGTGCTGTCGGTGGTCCGGGTCGACTCCTACGACGAGGGCCTGGCGCTCATCAACGCCAACCCCTACGGCAACGGCACCGCGATCTTCACCAACGACGGCGGCGCCGCCCGGCGCTTCCAGCACGAGGTCGAGGTCGGCATGGTCGGCATCAACGTGCCGATCCCGGTCCCGGTCGCCTACTACTCCTTCGGCGGCTGGAAGGCATCGCTCTTCGGTGACGCCCACGCCTACGGAGCCGACGGCGTCCAGTTCTTCACCCGTGGCAAGGCCGTGACCCAGCGCTGGCTCGACCCCTCGCACGGTGGCATCAATCTGGGCTTCCCGACCAACTCCTGATCCTGGGCCGGGCCCGGGGCCAGGACCGGCCCAGGGGGTTGGGATTGGCTCCGGCCCTGGGTCCGGCTCCGGGATCGGGCCCGTTCGGGGGCTTGGCGCCTTGAGGCTGAGCCTTGGGGCTGTGAGGCTCGGAGGGCTGTCGGGTCCGACTCCGCACGGTGGATGTGCGGGACGGACCCGGCAGCCCTCCGAGCTGCTCGCTGTCGCTCGTTTGCATCACTCAGTGGGGAGGGGTAGTGTTCTCTAGTCGCTCGGCAGGGAGCACCGGACACGCATCGGCGCGGACGGTCCCGGGGCGGCCAATCCTCTGAAACACCACTTCTTC
>NZ_JBHJVK010000023.1:78932-113536 GCF_042264695.1 Kitasatospora sp. NPDC056138 | reverse complement strand
CCGCACCTGACGACGAAGCGGTGCCAGCGGGTCGGGACGTGGGCGGCGGCGAACAACGTGGAGATCGCCTACACCCCGACCAACAGCTCCTGGCTGAACCGGATCGAGGCCCAGTTCACCGCCCTTCGCTACTTCGCCCTCGACGGCACCGACCACGCCAGCCACAAAGAACAGGGCAGCATGATCCGCCGCTACATCATCTGGCGGAACAAGCACGCCGCCGACGAGCGCCTACGCGAAGTCGTCACCAGGGCGAACGTTGCCTGATGCGGCACTAGTTCTCCGCGCCGGCCAGTGAGGGCGGTCCGCCGCGGGCGCGGTCGGCCAGCGCCCGGAGGTCGTCGCTGCGGCAGCCGTGGGTGGTGCCGACCAGGTGGCCGTCGGGGCGGATCAGCAGCACGGTGTGCGGCTCGGCGCCCGGGTACTCCTCGGTGACCAGGACCTCGGCGGGTACCGGCAGCGCCGCCGCGACCTCGCAGAGCTGGGGCATCAGTCCGGCACCCAGCCAGTGCTGGGAGGCCCACACGGTGGTGCCGGGCGCCACCAGCAGCAGCAGGAACCCGGCGCCCAGCCGGGCCCGCAGCGAGTCGGCGGCCCCTTCGGTGGTGACCACGGGGAGGTCGGGTACGAGGACGCCGGGCGCGGTCGCGGGCAGGTTCTCACTGAGCGTGGTGCCCCGCCCGGTCCCGCGCTGCACCGGTACCCGGCCGGGCACGCCGGACGGCGCCGCCGGGTACGCGGGCGCGCCGCCGAAGCGGCCGGTGCCGAGCTGGCCGTCGGCGAGCAGCGGGGCGTGCTTGCGGAAGGAGCCGGTGAGCAGCGAGCGCCTGGTCTGCTGCCAGCCGCGCAGTGGCCGCAGCAGCGGCATGGCCTGGTCGACCGCGCGCAGTCGGGCGCCGACCGCGCCGCGCCGCTCGGCCTCGTACCCGTCGAGCAGGGAGCCGCCGGACTGCGGTCCGCCGGCGAGCGAGGCGAGATGCACCTCCCCCCGGCCGGACGCCGGGGGGAGGTGCCAGGCGAGGGCGAGGCGCCAGGAGAGGTTGTCGGCGTCCCGGAGGCCGTCGACGAGGTTCTGCATGCCGAGCGCGCCGTGCAGATGGGCGGCGTCCCCGGCGAGGAAGCAGCGGCCGACCCGGAAGCGGGCGGCGAGGCGCTGCTGGTAGGTGTGGTCGGCGGCGGCCAGCAGCTCGTACCGGGGGAGTTCGCCGCACCAGCCGGTGAGGGTGGACTTCACCCGCGCGAGCAGGGTGTCGCCGGTGACGATGCCGGGCCAGGTGGCGTGCGGATCGACCGGTGCGGTGGCAGCCGGCCGGCCCGGGGGCAGCCGCCAGTCGAGCCGCCACAGGCCGTCCGGCAGCGGCCGGGCGGACGCCTCGCGGTCGCCGCGCCACGGGGGTTCGCGGTGCAGCCGCGCCTCTCCGGCGAAGGGCAGGTCGACGCGGACGGTGGCGACGGCGTGCCGGTCCACCGCGGGGCGGCCGGGGAAGCGGACCTTGAGCAGTTTGCGGACGGTGGAGCGGGCGCCGTCGCAGCCGACCAGGTGGCTGCCGCGCCACCAGGTCTCGGTGCCGTCCTGGGTGTGGCGGGTGCGCACGCTGACGCCGTCCCGGTCCTGTTCGAGTTCCAGGACCCGGCTGAGCGGGGTGAGCTGGATCAGCGGGGTGGCGGTCACGGCGTCCCGCAGGCCGCGCTGCATGCGGTGCTGGGGCAGGTGGAGCACCGGGTCGGCGCGCAGGTCCAGCCGCAGCACCTCGGAACGGCGGCGCCAGATACCGAGGGCGTCCCAGCGGGCGGCGTCGGAGGCGGCCCTGGTGTAGCCGAGGCGGGTGAGCAGGGCGGTGCTGTCGCTGCCGAGGACGACGCTGCGCGGGCCTTCCGGGCAGACGCCGGCGCCTTCGTCCAGGACGATGCTGGGCACCTCGTGCCGGGCCAGGGCGAGCGCCAGCGCCAGGCCGACGGGGCCGGCGCCGACCACGATCACGGGATCCACTTGGGGACCTCCGTCCCGCCGCGGGGCCCGGTGGGGGCTGCCGCGCGTGCCGGGACCTCCGGGCACACGGGGCGTGCGCAGGACGCGGCGGATGCGGCGTCGACTGCCGTGCAGGAGGTCCCGGGTGGTGTCACGAAGAGCAATGCAACAGACCGCCTGCGTGTCCGTCAAGCAGTGACCGTTGTGCGCCGGTTCGCGCCGCGGCGCCCGCGCGCCTCGATCCACTTGGCCAGCGCCGTCAGCGCCAGGCACATGCCGATGTAGATCACGCTCATCACGATGGTGACCGGGATGTAGGGGTAGCCCGCGGGGGTGGAGGTGTTGCTGGCGATCAGCTTCCCGGCGTAGAGCAGCTCGGTGTAGGTGATCAGGAAGCCGAGCGAGGTGTCCTTGAGGGTGACCACCAGCTGGCCGATGATCGTCGGCAGCATCGAGCGGACCGCCTGCGGGACCAGGATGGTGAACAGCACCTGGGTCTTGCGCATGCCGAGCGCGTACGCGGCCTCGCCCTGGCCGCGCGGGACCGCGTTGACGCCGCTGCGGATGATCTCGGCCTGGACGGCGCCGTTGTACAGCGTCAGTCCGGTGACCAGGGCCCAGAGCGGTGAGGTGGTGAACACCGAGTGGTACAGCGCGAAGATCATGATCAGCAGCGGCATCGCGCGGAAGAACTGCACGACCGCCGTGGCCACCGCGCGCACCGGCCGGTGGTCGGAGAGCCGCCCGGCCGCCAGCAGGGCGCCGAGCACCAGCGAGAAGCCCGCGGCCAGTCCGAAGGCGGTCAGGGTGTTCAGCAGGCCGTCGACGATCCGCTGCTGCACGGCGGTGTACTGGAACGGGTCCCACATCGCGGCGGTGAACTGCCCGGCACCCGCCAGGCTGTCGTACGCGTACCAGAGCAGGCCCGCGATGCCGAGCACCGCCAGGACGCCGAAGGCGCGGTAACGGGCCCTGGCCCGGGGGCCGGGGGCGTCGTAGAGGACGGTCGAGGTCGAGGCGCTCATCGGGCCACCGCCAGTCGGTTCTCCAGGAGACGGAAGATCACGGCGACCAGCGCGCTGATGGACAGGTAGGCGGCGGCCAGCCAGAAGAAGATCGCGAAGATGTTGTAGCCGCGTTCGGTCAGGGTCTGCTGGGTGCTGAAGAGCTCGGAGACGCTGAACGCGCCGGCGACCGCGGAGTTCCTGGGCAGGGCGATGAAGACGCTGCTCATCGGGCCGAGCACGGAACGGGCCGCCTGCGGCAGCACGATCAGGCCGAGCGTCTGGCCGAAGTTCATGCCCAGGCTGCGGGCGGCCTCGGCCTGTCCGAGCGGCACGGTGTTGATCCCCGAGCGCAGCACCTCGCAGACGAAGGAGGCGGTGTAGAGGCCGAGCGCCAGCACGGCGAAGACGAAGCTGGAGAAGTGGACGTCGAGCCGGGGAAGGCCGAAGGCCACCGCGAAGAACAGCAGGGTCAGCGGGGTGTTGCGGAAGGCGTTGACCCAGACGGTGCCGAAGGCGCGGAGCGCGGGTACCGGGGAGACCCGGAAGGCCGCCAGCAGGGTGCCGATCAGCAACGCGAGCAGTGCGCTCAGCGCGCTGAGTTCGACCGTCTGCAGAAAACCGGCGCGGAACAGCGCGAAGTTGCCGTCCTCGAAGAGTATGCCCATGCCGGCGGCCCTCCTCTCGATCTAAGGGGCGGTCAGGTGGTCGAAGACCAAAGGAGTTTCAGGGGGTGGCTCAGTAGCGGTCGAGGGCGGGGACGGCCGGGGCCGCGGCGCCGGAGAGGCCGAGGGTGGCGTCGTAGGCCTTCTTCCAGTCGCCGTTGTCCTCGTGGGCCTTGAGCGCGTCGTTGATCGCGTTGCGCAGGGCGGAGTCGTCCTTGGCCAGGCCGACGCCGTACGGCTCCTGGGTGAAGGGCTTGCCGACCACCTTGAGCTTGTCGGGGTTCTTGGCGGCGTAGCCCTTGAGGATCGCGTCGTCGGTGGTGACCGCTTCGACCTCACCGGTCATCAGCTTGTCCACGCACTGCGAGTACGCCTCGTACTTGGTCACCTTGGCGCCGTACTTCTCGATGTTCTTGATCGAGGTGGAGCCGGTGACGGTGCAGACGGACTTGTCCTTGAGCGAGTCGGGACCGGTGATGTCCTTGTTGTCCTTCGACACCAGCAGGTCCTGGCCGGCCACCAGGTAGGGGCCGGCGAAGGAGACCTGCTCCTTGCGGCCGGGGTTGATGGTGTAGGTGCCGACGTAGTAGTCGATCTGGCCGCCGGAGATGGCGTTCTCGCGGTTGGCGGAGACGATCGTCTTCCACTCGATCTGGTCCGGGCCGAAGCCGAGGTCGGCGGCGACCATCTTGGCGATCTCGATGTCGAAGCCCGAGCGGGCGCTGGAGCCGGAACCGGCCGAGAGGTCCTCGAAGCCGAGGAAGGGCTGGTCGGACTTGGCGCCGATGATCAGCCTGCCGCGCTTCTTGGCCTCGGCGAAGGCCTTCGAGCCGTCCAGCTTGACGTCGGTCTTCACCTGGTAGGTGGGGAGCTTCGGGGCGTTGGCGCCGGCGGCGGAGTCGCTCGGCGAACCGCTCTTCCCGCAGGCCGCGACGGCGGTCAGGGCGACGACCGACATGGCGGCGGCGATGGTGCGACGGGTCCTCATGAGGGTTTGCTCTCCTCGGTCTTGGCCACGGGTCAACCGGGCTGCTGGGGCTTGGAGTTCCTGGCGCGGTGCCCGCGCGCCACCACCGGCGGGTGCGGGCACGCCCTCGGGCCCGGTTCCACCGGAATCGGGTACGACGCTAGATCAGTTGCGGTCTCAGTGGTGCAGGATCTTCGAAAGGAAGTCCTTGGCCCGGTCGCTGCGCGGTGCGGTGAAGAACGCCTCGGGGGTGTTCTGCTCGACGATCCGGCCGTCCGCCATGAACAGCACGCGGTTGGCCGCGGAGCGGGCGAAGCCCATCTCGTGCGTGACCACGACCATCGTCATGCCCTCGGCGGCGAGCGAACGCATCACCTCCAGCACCTCGTTGACCATCTCGGGGTCGAGGGCGGAGGTGGGCTCGTCGAAGAGCATCACCTTGGGCTTCATGGCCAGCGCGCGGGCGATCGCCACCCGCTGCTGCTGGCCGCCGGAGAGCTGGGCCGGGTACTTGTCCGCCTGGGCGCTCACCCCGACCCGCTCCAGCAGCTCGCGGGCGGTCCGCTCGGCCTCGCCCCGCGCTGTGCCGCGGACCTTGACCTGGGCGAGCACCACGTTCTCCAGCACGGTCTTGTGTGCGAAGAGGTTGAAGCTCTGGAACACCATGCCGACCTCGGCCCGCAGCTTGGCCAGTTCGCGTCCTTCGGCGGGCAGCGGCCGGCCGTCGACGGTGATGGTGCCGGAGTCGATGGTCTCCAGCCGGTTGATCGTCCGGCACAGGGTCGACTTGCCGGACCCGGACGGACCGATCAGCACCACCACCTCGCCCCGGGTGATCTCCAGGTCGATGTCCTGGAGCACGTGCAGCGCTCCGAAGTGCTTGTTGACGCCGCTCAGCACGACCAGGGGCGCGGGCCGGGAGTCGGTGCCGGTGGTCTCGGTCATCGCGCCGTGCTCCCTCTGGTCCGACCCGGGGCGTCCCCCCGGGGCTGCGGTGCTGTGCTGTGCTGTGCTGCGGATGCCGGGGGCCGAGAGCCGGCGGAGCCCAACGGCCCCCGGTGGGCCAGACCCTAGAAGCGCCGACGATGTCATGTCAGCCGATCTGAGGGGAACTTGAGCATCACGATCCGGCCACGCATCATCCACGCCGTGGCCACGAGACCCCGCTCCGGGCGGGGCGGCGCCGCTGTGAGCGGCCGTGCGCGAACAGTCGGACGGCGGCGGCCTGATGACAGGAAGCGGCGGACTCGACCATACTCCGCAAGGACCGGGCCGGACCCGGACCGCTCCCTCACGGGACAGACCACGGAAAGGAGGCAGGGGTGCGCCTGCTGCTCGTCGAGGACGACGAACGGGTCGCCGCCGCGCTGGTCGCCGTGCTCGGCAGGCACGGATTCCAGGTCCGCCATGCCCGCAGCGGGCACGAGGCCCTGGACGCGCTGGTGCCCGACGGCAACGAGCCGTACCGGGTGGTCCTGCTCGACCTCGGGCTGCCCGACCGGGACGGTTTCGAGGTGTGCAGCCGGATCCGTGCGCACAGCGGCGTACCGGTGATCATGGTGACCGCGCGGGCCGACGTCCGCTCGCGGATCCACGGCCTCAACCTCGGTGCCGACGACTACATCACCAAGCCCTACGACATGGGCGAGCTGCTCGCCCGGATCCACGCGGTGGTCCGGCGCTGGCCGGCCGCCGGTGCCGGACCGGAGCCCGGTGACCAGCCGGCCCAGCCCGGCCCGCTGGAGTCGCGCGGAGTCTCGATCGACCGGGAGCGCCGCCGGGTCAGCGTGGACGGCCGCGACGTACCGCTCACCCGCAAGGAGTTCGACCTGCTGGCGCTGCTCGCGCAGAGCCCCGGCGTGGTCTACCGGCGCGAGCAGATCTTCAGCGAGGTCTGGCGCAGCGGCTGGGAGGGCAACGGCCGCACCCTGGAGGTGCACATCGGCTCGCTGCGCAACAAGCTCGGCCTGCCCGGACTGGTCGAGGCCGTCCGGGGCGTCGGCTACCGGCTGATCGCCGAGCAGCCCGCCGCCGGTCCGGCCGCCACCGAACCGGGGCGCTGACCGCAGGTGCGCAACCGTCTGCTCGGCATCCTGCTCTCCCTGATGGCCTGCGTGCTGGCGGCCCTCGGGGTGCCGCTGGCGGTCTTCATCGCGGCCGCCGAGCAGAGCGCGGTGGTGGTCGACCGGATCGACGACGCGGCCCGTTTCGCCCAGGACCTGCCCACCCAGGGCTACCTCGGCGTGGACACCGCGATCAAGGGAGCCCCCACGCCCGACCCGGGCGACGCGGGCCGCCGGAGCGCGCTGGCCCAGGAGGCCGCGCGCTACCACGGTCTGTACGGCATCAGCATCGGCATCTTCCAGCGCAGCGGCGCCGTCACGGCCAGCGCGCCGGACGGCTGGCGGGTGCCGGACAGCCGCGCCGGTACCCAGGCGTTCCAGGAGGCGCTGGACGGGCGCCGCAGCCACAACCCGCCGCAGGTCTGGCCCTGGACCCCGGAACGGACGCTCACCGTGGCCACCCCGGTGGTCCGGGACGGCGACGTGGTCGCCGTCGTGCTCACCGACTCCCCGACCGGGCCGCTGCGCGCCCGGATCCTGCACCGCTGGATGGTGCTCGGCGGGGGCGAGGCACTCGCCATGATCGTGGCGGTGCTGCTGGCGGTCCGGCTCACCCACTGGGTGCTGCGCCCGGTCCGCACCCTGGACCGGGCCACCCACGACATCGCCACCGGGCGGATGAACGCGCGGGTCGCCGCCAGCGCGGGGCCGCCCGAGCTCCGGCGGCTGGCGCGCTCGTTCAACCACATGGCGGACAACGTGCTGCTCGCCCTCGACCAGCAGCGGGCGTTCGTCGCGGACGCCTCGCACCAGCTGCGCAACCCGCTCGCCGCCCTGCTGCTGCGGGTCGAACTGCTCGGCATGGAACTGCCCGAGGGGCACGAGGAGGAACTCGGCGGTGTCCGCGAGGAGGGTGCCAGGCTGGCCCGGGTGCTCGACGACCTGCTGGGTCTGGCGACCGCCGAGCACGCCCGCCCCGAGGCCGAACAGGTCGACCTCACCGCCCTGGTGCTCACCAGGATCGACGCCTGGCGGCCGGTCGCCGGTCAGCGCGGCCAGCAGCTGGACTGGGAGGGGCCGGCCACCGCGGTCGGCCTGGCGGATCCGATCGGGTTCGGCAGCGCGCTGGACGCGGTGCTCGACAACGCGCTCAAGTTCACCCCGGACGGCGGACGGATCACGCTGGGGATCGCGATGCGCAAGCGCGAGGTCGCCGTGACCGTCACCGACGCCGGGCCCGGACTCACCGAGGAGGAGCTCGCCAGGATCGGCGACCGCTTCTGGCGCAGCCCCAGGCACCAGAACATCGACGGCTCCGGGCTGGGCCTCTCGATCGCCCGGACCCTGCTGCTGGCAGCCGGCGGCTCGCTCGACTTCGCCCCGGTCGAGCCCACCGGTCTCGCGGTGACGCTCACCGTGCCCCGCCCGCGCTGAGCACCCGGTGGCAGTGCCCCGCCGGTGCGAGCGGGGCCCGGGCCCGGACGGAGCCGCCGGGAGCTCCCTCAGGGTTTGACCGAGGTGTAGTACCGGCGGGCGCCCTCGTGGAGCGGGAGGGGGTCGGTGTAGACGGCCGTGCGCAGGTCGACCAGCTGGGCGGCGTGCACCTTGGCGCCGATCGCGTCCCGGCTGTCGATCACCGCCCTGGTCAGGTCCTCCACCAGGCGCGGATCGACGTCGTCCCGGGTCACCAGGAGGTTGGGCACCGCGAGCGTGGGCACCGCCGTGCCGCTGTTCTGCGCCTTGGGGTAGGCGTCGGGCGGAATGGTCGCGGCCCGGTACGCGTCGGTGCCGCCGCCCTCCTGCTGGTGCACCGACTCGGCCAGGTCGCCGAGCGGCACGATCCGGATCGGGAAGTGCTCGGACAGGTCGGTGAGTGCGGAGGTCGGCAGCCCGCCGGACCAGAAGAAGGCGTCCAGCCCGCCCGCCTTCAGCTGGTCGGCGGCGTCACCGACACCGAGCATCGCCGGGTGGATGTCGCGCTCCGGGTCGAGGCCGGCGCCGGTCAGCAGCCGCTGGGTCACCAGGTTCACGCCGGACAGGCTCTGGCCGACGCCCACCCGCAGGCCGCGCAGGTCCGCCGCCTTGTGCACCGGTGAGCTCGCCGGGACGACCAGTTGCAGGTAGTCGTCGTACAGCCGGGCGATGCCCCGCAGCCGGGACTTCTGCGGGCCCCGGTAGTCGGCGACGGCGTCGGCGGTCGCTATGGCGAAGGCGTCCCGGCCGGAGGCCACCCGCTCCAGGTTGTCGATCGACCCCTCGGAGTTGTCCAGCCGCAGCTTCAGGGCGGGCAGGTGCTGGCCCAGGTAGTCGCGCAGCAGCACCCCGTAGCGGTCGTAGACCCCGCGCGATACGCCGGTCGCGAACCCGCTCCGGCCTCCCGGGTAGCCGGTGGTGCCCGACGTGTTCAGCCACCAGCCGGTGAACGCGCCGACCACCAGCAGCAGCGCGGCGGCCACCCGGCCGAGCCGGCTGCGGGCCACCACGCGCAGCACGGTGCCCGGCGCGAAAGTCATGCGGGGGATCCTGCCAGGCGCAGGCCATGATCGGGAGAGGGTCACGCGGGTGGACTGCGGTCTCGTACGCTTGGGTCCGTGGGTACGAGCCAGGATTCCAAGAGCTACAAGGTCGTCACGTACGGCTGCCAGATGAACGTCCACGACTCCGAGCGCCTCGCCGGGCTGCTGGAGGACGCCGGATACGTGAAGGCCGAGCAGGGTGGTGACGACCCTGACCTGGTCGTCTTCAACACCTGTGCGGTGCGGGAGAACGCCGACAACAAGCTGTACGGCAACCTCGGCCAGCTCGCGCCCGTCAAGAGCCGCCACAAGGGCATGCAGATCGCCGTCGGCGGCTGCCTGGCGCAGAAGGACCGCGACACCATCGTGCGGAAGGCACCCTGGGTCGACGTGGTCTTCGGCACCCACAACATCGGCCACCTGCCCGCCCTGCTGGAGCGCGCCGCCGTCGAGCGCAAGGCCCAGGTCGAGATCCTGGAGTCGCTGGAGACCTTCCCCTCCACGCTCCCCACCCGCCGCGAGTCCGCCTACGCGGCCTGGGTGGCCATCTCGGTCGGCTGCAACAACACCTGCACCTTCTGCATCGTCCCCGCGCTGCGCGGCAAGGAGGAGGACCGCCGTCCCGGCGACATCCTCGCCGAGATCGAGGCGCTGGTCGCCGAGGGCGTCGTCGAGGTCACCCTGCTCGGCCAGAACGTCAACGCGTACGGCTCCGACCTGGGCGACCGCGAGGCGTTCTCCAAGCTGCTGCGCGCCTGCGGGCAGATCGAGGGCCTGGAGCGGGTGAGGTTCACCTCGCCGCACCCGCGCGACTTCACCGACGACGTGATCGCCGCGATGGCCGAGACCCCGAACGTGATGCACCAGCTGCACATGCCGCTGCAGTCCGGCTCGGACACCGTGCTGAAGGCGATGCGCCGCTCGTACCGGCAGGAACGCTTCCTCGGGATCATCCGGAAGGTCCGCGAGGCGATGCCGGACGCCGCCATCTCGACCGACATCATCGTGGGCTTCCCCGGCGAGACCGAGGAGGACTTCGAGCAGACCATGCACACGGTCCGCGAGGCCCGCTTCACCAACGCCTTCACCTTCCAGTACTCCAAGCGGCCCGGGACCCCCGCCGCCGAGATGGAGAACCAGATCCCCAAGGCCGTGGTGCAGGCGCGCTACGACCGGCTGATCGCCCTCCAGGAGGAGATCTCCTGGGAGGAGAACAAGAAGCAGGTCGGCCGCACCCTGGAGATCCTGGTCGCCGAGGGCGAGGGCAAGAAGGACGACCGCACCGACCGGCTCTCCGGCCGTGCCCCCGACAACCGGCTGGTCCACTTCAGCCGGCCTGCGGAGCCGGTACGGCCCGGGGACATGGTGACCGTCGAGATCACCTACGCCGCTCCGCACCACCTGCTCGCCGAGGGGCCCACGCTGGCCGTGCGCCGGACCCGGGCGGGCGACGCGTGGGAGAAGCGGCAGGCCGCCCCGGCCGGGAAGCCGGCCGGCGTGATGCTCGGCCTGCCCACGATCGGTGCGCCCGCGCCGCAGGCCGCCGCACCGAGCAACGGCTGCAGCACCTGCTGACGCCCTGACGACCCGCTCCGCCCCGGCCCCGCTGCCGGGGCGGCCCGGACCGGGTTGCCGCGCGGGTGGCGGGGATCCTGCCGGACGGCGCGGCCGGCGGGACCGGCACGGCTAGAGTGATCGACATGCTGGTTGCCGCCGCCGTCTGCCCCTGCCCCCCGCTGCTCGTACCGGAGGTGGCCGCCGGGGCCGCACCCGAACTGGAGCCGCTGCGGACCGCGTGCGCGGAGGCGGTCCGTGAGCTGCTCGACTCGGGTGCCGAACTGATCGTGGTGGTCGGTACCGGGCCGCAGGCCGAGGTGTGGACCGAGGGCGGCGCGGGGTCCTTCCGCCGCTACGGCGTCGACCTGGCGGTCCGGCTGCCCTCCGGCGGTGTCGAGGGGCCGCAGCTCGCCCCCTCGCTCACCCTCGGCGCCTGGCTGCTGACCGAGGCCCGCGCCGACCTGCCCACGCACGCCTGCGCGGTGCCCGCCGACGCGCCGCCCGCGCGGATGCTCGGCCTGGGCGAGGGCCTGGCCGAGCTCGCCGACCGGGTCGGCCTGCTGGTGCTGGGAGACGGCAGCGCCTGCCGTTCGGTCAAGGCCCCCGGCTACCTGGACGAGCGTGCCGAGGACTTCGACGCGGCCTGCGCCCGGGCCCTGGGTGCCGCCGACACCGAGGCGCTCGCCGCCCTCGACCCCGTGCTCGCGGCCGAGCTGCTGGCCGACGGCCGCGCCCCCTGGCAGGTCCTGGCGGGAGCAGCCAGGGGCGCGGGCCTCGGCGCGCGACTGCGCTACGCCGAGGCCCCGTACGGGGTCGGCTACTACGTGGCCAGCTGGCGCTGACCCCCTCGCCCCGGCGCCCGGCAGCCGGGGAGCGGATCAGTGGGCCGGGGGCTGGTCCTCGTCCTTGGGCTTGGTGGCGAAGCCGTCCACGGCCTCCTTGGTCTTGGCCGTGCCGTGCTCGATCTTGTCCGTGTACTTGTGCTTGGTCGCCTTGTCCACGGCGTGGCCGGCCTTCTCCACCACCTCGTCGATCTTCTCGTTGTGCTTGCCCGCGAGCTCGCTGGCCTTCTCCTTGAGCTCCTCGGCCTTGCCCTTGAGGTTGTCCATCAGGCCCATGGCAGTCTCGCTCTCCTCGTGCGTCGGCTGTTCCGAATGGTTCAACGCCGGGAACACCCTCGTTGTTCTCCGGAGCGTTCTCCAGTACCGCCGGACGGTGGCGCCCGCGACTTTGCGAGACTGGAGCCGTGAGTAGCTCCCCTGTCACCCCGCCCCGTGTCGTCTCCGTGGTCGGCGCGACCGCCGCCGGAAAGTCCGACCTGGCGGTCGCCATCGCCCGCAGCCTCGGCGGCGAGGTGATCAACACCGACTCCATGCAGCTGTACCGGGGCATGGACATCGGCACCGCCAAGCTCACCGAGACCGAGCGCGGCGGCATCCCGCACCACCTGCTGGACATCTGGGACGTCACCCGGGCCGCCAGCGTCGCCGAGTACCAGCGCCTCGCCCGGGCCGAGATCGACCGGCTGCTCGCGGCCGGGCTGACCCCGGTCCTGGTCGGCGGCTCCGGCCTGTACGTCCGGGCGGCGATCGACGAGATGGAGTTCCCGGGCACCGACGCCGGGGTGCGGGCCCGGCTGGAGGAGGAGCTGGCGGAGTCCGGATCCGGTGCGCTGCACGGCCGGCTCGCCGGCCTCGACCCGGCTGCCGCCGAGGCGATCCTGCCGAGCAACGGCCGCCGGATCGTCCGGGCGCTGGAGGTCATCGAGATCACCGGCCGCCCGTTCACGGCCAACCTGCCGGGCCACCACTCGGTGTACGAGACGGTCCAGATCGGCGTCCGGGTGCCGCGTCCCGAGCTGGACGAGCGGATCGCGCTGCGGGTCGACCGGATGTGGGCGGCGGGACTCCTGGACGAGGTCAGGGAACTGGAGAAGCTCGGTCTGCGCGAGGGCCGGACGGCCGGCCGGGCGCTCGGCTACCAGCAGGTGCTCGACCACTTCGCCGGCGAGTGCACCGAGGACGAGGCCCGCGCCGAGACGGTCCGGGCGACCAGGCGGTTCGCCCGCCGCCAGGAGTCCTGGTTCCGCCGGGACGACCGGATCCACTGGCTGGACCGGCCCGCCGGGGCGGACCCGGTCGAGCTGCTCGGACGGTCGCTGGATCTGATCGCGGGCCGAGCCGACGACCGCCGCTGATCTGATTCGGCCTCAGACCGGGTCGATTCCGGCCATTGGGCGGTGCAACTGCATGTGCATGGCGAACCGGCGGTTACGGCCGCATCACGTCCTGGCCACGGATCACCCGCCGACCCCTCGGGACGCCCTGTGGCAATCCCCGGACATGCCATCATCGAGAGCATCTGAGGTCAGTCACGCTGGCCGACCTCACCGTTCACGAGTCCGCGAGCTCGTGTCGAACCGTCAGGGGAGGCGGCGTGTCGCCGGGTACCGGCCCCGAGATCGAGCAGCTGCCGAACGGCGCCGACGAGAGCGCCGAGATCACGCTGCCCGAACTGGCCGTGCCGACCACCTCGTACGCCGTCGCCCTGCCCGCGATCACGGACCTGGCGGCGCCCGGTGTGGTGCACGAGCGGGAGATCCGGCCCAGGCGCAGGCTGCGCTGGTGGCAGATCCTGCCGATCGTCCTGGTCGCCACCCTCGGCTCGCTGATGTTCGCCTTCCCGCTCGCCTTCGGGTCGAGCGACAGCGCCTCGGCCATGATCGGGATGCTCGGTCTGCTGCTCACCGCCGCCTCGGTCGGCTGGGGTGCGATGGCGGCCAGGGTCGCCGGGTACAAGTGGCCCGGACTGCCGCGCCGGGGCACCGGCCGCCGGGCCAGCCGCCGGGCCATCGCGGTCTACACCCTGGTCGCGGCCGTCTCGGTGGTGCTGGCGGTCTGGCGGGTCGTCCACCTCAGCGGCTGAGGCCCGGGCGGGCCCCGGCTGAGGCCCCGGCCCCTGCGGGCCGTTCGAGGGCCGGACGGGGTGACCGGGGCGGGCGGCCGGTCAGTACCATCGGCACTGTGAGTGCTTCCGCTACCGTGACGGGCCTGCCCTTCCTCAAGGGCCACGGGACCCAGAACGACTTCGTGATCATCCCCGACCCGGACGGCCTGCTGGACCTCGGTCCGGCCGTGGTCGCCCGGCTGTGCGACCGCCGGGCCGGCATCGGCGGCGACGGGCTGCTGCGGGTGGTGCGCTCCGCCGCCGACCCGGACGCCGCAGGGCAGGCCGACCGGGCCGAGTGGTTCATGGACTACCGCAACTCCGACGGTTCGATCGCCGAGATGTGCGGCAACGGGGTACGGGTCTTCGCGCGCTACCTGGTCCATGCCGGACTGGCCGGGCCGGGGCGGCTGGCGGTCGCGACCCGGGCCGGGGTGCGGCAGGTGGTGATCGCCGAGGACGCCGCCGACGGCACGCCCGGTGATGTCACCGTGGACATGGGCCGTGTGCTGCTGCCCGGCCCGGACGGGATCGAGGTCGCGGTCGGCAGCCGCAGCTGGCCCGCCCTGAACGTGAACATGGGCAACCCGCACGCGGTCGCCTTCGTCGCCGACCTCGACCAGGCGGGCGATCTGCTGGCGGCGCCGCGCACCACGCCCGAGGGCGCGTACCCCGAGGGCGTCAACGTCGAGTTCGTGGTGGACCGGGGGCCGAGGCACGTCGCCATGCGGGTGCACGAGCGGGGCTCGGGCGAGACGCGGTCCTGCGGTACGGGCGCCTGCGCGGTCGCGGTCGCCACGGCGCGGCGGGACGGGCTGGACCCGGCCCTGACCGGCGAGGCGGTCACCTACACCGTGGACGTGCTGGGCGGACGCCTGGTCATCACCGAGCACCCGGACGGCCGGGTCGAGAAGACCGGCCCGGCGGAGATCGTCGCCACCGGTACGATCGACCCGGCCTGGCTGGGCGACCTGCCGGGCTGATCCCCGGGCCACCGGGCCGCCCGTGCGGCGCGGCCGTGCGGGCCCCCGGTCGGCTGTGCAGGCCCCCGGTGGGCGGCCACGGCCGCTCGCCGGAACGGGCGCTCCGCTTTGCCCCGTTGCGCGACGGCTGAATCCGCCCGATCGGGTGATCTCGGTGACGGGTGGGAAGCAAGGCGTCGCGGAACGTGTTGTGCTCGGTAGCATGGACCACCGGGGTCGGGAGCCGCTCCGGTGATCGCTGCCGGAGGTGCAGATGACCATCGACGCGGGCCGACCCCTGACCGGTCAGTCGGCAGGAGGCCTACCCCCGATCGGCCGGCCCGTCGTCGGCCGTCACGACGAACCCCCCGCCCCGCCCGCTCGGGTGAACCGGGCCTCGTTCGGTCGCGCCGCGCTCGGCCGGGCCGGGCGGGCCGCCCTGCTCGCCACCGGCCGCACGCCGGTCCCCGACGCGATCGAGCCGATCGTGGAGGCGCACCGCCGCCACCACCCGCAGGCCGACCTGACCCTGCTCAGCCGGGCGTACCGGACGGCCGAGGCGAGCCACCGGGGCCAACTCCGCAAGAGCGGAGAGCCGTTCATCACGCACCCGCTCGCGGTGACCATGATCCTGGCCCAAC
Source organism: Kitasatospora sp. NPDC056138 (assembly GCF_042264695.1). Lineage (NCBI taxonomy): Bacteria > Bacillati > Actinomycetota > Actinomycetes > Kitasatosporales > Streptomycetaceae > Kitasatospora > Kitasatospora sp. NPDC056138. The sequence goes on along the minus strand of NZ_JBHJVK010000023.1, from coordinate 98,246 downwards.
TCGGGACCGGTACCACCACGTTGGTGGCCTCGCTGCTCCACGACACGGTCGAGGACACCGAGATGACGCTGGCCCAGGTCGGTGCGGAGTTCGGGCCGGAGGTGGCGTACCTGGTCGACGGTGTCACCAAGCTGGAGAAGGTCGACTTCGGTGCCGCCGCCGAGGCCGAGACCTTCCGCAAGATGCTGGTGGCCACCGGGGACGACGTCCGGGTCATGGTGATCAAGCTGGCCGACCGGCTGCACAACATGCGGACGATCCGCCACATGAAGCCCGCCAGCCGGATCAGGATCGCCAAGGTCACCAGGGACGTGCTGATCCCGCTGGCCGAGCGGCTCGGTATCCAGGTGCTGAAGGCCGAGTTGGAGGACATCGTGTTCGCCACCCTGCACCCGGAGGAGCACGCCCGCACCCGCGCCCTGGTGGCGGCCCACGAGGCGGAGCCGGACGGCCTGCTGCAGCCCTTCGCCCGGGCGCTCACCCGCCAGCTGGCCGAGTCGGGGGTGACGGCGAGCGTCACCGTCCGGGCCCGGCACTGCGTCTCGGTGCACCGCATCCTGCTCAAGCGCGCGGCCGCCGCCGGGCCGGACGGCCTGCCGCAGGGGCTGCAGCCCGCCGACTTCGGCCGGCTGCTGGTGACGGTCGAGGAGAACGCCGACTGCTACGCCGTCCTCGGCGAGCTGCACACCTGCTGGACACCGCTGCCCGGCGAGTTCAAGGACTTCATCGCGGTGCCGAAGTTCAACCTCTACCAGTCCCTGCACACCGCCGTCTCGGCGCCCGGGGGCGAGGTGGTGGAGGTGCTGGTGCGGACGCGGCAGATGCACCGGGTGGCCGAGTTCGGCGTGGTCGCCCTGGGGGACCCGCTGGTCCCGGGCGGTCAGCCCGGCGACGCGGAGCGGGCCGAGGGGGCGGACCCGGCCCGCCCCGGCTGGCTCCGCCGGCTGCTGGAGTGGCAGCAGGAGACCCCGGATCCGGACACCTTCTGGTCCGCCCTCACCGCCGACCTCACCGCCGACCGCGAGATCACCGCGGTCACCGAGGACGGCGTGACCCTCCAGCTGCCCGCCGGTGCCAGCTGCGTGGACGCGGCCTACCTGCTCGGCGAGGGGACGGGGCACCGCTGCCTGGGCGCCCGGGTCAACGGCCGGCTGGTCGCGCTCTCCACGGTGCTCCGGGACGGCGACGTGCTGGCCGTCCTCACCGAGCAGGCGGGGCCGGGGCCGGGCGGCGAGCCCTCCGGCCCGGCCCCCGAGTGGCTGGAGTGCGTCCGGACGCCGGCGGCCCGGCTCGCCATCGAGCGCTGGCTGGCCGAGCACCCGGCCGGTGCGCCGGGCGCCGCAGCGGCCGGCGCCGCCGGTCCGTCGGCGGAGCGGCCGCCGGGTGTCCCGCCCGCCCCCGCCGCGGCCCGCCGCGAGCGCTCCCCGGTGGCCGTACCGGGTCGCTCGGGCGCACCGGTGCGGCTGGCCCGCTGCTGCACGCCGGTGCCGCCGGACGACGTGGTCGGGTACGAGATCCGGGGCGGCGCGTTCGCGGTGCACCGGGTCGGCTGCCCGGCGGAGGAGCGGCTGCGGGGCGCGGGCCGCAGCCCGGTGGCGCCGGTCTGGGTGGCCGGGGGCTGTCCGCCCTGCGGCTTCCGGGTCACCCTGGAGGCCCTGGCGCTGAACCGGCCCCGGCTGCTGGCCGACCTGACCGCCGTGATGTCGGCCGAGGGCATCGGCATCGTCTCGGCCGCGGTGGAGCCCCCGCAGGACCTCAGGGTGCGGCACAGCTACACCGTTGAGCTGCCCGCCCCCGAGACGCTGCCCCTGGTGATGCGGGCGATGCTGCGGGTCTCCGGGGTGTACGACGTGTACCGGGCGGGGCTGCCGAGGCGAAATGGGGATGACCCGCCCACGTCCGGCATGCGACCATTCAGGGGAATTCACGGCCGGTCCACGGCGTTCACCGGTACGCAGTAGTGCCGGTGCAGACCATGGCCTGCAGGGGTAGCTCACCACCGTCGTCCGGTAGCAGGGACGGGATTCTGGGCAGGCTCCGGGGTGCGCGGGGCTGCGCACCGGCCCTCCCGACACGCAAAGGATGAGATGACCTCCACGTTCGACAGCCGCAGCAATTCCAGTGAGTCCGCTCGTCGGCTCGCGGGCCTGAAGGCGGAAGCCCTCATGGACGAGGACCTCGCGGCGATCGACGAGGACCTCGACCAGCACTTCGACGGCGAACAGTACGACCGCAGCGAGCGTGCCGCACTGCGCCGTGTCGCCGGTCTCTCCACCGAGCTCGAGGACGTCACCGAGGTCGAGTACCGCCGGCTCCGTCTGGAGCGGGTGGTGCTCGTCGGTGTCTGGACGGACGGCACGGCGGAAGAGGCCGAGAACTCCCTGGCCGAGCTCGCCGCACTGGCCGAGACGGCCGGTTCGCAGGTTCTCGACGGCGTGATCCAGCGCCGTGACAAGCCGGACGCCGCGACCTACATCGGCTCCGGCAAGGCGCTGGAGCTGCGCGACATCGTGGCCTCCACCGGCGCCGACACCGTCGTCTGCGACGGTGAGCTCACCCCGGGCCAGCTGATCCACCTCGAGGACGTCGTCAAGGTCAAGGTCGTCGACCGGACGGCACTGATCCTGGACATCTTCGCCCAGCACGCCAAGTCCCGAGAGGGCAAGGCGCAGGTCTCGCTCGCGCAGATGCAGTACATGCTGCCGCGACTGCGCGGGTGGGGCCAGTCGCTCTCCCGGCAGATGGGTGGTGGTGGCTCCGGCTCCTCCGGTGGCGGCATGGCCACCCGTGGTCCCGGTGAGACCAAGATCGAGACGGACCGGCGGCGGATCCGCGAGAAGATGGCGAAGCTCCGCAAGGAGATCGCCGAGATGAAGAAGGGCCGCGACACCAAGCGCCAGGAGCGCCGTCGCAACCAGGTCCCCTCCGTCGCCATCGCGGGCTACACCAACGCGGGCAAGTCCTCGCTGCTCAACCGGCTCACCGGCGCGGGCGTGCTGGTGGAGAACGCGCTGTTCGCCACCCTGGACCCGACCGTGCGCCGGGCGCAGACCCCGAGCGGCCGGGTCTACACCCTGGCCGACACCGTCGGCTTCGTCCGGCACCTGCCGCACCACCTGGTCGAGGCGTTCCGCTCGACCATGGAGGAGGTCGCCGACGCGGACCTCATCCTGCACGTGGTGGACGGCTCGCACCCCGAGCCGGAGACCCAGCTGGCCGCCGTCCGCGAGGTGATCGTCTCGGTCGAGGCGCAGGACGTGCCGGAGATCGTGGTGATCAACAAGGCCGACGCCGCCGATCCGCACGTACTGCAGCGCCTGCTGCGCCGTGAGCCGCACGCCATCGTGGTCTCGGCCCGTACCGGTCTCGGTATGGAGGAGCTGCTGCAGCTGATCGATGACGAGCTGCCGCGCCCCGCGATCGAGGTCCAGGCCCTGGTGCCGTACACCAGGGGCGACCTGGTCTCCCGGGTGCACGCCGAGGGCGAGCTGCTCGACACCGAGCACACCGGTGACGGGACGCTGCTGCGCGCCAAGGTCTCCGCCGAACTGGCGGCAGAGCTGGAGCGCTTCGCGGTCGTCGCGCAGAGCTGACACCCGCGGACGGGCCGAGGGCCCCGGTCGTCCCGTCGGACGGCCGGGGCCCTCGGCGCGTGCTCAGTCCTGCTTCCTGCTGATGAAGTTGAACACCGACTGGGCCTCGTCGCCCAGCGAGGGGCCGGCCATCCAGCCCGCCGGGCGCGGACCGATCGAGTTCTCGCTGATCAGCGCGGGCTTGCCGTTCCTGGTGACGAACCAGCCGCCGCCGCTGGCGCCGCCGGTCATCGTGCAGCCGATGTTGTACATGGTCGGGCGGCTGGCGTCGAAGGAGAGCCGGGCGGGCGGGACGGCGGAGTCGCAGTGCTCCAGCTCGCGGCCGTCGAACGGCGCGGCCTGCGGGTAGCCGTACGCGGAGACCCCGGCGATCTGGTTGCGCGGGGCGTTGAACCAGACCGGGACCGAACTGCCCACGGTCTCCTCCAGCGAGCGGCCGCCGCCGTCCTCGTTGTGCACCCGGATGACCCCGAAGTCGTACTGGCTGACCGGGCCGCCGCGCTCGCCGCCCTCCTCGGCCCACTGCGGCGAGACCACCGCGTAGTCGGCGTCCCACACGCCGTAGGGGGCGGCCTGCTGCTCGGTGCCGTGCCTGCCGTTGCTCGCGGCGCCGCTGCGGTTGTAGGAGGGGACGAAGCTGATCTTCTTGAACCAGTCGGCGCCCTTGCCGCCGTGCAGGCAGTGGGCCGCCGTCCAGACCAGGTTGCTCTTCCCCGGGTGGGCCGGGTCGCTGATCACGGTGCCGGAGCAGACCGCGGCCTCGTCCGCGCTGACGGTCATGAAGATCTTGCCGAGCACGGCGGTGCCGGGGGTGTACGGGTGCGCCTGCGGCTTGGCCTGGATCACGGTCGGCTGCGGGTCGTTCTCGGGCGCCGTCCGGCTGGACTGGATGCCCGCCTCCTGGTTCTCCATGCCCTTGGCGGCCTCCATCTTGGCCTGGTCCCAGAAACCCTTGATCGCCTCGGGCTTGAAGCCGTGCGACTGGGCCCACTTGGCCCAGTCGTCCGCGCTCCAGTTCTTGAGGTTCTGCAGGGCCTTGGCCAGGTCGAGACCGCCCTTGCCCGCACCGGCGGCCGCGGTCGCCGAGGACGGGGCGGCCGCCTGCGAGGAGGAGTCGCCCTTGTCGCCCGGGCCGCAGGCGGTGGCGGTCAGCGCCAGCGCGGTGGCGACGGTGGCGGTCAGCCCGGCACGGCGGCGCGTGCTCACGGCGTTGGTGGTGGTGTTCATGAGGGTTCCCCGTGTACTGATACGAGCGGTCAAGTGCCGCCCGGTGGTTACTTCTTGCCGATGTAGTCGAGTGCCTGCCTGGCCACGCCCTCCAGGTACGGACCGCTGAGCGAGGTGTGGTCCAGGGTGCCGATCGAGGTGTTGCTGACCAGGGCCTGGCGGCCGTCCGGCATGGTGGCGAACCAGCCGCCGCCGCTGGAGCCCGCGGTCATGGTGCAGCCGATGGTCATCATCGACGGCCGCTTCGGGTCGAAGGAGAGCCGGACCGGCTTCCCGCCGTCGCACCGGTCCAGCTCCTGCCCGTCGAAGGGCTTCACCGCCGGGTAGCCCCAGGCGGAGATGGACAGCCGGTCGCGCGGCGCGTCGAACCAGACCGGCATCGCGGTGCCGACCGTCTCCTCCAGCGACCTGCCGTCCCCGTCCGGGTTGTGCACCTTCAGCACCGCGAAGTCGTACTGGTTCGCCGCGTTCCCGCTGTGGCCGCCCTCGGCCGTCCACTGCGGAGAGGTGATGACGTTGTCGGCCCACCACATGCCGAGCGGTGCGACGTCCTGCGGCGCGGCCTTGCGGCCGGCGCCGGCCGCGCCCGAACTGTTGTAGGCCGGCACGAAGATGATGTTCTTGAACCAGTCGCCGCCCTTGCCCTCGTGCACACAGTGCCCGGCGGTCCAGACCAGGTTGCTCTTCCCCGGGTGGGCCGGGTCGGCCACCACGGTGGCCGAGCACTGGCCGGTGCCGCCGCCGGGCGCGGTCGAGAAGACCTTCCCGGAGGCCGCGTACCTGGTGTACGGGCGGGGTACCGCAACCGCCTGGACCGGCGCGGGATCGGGGTCGGTCACCCCGGAGTCGGCCGGCGGCTGGGTGGCGACCGGCTCGGGCTGCTGCGGCTGGGCGTTCTTCATCTTCTCCGGGTTCCAGAGGTCCCGGACGACCGGATTGTCGAAGACGTGCTTGGAGGCCCAGCGGTCCCAGTCGTCGTACTTCCACTTCTTGAGCTCGTCCCAGCTCTTCGGCAGCCCGTCCAGCAGGCCCGAGGGCAGGCCGGACGGCAGGTGCAGCTTGCCGCCGGGCCCGGCGGAGGCCGTGCCGCTCGCCGCCGGCGCGGCGTTCCCCTCCCCGTCGCTGCCGCACCCGGCGACCGTGAACAGTGCTGCCGCGGCCAGCGCGGCGCAGGCCGTACGACGTATCGATGACATAGCCGTTCCCCCCGTGGCTCTCCGGTCAAGCGGCCCGGGAACGCACACCGGGCCCAGTGAGTCTCCCACCCCGGAGCATGACGGGCACGGCCGACCCCTGGTTGCCCGGACTGACCGATGGTCACCGATCCGTGACCCGGGCGCCGTTCCGACGGCCAGTACCCCAGCCCGATCACCCCCAGGGATGAGTGATCCGGCGGTATTCACCGGAACGAGTGAGCGGATCTTGTGATCACCCGTCAGGGGTAGGTACCCCTTACCTGTCGCCTGCCGGAGGCGCGCCGCGCGGCCCGCGCACCCCCACGACTCCCCGCGCCCGCGACCGCTCGCGTCCGCAGCCCCACGCGCCCCAAGGAGCAGCCTTGAGCACCACCCTCACCGGAGCCCCGCCCGTCGGCCTCCCCCGCCGGAGCGCCGACCCCGACCCGCTGCTCCATCCCGATCCGGCGGTGGCCGCCGAGCACGCCGCCGTGGAGAGCCTGCTGCGCTGCTGGGTCCGGGAGACCGGGGCGGCACCCGGGGCCGACGGGCTGCTGCGGATCCCCGTCCTGGGCGGCGCGGCACGGCTGGCGGCGCCCGTACGGTACTGGTCGGCCTGCGGCTGGCACCGGTTCGGCGCCGTCACCCTGGACGGGCCGGACGGCGCGGGCGCCCCCGTCGACGCGGTCACCCTCGCCGCGCTGGTCGCCAGCGCCGCCGCCGAGCGGCCCGACCCCGGACAGATCGCCGACCTCGCCGCCCGGGTCGCCGACTCCGTGGTCCGCACCGCCGACGTGCTCGCCTACCGCCGCCGGGCCGAGGAGGTGACCGACTGGCCCTTCCTGCAGGCCGAACAGGCGCTGCTGCTCGGCCACCCGCTGCACCCGACCCCGAAGAGCCGCGACGGCCTGGGCCCGGCCCAGAGCGCCGCCTACTCGCCCGAACTCCACGGCGCCTTCCGGCTGCACTGGTACGCCGTGGACCGCGAGCTGCTCGCCGCCGACTCGGCGGTCGGACTGCCCGCCGACGTCCTCACCGCCCGACTGCTCGGCGACGACTCCCTGCTGCCGCCCGGCACCGCCGCCCTTCCCCTGCACCCCTGGCAGGCACGGGAGTTGGCGCTGCGCCCCGAGGTGGCCGGACTGCTGGAGCGCGGACAGCTGCACGACCTCGGCGCGCAGGGGGAGTTGTGGTACCCCACCTCCTCCGTCCGTACGGTCTGCCGTCCGGGCCGGCCCTGGATGCTCAAGCTCTCGCTCGGTCTGCGGATCACCAACTCCCGCCGGGAGAACCTGCGCAAGGAACTGCACCGGGGCGTGGAGGTGCACCGGCTGCTGGAGAGCGGCCTCGGCGCCGAGTGGCGGGCCGCGCACCCCGGCTTCGACATCGTCCGCGACCCCGCCTGGATCGGCGTCGACCTCCCCGCGCTCGGTGACCCGAACGGCCTGGACACCGTGCTGCGCAGCCAGCCCTTCGGCCCCGCCGAGCGGGTGTTCTGCGTGGCCGGACTGGTCGCCGAGCGGCCGGTCGGCGCGGGCAGCCGACCGCCGTCCCGGCTCGGCGACCTGCTGCGCGGCCTGGCCGTGCGCAGCGGACGCCCGCCGCAGACGGTGGCCGCCGAGTGGTTCCTGCGCTACCTGGACGCCATGGTGCTCCCGGTGCTCTGGCTGGACGGCCGGGCGGGCATCGCCCTGGAGGCCCACCAGCAGAACAGCCTGGTCCTGCTGGACGAGGACGGCTGGCCGGTCGGCGGACGCTACCGCGACAACCAGGGCTACTACTTCCGCACCTCGCACGCCGACCGGCTGGCCGCCCGGCTGCCCGGCATCGGCGGGCACAGCGACACCTTCGTCGACGACAAGGTGATCGACAAGCACTTCGCGTACTACCTCGGCATCAACCACGTGCTCGGCCTGATCGGTGCCCTGGGCTCGCAGGGGCTCGCCGACGAGGGCGTGCTGCTGGCCGCCCTGCGCGGCTTCCTGGCCGGACCGCAGGCGGCGGCCACCGGCTCCGGCATGCCGGAACTGCTGCTGGACGAACCCTTCCTGCACTGCAAGGCCAACCTGCTCACCCGACTGCACGGGATGGACGAACTGGTCGGCCCGGTCGCCACCCAGTCCGTGTACGTGGACATCCCCAACCCGGTCGCGAGCCGATGAGGGCCGTCCGCGCCGCCGCCGGTCCCGGGCCGGCGGAGGTCGCCGCACGGGGGCCGGTGCAGACCGCCGCCGGGGAGTTCCGGCTCTGCCCGGTCCGGCTGCCCCACGACCTGCCGCTGCTGGCCGCCTGGATGAACGACCCGGAGGTGGCCGACTTCTGGGAGCTGGCCGGACCGGCGGAGGTCACCGAACGGCACCTGCGCGCCCAGCTCGACGGCGACGGCCGCAGCCTGCCCTGCCTCGGCCTGCTCGACGGACTCCCGATGAGCTACTGGGAGATCTACCGGGCCGACCGCGACCCGCTCGCCGGGTACTACCCGGCCCGGCACCACGACATCGGGGTGCACCTGCTGCTCGCGGCCGGCGTGCGCGGCCGGGGCCTCGGAGCCGTCCTGCTGGCCGCGCTCGCCGAGCACATCCTCGCCGTCCGGCCCGCCTGCCGACGGGTCCTGGCCGAACCGGACGTCCGCAACACACGGTCCGTCCGGGCCTTCGCGAACGCCGGGTTCGAACGCGCCGCCGAACTCGACCTGCCCACCAAGCGCGCGGCGCTGATGGTCCGCCGCCGCACCCGCTCCTAGCCCCCTTGGACCCCCTTGGACACCATGGACACCCCGCAGCCCGAGCCGTACGACCTGCTCGGGGTCGGCCTCGGCCCGTTCAACCTGTCCCTGGCCGCGCTGGCCGACCAGGTCGGCGGTCTCAGCTCGCTGTTCTGCGAGGCCAGGGCGGAGTTCAGCTGGCACCCGGGGATGCTGGTGGACGGGGCGCGGATGCAGGTCCCGTTCCTGGCCGACCTGGTCTCGCTGGTCGACCCCACCAACCCCTGGTCCTTCCTCAACTACCTGCGGGAGCAGCAGCGGCTCTTCCCGTTCTACTTCGCCGAACGCTTCCAGCTGGCCCGCCGCGAGTACGACCACTACTGCCGCTGGGCCGCCGAACGGCTGGTCAACTGCCGCTTCGGCACCGCCGTCACGGCCCTGCACTGGTCGACTGCGGACGAACTCTTCCGGATCGAGACCTCGACGGGCCCGGTGCGGGCCCGCAACGTGGTGCTCGGCGTCGGCACCCGCCCGGTCCACCCGGAGCCGTTCGCCGCGCTGCGCGGCAACCCCAGGATCTGGCACTCCGCCGACTACCTGGCCAAGCGTCGCTCCCTGGCCGGGGCGCGGGACATCACCGTGGTCGGCTCCGGCCAGTCCGGCGCCGAGGTCTTCCTCGACCTGCTGCGCACCCGGGCGGGCGACGGCACCCGGCTGCGCTGGCTCACCCGGACCAGGGCGCTGGCCCCCATGGAGTACTCCAAGCTGGGCCTCGAACACTTCACCCCCGACTACACCCGGTACTTCCACGCCCTCGCCCCCGCCGTCCGCGACCGCCTGGTCCAGTCCCAGTGGCAGCTGCACAAGGCCGCCAGCGCCGAGACCCTCGCCGAGATCCACGACCACCTCTACGAGCGCACCATCGGCCGCCCGATCGACGCCGACCCGGTCGAGATCATCCCCGGCACCGCCGTCACCGAGACCCTGGCCGGCCCCAGCGGCGGCTTCGAACTGAGCTGCCGCCACCTGGACTCCGGCACCGAGCACACGGTCCGCACCGACGCCGTCGTCCTCGCCACCGGCTACCGCGCCGAACGCCCCGCCGCCCTCGACCCGATCGCCGAGCTGATCGACTGGGACGAGCAGGGCCGCTACCGGGTCGACCTCGACCACCGGGTGGCCACCAAGCCCCGGCTGACCGGCGGCCTCTACGTCCAGAACGCCGAACTGCACTCGCACGGCGTCGGCACCCCCGACCTCGGCCTCGGCGCCCACCGCGCGGCCGTCATCCTCAACGCCGTGGCCGGCAGGACCGTGCACCGGCTGCCCACGCGCGCCGCCTGGACCGGTTTCGCCCCGCCCGCCGCCGGTTTCGCCCCGCCGACCGCCACCACCGTCCTCCCACGACCCCAGGAGGGGAACCGTGCCGCAACACCAACCCGCTGACCATCCCTCCCCGCCCGACCTCGGGCGGGGGCACTCCCGGCCGCGGGCCGGGGGCGAGGGGCCCGTGCTCCATCGGCCTGCGCAGCTCACCGAGGAGCACTGGCAGCGGGCCTGCCGGGCGATGCTGGCCAAGATGCTCGGCGAGTTCGCGTACGAGGAACTGATCACCCCCGTGCCGGAGGCGGACGGCTACCGCCTGGAACTCCCCACCGCCGACTACCGGTACACCGCCCGGCGCGGGGCCTACGGCAGCTGGCAGGTCGACCCGGACTCGGTCACCTGCACCGCCGAGGCGGACCCGCTGCGCTTCCTCCAGCACGCCCGGCACACCCTCGGACTCTCCGGGGACACCCTCGGGCACCTGATCCGCGAACTCACCGCCACCCTGCTCGCCGACACCCGTCAGCTCGCCACCGAACTGACCGCCGCCGAACTCGCCGACCTCGGCCACGTCGAGCTGGAGGGCCGCCAGAGCGGTCACCCCTGGATCGTCCCGAACAAGGGCCGGATCGGGCTCTCCGCCCGCGACACCGCGGAGTGGACCCCCGAGGCCCGCACCCCGCAGCGGCTGCCCTGGCTCGCCGTCCACCGCAGCCTCGCCCAGTACCGGGGACCGGCCGACCTCTACCGGCGCGAGCTGGACGCGCCCGAGGACTTCCGCGCGGTCCTCGGCGAGCGGGCCGAGGAGTACCACCTGCTGCCCGTCCACCCCTGGCAGTGGGACGAGGTGGTCCTCCCGCTGTTCGCCCCGCAGATCGCCGCCGGGCTGATCGTGCCGCTGCCCAGCGACGGCGACCTGCGGCTGCCCCAGCAGTCCATCCGCAGCTTCTTCAACCTCAGCCGTCCCGAGCGCTGCACCGTCAAACTGCCGCTCTCCATCCTCAACACCCTGGTCTGGCGGGGCCTGCCGACCGAGCGCACCCTCGCCGCCCCCGCCGTCACCGCCTGGATCCACGGCCTGCGCGACAACGACCCCTTCCTGCGCGACGAGTGCCGGGTGATCCTGCTCGGCGAGATCGCCTCGGTCGCGGTGGACCACCCGCTCTACCGCGACCTGCCCGAGGTCCCCTACCAGTACAAGGAACTGCTCGGCGCGATCTGGCGCGAGCCGCTGGGCCCCCGGCTGCGACCGGGGGAGCGCGCCCGCACCCTGGCCGCGCTGCTCTCCGCCGGCTCCGACGGCCGCGCGCTGGTCACCGAACTGGTCGCGCGCTCCGGACTGCCCGCCCGGGACTGGCTGCGCCGGCTGTTCGCCGTGATGATGCCGCCGCTGCTGCACTTCCTCTACCAGTACGGCACCGTCTTCTCCCCGCACGGCGAGAACGCCATCGTGGTCTTCGACGAGTGCGACCGTCCGGCTCGGCTCGCCGTCAAGGACTTCGTCGACGACGTCAACATCACCGACCAGGACCTGCCCGAACTCGCCGACCTCCCCGCCGAGGTGGCGGCCGTCCTGCTCCGCGAACCCCCCGAGTACCTCTGCCAGTTCCTGCACTCCGGCCTCTTCGTCGGCGTCTACCGCTACCTCGCCCCGCTCGTCGAGCGGCAGCTGGGCGTGCCCGAGGACGAGTTCTGGACCCTGCTGAGCGAACGGATCCTGGCCCACCAGCGCCGTTTCCCCGAGCTCGCCGACCGCTTCAAGCTGTTCGACCTCTTCACCCCGCAGATCGACCGGCTCTGCCTCAACCGCAACCGCCTGCTGCTGGACGGCTACCGCGACCGCCCACAGCGGCCGCACGCCGCCGTGCACGGCCAGGTCGACAACGCCCTGCACCCGGGCGCCCCCAGCACGCTGCCGAGCCAGGCCCCGGCCGGGCGGGACCGGACTGTCACTCCCGCGCCGTAGGGTTGGAGTGCCATGACCAACGACTCCGCACCCCAGCCCCTGCCCGGCGCGCCCGAGGCCCCGGAGCCCGTCTCCCGAGCCCTCGTCCCGGAGCTGCTGCACGCCGCCGTCACCGCCGTCGGCGGTGTCGAGCGCCCCGGCCAGGCCGCGATGGCCGAGGCCGTCGCCGACGCCGTCGAGCACGGCGAGCACCTGCTCGTCCAGGCCGGGACGGGCACCGGCAAGTCCCTCGCTTACCTGGTGCCCGCGCTCGCCCACGGCGACCGGGTGGTGGTGGCCACCGCCACCCTCGCCCTGCAACGCCAGCTGGTGGAGCGGGACTTGCCCCGCACGGTGGAGGCGCTGCACCCCGTGCTGCGTCGCCGCCCGCTGTACGCGATGCTCAAGGGCCGGTCCAACTACCTCTGCCTGCACCGGGCCAACGAGGGCACCCCGAGCGACGAGGGCGAGGGCCTGTTCGACCCGGTGGACGCCCTCGGCGGCCCGACCGGCAAGCTCGGCCAGGACGTGCTGCGGCTGCGCGAGTGGGCGGACGAGACCGAGACGGGGGATCGGGACGACCTCTCGCCCGGGGTCTCCGACAAGGCCTGGGCGCAGCTCTCGGTCACCTCCAAGGAGTGCCTGGGCGCCACCAAGTGCGCGTACGGGCAGGAGTGCTTCGCCGAGAAGGCGCGCGAGCGGGCCAAGCTGGCCGACGTGGTGGTGACCAACCACGCGATGCTGGCGATCGACGCGATCGAGGGCGCGCCGGTGCTGCCCGAGCACGCCATGCTGATCGTCGACGAGGCGCACGAGCTGGTGAACCGGGTGACCGGCGCGGCCACCGCCGAGCTGACGGTCGGCGCGGTCAACCGGGCGGTCAAGCGGGCGGCCAGACTGGCCAACGAGAAGGCGGTGGACGCGCTCCAGGCCGCCGCCGAGAACTACCACGGCCTGATGGAGACCGCGCAGGTCGGCCGGGTCGAGGAACTGCCCGAGTACCTGGCCTTCGCGGTCGCCGGGATCCGGGACGCCTGCCGCCAGATCATCACCTCGCTCGGCGAGACCCGCGACCGCGCGCTCACCGACGAGGACGCGGTCCGCAAGCAGGCGATGGCCTCCGCCGAGTCCCTGCACGAGACGGCCGACCGGCTGCTCACGGAGTCTCCGTTCGACGTGGTCTGGATCGAGCGCAACGACCGCTACGGCCTGGGCCCGGCCTCGCTGCGGGTGGCCCCGCTGAGCGTCTCCGGCCTGCTGCGGGAGAACCTCTACAAGGAGCGCTCGGTCGTGCTGACCTCCGCCACCCTCAAGCTGGGCGGCGACTTCAACGGTGTGGCCGCCTCGGTCGGCCTCCCGGGGGAGGGCCGGCTGCCGGACGTCCGCACCGAGGGCGAGCCCGCGCAGGAGCAGGGCGAGGACACCCCGCCGTACTGGCGCGGGATCGACGTCGGCTCGCCGTTCGCCTACCCCAAGCAGGGCATCCTGTACGTCGCCAAGCACCTGCCGCCGCCCGGCCGGGAGCCGGACCGGCCGGAGATGCTGGCCGAGCTGACCGAGCTGATCGGTGCGGCCGGCGGTCGTACGCTCGGCCTGTTCTCCTCGATGCGCGCCGCGCAGGCGGCGGCCGAGGCGCTGCGCGGCCGTCTGGACAACCGGATCCTGCTGCAGGGCGAGGACACCCTGGGCGAGCTGATCCGGGAGTTCGCCGCCGATCCGCAGACCTGCCTGTTCGGGACACTCTCGCTCTGGCAGGGCGTCGACGTGCCCGGCTCCGCCTGCCAGTTGGTGGTGATGGACCGGATCCCGTTCCCGCGTCCGGACGACCCGCTGATGAGCGCCCGGCAGAAGGCGGTCGAGGAGGCGGGCGGCAACGGCTTCATGGCGGTCGCGGCCACCCATGCCGCGCTGCTGATGGCGCAGGGCGCCGGGCGGCTGGTCCGGGCGGCCGACGACCGGGGTGTGGTCGCGGTGCTCGATCCGCGGCTGGCCACGGCGCGCTACGGCGGCTTCTTCCGTTCCTCGATGCCGGACTTCTGGTACACCACCGACCGCAACCAGGTGCGCCGCTCGCTGGCCGCCATCGACGCCTCGGCCCCGCCCGTCCGGCCGGTCGCCAAGCGCGGCGCCTAGGGCGGCGCCAGGAGCGGTGCCTGGGGCGCGCCCCGCGCCCCAGGGAGCGCACGGAACACCGACAGGGGCGCGGGGAGGTGCGCGAATCGGAAGCTGACCGCCGTCGGCCGGGCCCGGTGGGCCGGTTGCACCTCGTGGCCCGGTGGGGCGGTGCAACTCCTCACCGGGACGTCGGTACGGCTGGTGCTTCCGCGTCTCGCGCAGTTCCCCGCGCCCCTGTCGGTGCTCTCCCGACCCGGAGGGCTAGAGGCGGCGGAGGACGGCGACGACCTTGCCGAGGATGGTGGCGTTGTCGCCCACGATCGGCTCGTACGCCGGGTTGTGCGGCATCAGCCAGATCTTGCCGTCCTCGCGCTTGAGGCGCTTGACGGTGGCCTCGCCGTCGATCATCGCGGCCACGATGTCGCCGTTCTCGGCGACCGGCTGGCGGCGGACGGTGACCCAGTCGCCGTCGCAGATGGCGGCCTCGATCATCGAGTCGCCGCGCACGGTGAGCGCGAACAGCTCGCCGTCGCCGACGAGTTGGCGGGGCAGCGGGAAGACGTCCTCGACCGTCTGCTCGGCCAGGATGGGGCCACCGGCGGCGATCCGGCCGACCAGGGGCACGTACGAGGTGGAGGGGCGGCCGGCGGCCTCGGCGGTGTTCGGCCGGGCGACCTCGACGCCGCGGACCTCGTACGCCCGGGGGCGGTGCGGGTCGCGGCGGAGGAAGCCCTTGCGCTCCAGGGCCATGAGCTGGTGGGCCACGGAGGAGGTGCTGGAGAGGCCGACGGCCTGGCCGATCTCCCGCATGCTCGGGGGGTAGCCGCGGCGCTGGACGGAGTCCCGGATCACTTCGATCACCCGGCGCTGGCGCTCCGTCAGTCCGGCCTCGTCGGTGCGGATGCCGGGGGGCCGGCCGGGGAGCGAGCGGGTGGGGGCCGCGGCGCCGAGCGTGCCGTCCGGGGCGGCGGCGTGTTCGATCGGCTGGTCCGGGAGGCGGCCCGGACCGGTCAGGGCGGCACCGGCCAGGCGCTGGTCTTCGCTACGGCTCATGCTGTGGTCCACGCTCTGCTGATCCATGGTGCGCTCGGAACGCTCCTGCACCGGGATGGAGTTGCTCTTGGTTTCGACGGTGTTCATGGCGGCCCCTCTTCTCGACAGGCGTTCTCCCTCTTGTTCAGCTCAACTGGTGCACCTATCGAAAGGTTGCGCCAAACACACGTTCGAGTGAATTATTTCGGAGTCGGCTGACTCGATCAAGGCTTTGGGTGTACATCGATTAAATGTTCGATGACGACAGTCTATTTCACTCCCTGTGAAGATCTCGACTCGTAGCGGCGTGGCGGGCCTCCAGACCTAGATCTAGTGGCTACTGTCCTCGCCTGGGCCCACAAGTTGTGGTTCACCCTCGTTCATCGCGTAGAGTGGTGAGGGTCTGCTGTCACGCCTGGTTGGGAGTCCTCGGGATGCATTGCCCCTTCTGCCGGCACCCGGACAGCCGTGTTGTGGACAGCCGCGCCAGCGATGACGGAAGTTCGATCCGCCGCCGTCGCCAGTGCCCTGACTGCAGTCGCCGCTTCACCACGGTGGAGACGGCCACCCTGATGGTCATCAAGCGCAGCGGCGTCACCGAGCCGTTCTCCCGGGAGAAGGTCATCTCCGGCGTCCGCAAGGCGTGCCAGGGCCGGCCGGTCACCGAGGACGCGCTGGCCCAGCTCGGCCAGCGGGTCGAGGAGTGCGTGCGGGCCAGTGGCAGCGCCGAACTCTCGACCCACGACGTGGGCCTGGCCATACTCGGTCCGCTCAAGGAACTCGACGTGGTCGCGTACCTGAGGTTCGCCTCCGTCTACCGCGCCTTCGACGATCTCGAGGACTTCGAGGCCGCCATCGCGGAACTCCGTGCCGAGCGGCCCTTCAGTGCGGACGGCGCCGAAGCCGTCCCGTCCGTCGCCGCCGCGCCCTAGTACGGCCGGTTGGCACCAGTCGGTCCGTCGGGGCCGACGCGCGCCCGAAAACGGTGCGCAGAACAACACATACCGTGCACAGGCCGCCGGTGTCTCCGGCTGCCCGCACACCAGGAAAAGCGAGCCAGCGATGCCCGGAAGCATCGGGGCATCCGGGGCGTTTGCCCAGGAGGAGGAGAAGAAGTGACAGACACGACGAGCGGTTCCGCACGCGGGTCGAAGTCCGAGAAGGCTGCGAAGGGGGCTGCCAAGGCGCCCAGGACCGGCCTGCGGATCGAGCGCATCTACACCACTCCTGGCGTCCACCCCTACGACGAGGTCAGCTGGGAGCGGCGCGACGTCGTCATGACCAACTGGCGCGACGGGTCGATCAACTTCGAGCAGCGCGGCGTCGAGTTCCCCGACTTCTGGTCGGTCAACGCCGTGAACATCGTCACGTCCAAGTACTTCCGCGGCGCCGTCGGCACCCCGCAGCGCGAGTGGAGCCTCAAGCAGATCATCGACCGCGTGGTGCTCACCTACCGCGCCGCAGGTGAGAAGAACGGCTACTTCGCGAGCCCGGACGACGCCGAGGTCTTCGAGCACGAGCTGACCCACACCCTCCTCCACCAGGTGTTCAGCTTCAACTCGCCGGTCTGGTTCAACGTCGGCACCAAGCAGCCCCAGCAGGTCAGCGCCTGCTTCATCCTGGCCGTCGACGACTCCATGGAGTCGATCCTCGACTGGTACAAGGAAGAGGGCATGATCTTCAAGGGCGGCTCCGGCGCCGGCCTGAACCTCTCCCGCATCCGCTCCTCCAAGGAGCTGCTCTCCTCCGGCGGCAACGCCTCCGGCCCGGTCTCCTTCATGCGCGGCGCCGACGCCTCGGCCGGCACCATCAAGTCCGGTGGCGCCACCCGCCGCGCGGCCAAGATGGTCGTCCTGGACGTGGACCACCCGGACGTCGAGGCCTTCATCGAGACCAAGGTGAAGGAGGAGGAGAAGATCCGCGCCCTGCGCGACGCGGGCTTCGACATGGACCTCGGCGGCGATGACATCGCCTCCGTCCAGTACCAGAACGCCAACAACTCCGTCCGCGTCTCGGACGAGTTCATGACGGCGGTCGAGAACGGCACCGAGTTCGGCCTGCGCGCCCGGATGACCGGCGAGGTCATCGAGACCGTCGACGCCAAGAAGCTGTTCCGCAAGATGGCCGAGGCCGCCTGGGCCTGCGCCGACCCGGGCATCCAGTACGACTCGACCATCAACCACTGGCACACCTGCCCGGAGTCCGGCCGCATCAACGCGTCCAACCCCTGCTCCGAGTACATGCACCTGGACAACTCCAGCTGCAACCTCGCCTCGCTCAACCTCATGAAGTTCCTGCGCGACGACGACTCCTTCGACGCCGCCACCTTCGCCAAGGTCGTCGAGCTGGTCATCACCGCGATGGACATCTCCATCTGCTTCGCCGACTTCCCGACCGAGAAGATCGGTGAGACCACCCGCGCCTACCGCCAGCTCGGCATCGGCTACGCCAACCTCGGTGCCCTGCTGATGGCGACCGGCCACGCGTACGACTCCGACGGCGGCCGCGCCCTGGCCGGTGCCATCACCTCGCTGATGACCGGTACCGCCTACCGCCGCGGCGCCGAACTGGCCGGTGTGGTCGGCCCGTACGACGGCTACGCCCGCAACGCCGCCCCGCACCAGCGGGTCATGCAGCAGCACGCGGACGCCAACGCGGCCTCCCGTTCGTACGACGACCTGGACGCCCCCGTCTGGGCCGCCGCCACCGACACCTGGCAGGACGTGCTGCGCATCGGTGCGCAGAACGGTTTCCGCAACGCCCAGGCCTCGGTGCTCGCCCCGACCGGCACCATCGGCCTGATGATGGACTGCGACACCACGGGCGTCGAGCCGGACCTGGCCCTGGTCAAGTTCAAGAAGCTCGTCGGCGGCGGCTCGATGCAGATCGTCAACGGCACGGTGCCCCGGGCGCTCAAGCGCCTCGGCTACCTGGACGAGCAGGTCGAGGCGATCGTCGCCCACATCGCCGAGCACGGCAACGTGGTGGACGCCCCCGGTCTGAAGTCCGAGCACTACGAGGTCTTCGACTGTGCGATGGGCGAGCGCTCCATCTCCGCGATGGGCCACGTGCGGATGATGTCGGCGATCCAGCCGTGGATCTCCGGTGCCATCTCCAAGACGGTCAACATGCCCGAGAGCGCCACCGTCGAGGAGATCGAGGAGATCTACTTCGAGGCGTGGAAGCTGGGCGTCAAGGCGCTCGCCATCTACCGCGACAACTGCAAGGTGGGCCAGCCGCTCTCGGCCAAGTCCAAGACCCCCGCGGCCGAGGAGAAGACCGCCGCCGCGCCGGCGGTCGAGAAGGTCGTCGAGTACCGCCCGGTCCGCAGGCGCCTCCCGAAGGGCCGCCCCGGCATCACCACCTCCTTCACGGTGGGCGGCGCCGAGGGCTACATGACGGCCAACTCCTACCCGGACGACGGCCTGGGCGAGGTCTTCCTGAAGATGTCCAAGCAGGGCTCGACCCTCGCGGGCATGATGGACGCCTTCTCCATCGCCGTCTCGGTCGGCATGCAGTACGGCGTTCCGCTGGAGACCTACGTCTCGAAGTTCACCAACATGCGCTTCGAGCCGGCCGGTCTGACCGACGACCCGGACGTGCGGATGGCCCAGTCCATCGTGGACTACATCTTCCGTCGCCTGGCGCTGGACTTCCTGCCCTTCGAGACCCGTTCCGCGCTCGGCATCCACTCCGTCGAGGAGCGCCAGCGCCACCTGGAGACCGGCTCCTACGAGCCGCTCGAGGCCGAGGACGTCGACGTGGAGGGCCTGGCCCAGTCCGCGCCGGTCGCCGTCAAGCCGGCCGCCGTCCAGCAGCCGGTGGCCGAGCAGCCGAAGACCGCTCCGGCCAAGGCCCACAACTCCACCGAGCTGCTGGAGATCCAGCAGGGCCTCAACGCCGACGCGCCGCTCTGCTTCTCCTGCGGCACCAAGATGCGCCGGGCCGGCAGCTGCTACCTGTGCGAGGGCTGCGGCTCCACCAGCGGCTGCAGCTGATCCCCTTCCGGATCATCCGCTGATCCCACCCTGACGGGTGGGATCCGGGGCGGGGCGAGGACTTTCGAGTCCCCGCCCCGCCCTCTTGCGTTCGGCCGTCCACCTCGTGGACGGTCTTCGGTCTTCGAGCTGTCCGGGTGCTCGCCGCGGAGGCGGCCTGACTGCGGTCGACCCTGCCCCGAGGGGTGGTCGAGGCTGG
>NZ_JBHJVK010000023.1:66334-78834 GCF_042264695.1 Kitasatospora sp. NPDC056138 | reverse complement strand
CGCCGGGAGCCGGGAGCCGGGAGCCGGGAGCCGGGAGCCGGGAGCCGGGAGCCGGGAGCCGGGAGCCGGGAGCCGGGAGCCGGGAGCCGGGAGCCGGGAGCCGGTGCACGGCGCGGGTGTGCGCCGTCGACTGGCCGGTTCCGGACGGTCTCCGCGACGGTCGGACCCGCCCCGGGTCCACCGGCGACGGGTGGTGCGGCGGACGGTGCGACGGGAGTGCGGCGGGCGTCCTGCCAGGCCGATGGGGTCGGGCGACCGGCAAGAGCCTCCACGGCCCCCGCGCACCGTACCCGGTGTGTCAGATTTCCGTGCGTCATGACAAGACATCTGCATGGAACCTGATGTCTCATTGCACATCTGTCCCGTTGAGCGCCAGGGCTGAATGGATATGATCTGGTGACCGCATGTATTTGTCGACTGTCCGGAGCCTGCCCCCGATAGGCCCGGGCAGTGCAGCGCTGTCGTTCGGTCCACGCTGACGCCCGCCCCCCGAGGATCAGGTTGATGAGAGCTCGCACGCGCCTCTACCGCGTGGCGCACCCACGCCCGAACGGCAGGACCGTGCTCTGGGCGGCGGCCGGGATCCTGGTGGGGGCGGGCACCGGTGCCGCCGCCGTCGCGCTGGCCTCGAACGTCCAGCGCGGGGCCGTCGCCGCGACCGTGGCGGGCGGCCTGGTGCTGTGGTCGGCCCTGGTCGTGGTGGCCTGCTGGCAGGCCGAGCGCTACCGGCGGATGCGTGAGGAACTCAGTACCGCCCGCTACGAGCTGACGGACACCCGATCCCGGACCGCGGCGCTGCAGTCGGAGCTGTCCGCCACCCAGTCCGCCGCAGCCACGCTGCGCGCCAACCTCACCACGCTGCAGGCCGAGTCCGAGGCCGCCCACACCGAACTCGCCAACGCCCGCACCGCGCTGGCCGATGCCGAGACGGTCACGGCCGCCCTGCGCGAGCTGACCGAGGCCGCCGACCGCGAGCGCGCCGAACTCGACCGGCTCACCGGTGAGGTGCTGCCCGAGGTGGTCTCCCGGCTGCGCTCCGGCAGTTCGGTGGACTCCGCACTCGCGCCGCACGCCGAGTCGGCCCAGGCCGGACTGCTGCGCACGGTCGCCGAGGAGGTCGGCCGCGGTGAGCGCCAGCGTTCGGCGGCGCTCGCGGTCTGCGCCACGGCAGCCGGCCGGGTGCAGGCGCTGGCCACCAGCATGCACGCGGAGCTGCGCGAGATGCAGCACCAGCACGGTGAGGACGTGCTCGGCGACCTGCTCAGCCTGGACCACTCCACCGCCCAGGTCGGTCGGATGGCCGACGGCATCGCGGTGCTGACGGGCGCCCGGTCCGGCCGCCGCTGGACCAAGCCGATCGGCGTCGAATCGATTCTGCGCGGTGCGCTCGGCCGGATCGGCGCGTACCAGCGGGTGCGACTGCACTCCGCGAGCACTGCGGCGGTGGCCGGTTTCGCGGCCGAGGGCGTGATGCACGCGTTGGCCGAACTGCTCGACAACGCCGCCAACTTCTCGGCCCCGCCGGCCGAGGTGCACGTGTACGTCGAGGAGGTCCACTCCGGTCTGGTGATCACCGTCGAGGACGGCGGTCTCGGGCTGAGCGAGAGCTGGCTGCGCCGTGCCGAGCAGGCCGTCTCGGCCGCTCCGCTCGACCTCACCACGCTCTCCGCCGGTACCCGGCTCGGCCTCGCGGTGGTCGGTTCGCTGGCCCGCAAGCACGGCCTGTCGATCTCCTTCCGCCCGTCCGCGCGCGGTGGGACCGGCGTGGTGATGCTGATCCCCGAGCGGTTGATCACGCACCCCGGTCCCGCGGTCAGCCGGGCGCTCGCGGCAGCCCGTACCGGGGCCGGTGAGGGCGAGGGCCGCAGCGAGCACGGTCGCTCCGAACACGGCCGCTCCGAGCGGGCAGGCGCGGAGCAGGTCCGCACCGAGCGGGTGCGGACGGAACGGGTCCGTCCCGTGCTGGAGCCGAGCCGGGTGCCGTCCGGCCTGGTACCGGCAGTACGCCCGGAGCCGGGCCACCCGGCGCCCACCCGTCCCGAGTCGAGCCGCCCGGAGTCGATCAGCTCCGAGTCGAGCCGCCCGCAGACGCGGGACGCCGAGGCCGCCGGCGAGGAGGCTTCGACGGCCGGTACCGGGTCCGGGTCGGGCCCGGACAAGTCCACCACCACGGCCGGCGGCCTGCCGCAACGCCGCCGGGGTCACACCCTCGCGGCGACCCAGCCGTCCGCCAAGCCCTCCGCGACCGCGCGGTCGGCGCAGCCCGGACGAGCCGACGCGGCCGTCTCGGCGGCCCGGTTCGGCGCCTTCCGCAGGGCCCTTCAGCAGGGGCCCGACACCACCGAAGCCCTTCCGAAGGATGACTCCCGATGAGCAGCAGCACCGATCGCGACCTCGACTGGCTGTTGGAGAACCTGCTGTCCGGCACGCCCGGTGCCCGGCATGCACTGGTGCTCTCGGCGGACGGGCTCAAGCTCTGCCACACCTCGGGTCTGAACGTCGACCAGGCCGACCAGCTGTCGGCGATCGCCTCCGGGATGCAGAGCCTGGCGCACGGGGCGTCGATCGAGTTCGGCGACGGCAGCGGCGGCGTCCGGCAGTCGATGACGGAGTTCCACGGCGGCATCCTGTGCATCGTGGCGGCCGGTGAGGGCGCGCACCTGGCCGTGGTCACGGACGACGACGCGGATGTGGGCGTGGTCGGCCACAACATGCACGGTCTGATCGAGCAGATCGGCACCCTGCTGAGCTCGCCGCCGCGGACGGCCGTGACCGAGAACGAGGCCGCGGTGTGACCGGACGGCCGGGCCTGCCGGGCCGTGACGACGATCCGGACCGGCTCTACACCGTCACCCGGGGGCGCAGCCGCCCGCCGGAGCACGCCTTCGACCTGGTCACGCTGATCGTCAGCGAGCAGGAGCCGACGCCCGGGATGCAGTCCGAGCACGTCCGGATCCTTCAGCTGTGCCGGAACCCGACGGCCGTGGTGGAGATCGCGGCCGAGCTCGCCCTGCCGGTGAGCATCGTCAAGATCCTGCTGGGCGATCTGCTGGAGGCCCACCGGATCACCGCGCGACACCCCCGGTTCGCGCCGACCAAGGCCCGGCTGCCCGACCTCGACACGCTGAAGCAGGTGCTGCATGGACTCCAACAGCTCTGACACCCACCACGGATCCCCGCGCGGCTCCGCCCCGCTGCGCAGTACGGCGGAGAACGGTCTGAAGATCGTGGTGGTGGGTGGTTTCGGCGTCGGCAAGACCACCCTGGTCGGTGCGGTGAGCGAGATCCGTCCGCTCAACACCGAGGAGACGATGACCAAGGCCGGCGAGGACATCGACGACCTGTCGGGGATCCAGGACAAGCGCTCGACCACGGTGGCCTTCGACTTCGGCCGGATCACGCTCAACGACCGCAACGTGCTGTACCTGTTCGGAGCCCCGGGCCAGGAGCGCTTCTGGTTCCTCTGGGACCGCCTGTTCAGCGGTGCGCTGGGCGCGGTGGTGCTGGTGGACACCCGGCGGCTGGAGGAGTCCTGGTACGCGATCGACCGGCTCGAACACCACGGCACGCCGTTCATCGTGGCCCGCAACAACTTCGCCGAGCCCGAGCACACGCTGCAGGAGGTGCGGGAGGCGCTGGACCTTCCGGACGAGGTGCCGCTGGTCGACTGCGACGCCCGGGACCGGGAGTCCAGCAAGCAGGTGCTGATCGAACTCGTCCGCTACCTGTACCGCCTGGCCGGAGCCGAGCCCGCCCCGACCGCCGATGCCGCCGAGACCCCGATCGCCGGGGCCCCGGCCACCGGGTCCCTGACCACCAGGGCTGCTGATCGGGATTGGGCAGTCGAGACCGCCGAGACCGCCGAGACCGCCGAAGCAGCCGATCCGGCCCGAGTGCCGGTCCCGTTCCGCGCCGAATTTTCCGCCGAGTTCCGCCTAGAGGAGAGCACCCCGTGACCGAGCCCGCGATCACCCCGCCGTCGGGCTGCCCGGCGCACGCGAACGCGGCCCCGCTGTACGGTCCCCGCTTCCAGACCGACCCGGGACAGCTCTACCGGGAACTGCGCGAGGCCCACGGCCCGGTCGCGCCGGTCGAGTTGGCGGGCGGTGTGCCGGCCTGGCTGGTGATCGGTTACCGCGAGCTGCAGCTGGTGACCAGTCAGCCCAAGGTCTTCGGGCGGGACTCGACCCGCTGGAACATGTGGCCCGAGATTCCGGAGGACTGGCCGCTGAAGCCGATGATGGCTCCGGCGCCGTCGATCCTCTACGCCGAGGGAGAGGAACACCAGCGCCGGAAGGCCGCGGTGACGGACGCCCTCGCGGGCGTGGACCCGTACGAGTTGAAGAAGTACTGCGAGGAGATCGCCGACGGGCTGATCGACGAGTTCGCGGGCCGGGGCGAGGCGGATCTGGTCGCGGAGTACGCGCACCGGCTGCCGCTGCTGGTGCTCTGCCGGATGTTCGGCCTGAGCGAGGACGAGGCTCCGGTGCTGATCAGCGGCCTGCTCGCGATGCTGGACGGCGGCGCCGACGCGCTCGCCGGGGCGCAGAAGCTGCTGGAGAGCATGCTGCGGCTGGTCAAGGAGAAGAGCGAGCGTCCGGGGGCGGACGTCACCTCGCGGCTGCTGGCGCACGAGGCCGGGCTGAGCGAGGAGGAGGTCATGCGCGACCTGCGGGTGATCCTGATCGCCGGCCACCAGCCCTGCGCGTACTGGATCGCCAACGCGCTGCGGCTGATGCTGACCGACGAGCGGTTCGCCGCCTCGCTCTCCGGCGGGCGGCGGAGCATCAGCCAAGCGCTCTCCGAGGCGCTCTGGGAGGACACCCCGACGCAGATCTTCGCTGGTCGGTGGGCCACCAGGGACACCCAGCTCGGTGGCCAGCGGATCGCCGCCGGGGACATGGTGCTGCTCGGCTACGCAGGTGCCAACTCGGATCCGACCGTCCGGCAGGAGAGCGGCGTTCCGGCCGAGGGCAACCGGGCGTACATGAGCTTCAGTTACGGTCCGCACAGCTGCCCGTTCCCGGCACAGGAGGCGGCCGAGGTGATCGCCGCGACGGCGATCGAGGTGCTGTTGGACCGGCTGCCGGACATCCGGCTGGCGGCGGCCGAGAGCGCTCTGGTCTGGCGGCCCTCCGCCTGGGTACGGGCGTTGGTGGCGCTGCCGGTGGCCTACACCCCGGGGCACGCACTCGGCTGACCCGTCGACCGGTCGGGTCACCGTCGGCCGTCCGCGCTGCTCGCGGTCGGTCGTCCCTCCTGTCCGCGGCCGGTCGTCCGCACTGTTCACCGTCGGGCGTCCGCCCTGCTCACCGCCGGTCGGCACGGCCCGACGTGCCCTGATCCAGTCTGTCCACCCGAGGATTGCCTACCCGAGGAGAGCGGATGACCGCCCCGATAGTGATGGACCCGCTGGCCCGCGACAATGCCGCCGAGGGAGCTCTGCTGCGCGCGGCGGGGCCGGTGGTGCCGGTCGAGCTGATGGGCGGGGTACTGGGGTGGGCGGTCACCCGGCACGCCGCCGCTCGCGACCTGCTGACCGACCACCGGCTGGTGAAGAGTGCCGAGAACTGGGCGGCGTACCAGCGCGGGGAGGTGCCGAAGACCTGGCCGCTGATCGGGCTGGCGCTGCCGGGCCGGAGCATGGTCACCACGGACGGCGCGGAGCACCGCCGTCTGCGTGCGCTGATCGCGCAGGCGTTCACGCCTCGTCGCACGGAGCTGATGCGCCCGGCGGTGGAGAAGATCACCGCCGAACTGCTCGACCGGCTGGCCGAGTCCGGTCCGGTGGTCGACCTCAAGACCGCGTTCGCCTTCCCACTGCCGATGACCGTGATCGGCTCGTTGCTCGGGCTGCCCGAGGCGGACCACACCTATGTGCGTGAGCTGTACGAGCGCTTCTTCAGCAGCGTGAAGGACCCGGCGGAGGTGCAGAAGACGATCGCCGCGCTCAACGCCTTCGTCGACGACCTGGTCGCCAAGCGCAGGGAGCAGCCGGGCGACGATCTGGCGAGTGCGCTGCTGGCCGCCGGTACGGAGGCCAGTGCGGCCGGCGGCGTGGCGGGTGGCACGGCCGACGGCCCCGGGAGCGGTGCCAAGGGTTCGGCGGGCGCCGCTGCGGGCGGCGGGACGGGCTGCGTGGCGGGCAGTGGGGCGGACGGTGGGGCGCTGACCGACGAGGAGGCGGCGGCCACCCTGCGGGTGATCATCGCGGCCGGTCACGAGACCACCGTCAACCTGATCACCAACGCGGTGCGCGCGCTGCTCACCCACCCCGATCAGCTGGCCCTGGTCCGCTCGGGCGAGGTGGAGTGGGCGGCGGTCGTCGAGGAGTCGCTCCGCTGGACGCCGCCGACCAGCAACTTCCTGTTCCGCTTCGCGACGGAGGACATCGCGTACGGCGACGCGGTGATCCTCAAGGGCGACGCGGTGCTGATCTCCTACAACGCGATCGGGCGGGATCCGGCGCAGCACGGCATCACCGCCGAGGTCTTCGACGTCACCCGGGAGCCGGCGCGGCACCTCTCCTTCGGACACGGGCCGCATGTCTGCCCGGGGGCGCAGCTGGCCCGGCTTGAGGCGTCGATCGCGCTCCCGGCCCTGTTCGAGCGATTCCCCGGTCTTCAACTAGCCGTCGGGGAGGATGAGTTGCGCCCCAGTCCGACCATGGTGGTGAACAGCCTGCGGGAGCTTCCGGTCCGGCTGTGACCGGGTGACGGACGGCTGGGGCCGATCGGTGGAGGGTTACCGGCCGGTCCCCAGCACGGCCCGGTCACAAACGTGGCACTGGCGGATGAAGGCCGAACGAACACCTTGGCGGCGGGTGATCAGTGGGTTAACGTCTTCAAGCCAGCCCCGGCCGGCCATCTGTCGATCTCAGGTTCAGCGCAGCGTAGTTCTCTCCACCCGCCGGCATCTCATGCCCAGGCCAGGAGGACCGCCATGACCCTCGCCACGATTGCCCGCGCAGGCCGCCGATGATCCGGAAGTCACGGCCCGCCCCGTTCTCCCGTCGCCGCCTGCTCGCCGTCCCGGCCGTCCTCACCCTGGTGCTCGCGGCCGCGTGCTCCAACAGCTCGTCCGGTTCGAAGGGCGGCAGCGGGGCGGCCCCGACCCTCACCGGTGACTGCGCCAAGTACCAGGCGTACGCCGGACACTCGGGCACCAAGGTCACGATGTACGCCTCGATCCTCAGCCCGGAGTCGGACTCGCTGGAGAAGTCCTGGGCCGAGTTCAGTTCTTGTACGGGCATCAAAATCTCGTACGAGGGCTCCAACGACTTCGAGTCGCAGCTCCAGGTGCGGGTGACCGGCGGAAACGCCCCGGACTTCGCGATCGTCCCGCAGCCCGGCCTGCTGGCCCAGATGGTGAAGAGTGGAAAGGTCGTGAAGCCGCCCGCCCGGACCGTGGCCAACGAGGACAAGTGGAGCCCGGTCTGGAAGACGTACGGTTCGGTCAACGGCACCTTCTACGCGGCGCCGATGAGTGCCAACATGAAGTCGCTGGTCTGGTACTCGCCCAAGGCGTTCAAGGCCGCGGGCTACCAGGTGCCGCAGACCTGGGCCGATCTGATGGCGCTCAGCGACAGGATCGCGAAGGCCGGCGGCGGAAAGCCCTGGTGCGGCGGCATCGGCTCCGGCACCGCGACCGGCTGGCCGGCCACCGACTGGCTGGAGGAGGCCGTGCTCGGCTCGTACGGCGGCGACGTCTACGACCAGTGGGTCGGCCACCAGGTGAAGTTCAGCGACCCGAAGATCATTTCCGCCCTGCAGACCGTGGCCGGCTGGATGCAGAACCCGGCCTGGGTGAACGGCGGCTTCGGTGATGTGAAGTCGATCGCCACCACCACCTTCCAGGACGCCGGGACGCCGATCCTCAGCAACAAGTGCTGGATGCTCCAGCAGGCCTCCTTCTACCAGGCGCAGTGGCCCAAGGGTACGAAGATCGGTCCGGACGGCGACATCTTCGCCTTCCACCTCCCTGCGGTGAACCCGGCGGTGGCCGACCCGGTCGAGGGCGGCGGGGAGTTCCTCACCGCCTTCTCCAACCGGCCCGAGGTGCAGGCGGTACAGAACTACCTCTCCAGCTCGGACTGGGCCAGCAGCCGGGTGAAGGTCTCCACCGGCTGGGTCTCCGCCAACCAGGGCGTGGACAAGAGCCTCTACACCGACCCGATCGACAAGCTCTCCGCCGAGTCGCTCACCGACCCGGCCGCGACGTTCCGCTTCGACGCCTCCGACCTGATGCCGGCCGCCGTGGGCGCCGCACAGGAGTGGAAGTCGCTGACCAAGTGGTTCGCGGAAGGA
This sequence comes from Kitasatospora sp. NPDC056138, assembly GCF_042264695.1. Classification (NCBI taxonomy): domain Bacteria; kingdom Bacillati; phylum Actinomycetota; class Actinomycetes; order Kitasatosporales; family Streptomycetaceae; genus Kitasatospora; species Kitasatospora sp. NPDC056138. The sequence goes on along the minus strand of NZ_JBHJVK010000023.1, from coordinate 70,528 downwards.
CAGGCCATCCCGAAGGTGGCGGCTGACATCGACGCGGCCTGGCCGCAGTAGGCAGTCGCCCGGGGCGGTGCGGGACCACCCGCCCGCACCGCCCGTCCCGAACCCGGCAGCTCTCCCTCCTGCCCCTGTGCGTGCTGCTCCGCGTGACCCGCTCGACCTGTGCGACCCGACTGCTGCGTGACCTGCTCCTGCACGTCCTGCCCCCTGCACGTCCTGCGCCCGCAGGTCCTGCTCCTGTGCGTCCGGGCTTAGAGGAAGGGGAACTCGTATGCGTGCGGCCCTGCTGGCCGACTCCGCGTGGACCGACGCCACCGTCAAACTCGGCAACAGCCTCGGCGCCATCGCCGTTTTCCTCGGCATCCTGCTCGCGATCTTCTTCGCCGCCGGGAGGGCCACCGGCCGCTTCGGGCGACCGTTGGCGGTCCTGGTCTTCCTCGGTCCGGCCGTGGTCCTGCTGGTCATCGGGCTGATCGCCCCGCTGATCCGTACGGTCTACCTCAGTTTCCGCAGCGACGACTCCACCCGTTTCGTCGGCGGGAGGAACTACGGCTGGGCGCTGACCACCGACTCGATTCACCAGGTACTGCTCAACACGGCGCTCTGGCTGGTGGTGGCGCCGCTGGCAGCGACCGCTCTGGGCCTGGTGCTGGCGCTGCTGGTCGAACGGATGAAGCGTCAGGCGGTCTACAAGTCGCTGATCTTCATGCCGATGGCGGTCTCCCTGGTCGGTGCCGGCATCATCTGGAAGTTCGTCTACGAGGCCCGCGACCCCTCCCAGCAGCAGATCGGCCTGCTCAGTCAACTGGCCATCGGCCTGGGTTGGTCGCACCCGCCGAACTGGATCCTCTCCCACCCGCTCAACAACTTCCTGCTGATGGCGGTGATGGTCTGGGTGCAGACCGGGTTCGCCATGGTGGTGCTCTCGGCCGCGATCAAGGCGATACCGGACGAAGTCACCGAGGCGGCCAGGCTGGACGGTGCGCGCGGAGTGCAGCTGTTCTGGTTCGTCACCGTGCCGATGATCCGGACCACGCTGGTGGTGGTGCTCACCACCGTCATGATCACCACGCTGAAGGCCTTCGACATCATCCGGACCATGACCGGCGGCAACTTCGGTACCCAGGTGCTGGCCAACGAGATGTACTCGCAGTCCTTCGAGCAGTACAACATCGGGCGGGGGAGCACCCTCGCGGTGATCCTCTTCCTCGCCGTCCTTCCGCTGGTGGCCTACAACATCGTGCAGTTGCGCAAGGAGCGTGAGACCCGATGAGCGACGCGGCAACGCCCACTTCCGGGCCCACCCCGAAGGCACGGTCCACGCCGAAGGCAGAGTCCACACCGAAGGCGTCACCCGGGCCGAAGGAGCCGTCCGCGTCGACCGAAGGGCCCACGCCGGAGGCAGGGCCCGCGCGGCCCGGGGTGAAGGCTGTGCGCAGGTCGTTCAGCGGCCCGCTCGCCTCGGTCTTCGTGATCGCCGTGACGGTGCTCTGGACGATCCCCACCTTCGGCCTGCTGGCGACCTCGCTCCGCCCCAAGGAGGCGGTGGCGAGCAGTGGCTGGTGGGAGGTGTTCGTGCACCCCGACCTGATCCTCTCCAACTACCACACCGTGCTCTTCGAGGGCGGGTTCGGCGTCAGCGGCGGCCTGATGCCCTATCTGGTCAACTCGCTGGCCATCAGCGTGCCGGCGACCGTGTTCCCGCTGGTGCTGTCGGCGATGGCCGCGTACGCGCTGGCCTGGGTGCGCTTCAAGGGCAGCGACGCCGTCTTCTTCGTGATCTTCGCGTTGCAGGTGGTGCCCCTGCAGATGGCGCTGATCCCGTTGCTCCAACTCTTCTCCGGGGGAGCCCACCTGGGCAGCGTGACCATCCTCCCGGCGCTCGACCTCGGTGGGACCTACGTACCGGTCTGGCTGGCGCACACCATGTTCGCGCTGCCGTTGGCCACCTTCCTGCTGCACAACTTCATCTCGCAGTTGCCACGCGACCTGATGGAGGCGGCGGTGGTGGACGGAGCGTCGCACTTCAAGATCTTCAGGTCGATCGTGCTGCCGCTCTGCACACCGGCGTTGGCCTCGTTCGCGATCTTCGAGTTCCTCTGGGTCTGGAACGACCTGCTGGTCGCGCTCACCTTCGCGGGGGGCACACCGGAGGCCGCGCCCATGACCGTACGGCTGGCCCAGCTCTCCGGGTCCTTCGGCGGGCGCTGGGAGTTGCTGACGGCCGGGGCGTTCCTCTCGCTGATCGTTCCGCTGGTCGTCTTCTTCAGCCTGCAGCGCTACTTCGTCCGAGGACTGCTGGCCGGATCGGTCAAGGGGTGAGAGGTTCCGTCGTGGCCGCCGGGGTGCTGCTCCCGATGGTGCGCTCGAGCGGTCGCAGCTGATCGCCTTCGCCGCCGGTGCGGCCGCTGCGGAGCCGGCCGGTTCCGGCGGGTCACGGCGGGCTGCGACGAGCTGCGGCGGGTTCCGGGGACGGGAGTCGGGACGGTGGCCAGGACGTAGGCTGGAGGCGCCCAGGACGCAGCCGAAGGACCTCCGAATGCCCTACGATCCTCCGACCCACTCGGTCGAACGCTCCCTCCGCCGGGCCGGCGCCCGGCTGGTGGTCGGTCTTGACGAGGTCGGCCGCGGGGCCTGGGCCGGACCGGTCACGGTCGGTGCGGCGGTGACCGGTCTGCGCAGGCCGCCGGAAGGTCTCACCGACTCCAAGCTGCTCACCGAACGCCGCCGCACGGCTCTGGCCCCGGTCCTCGCCGACTGGGTCACCGCTTACGCGCTCGGCCACGCCTCGCCGCAGGAGTGTGACGAGCTCGGCATGACCGCCGCCCTGCGCCTTGCCGCGCTGCGCGCACTGGAGGCGCTCCCGGTGCGGCCCGATGCGGTCATCCTCGACGGCAAGCACGACTACCTCGGCGGTCCGTGGCGGGTGCGCACGGTGATCAAGGGCGACCAGTCCTGCATCTGCGTCTCGGCCGCCTCGGTCCTCGCCAAGGTCCACCGCGACGGCCTGATGGCCGAACTCGGCGAGCGGTACCCGGCGTACGGCTTCGCGGACAACGCCGGTTACCCGTCGCCGATCCACCGGTCCGCGCTGGAGGAGTACGGGCCGACCGAGCACCATCGGCTGTCCTGGGCGTACCTGGACGCGCTGCCCAAGTGGAGCCACCTGAAGCGGGGGAGAGCGGCAGAGCCTCAGGACGAGCAGCTTTCGCTGGGTTTCTGACCTCTTCTGACGGTTCGTCCACCTGCCTGGAAGGGCGGCCGGTTGGGTGGTCGGGTCCCAACTGGTGGGGCGCCGGTGCGCACCCGACCGGCATTTGATAGATATCCGGGTATGCCTGTCTTCCCCGAGGAGCCGGAGATTCGCGAGAGTATCCCGGGCCCCGGCGTTCCCAGCCCCCGCGAGTCGGACGCACACGCCCCCCGCAAGCCTGCCGTCGGCAGTGCGGCCCCTGCCCCTGCATCCGCCGCTGCCCGCGGCGTTGTGGTGCCCGGGCCGCGGCCCGCTCCGCCCCGCCCGGCCCCGCCGACCAGTGCGGCCAGGCCGACGCCGCCGCCGGTGCGAAAGTCGATTCCCAGGCCCGGCCCCGGCGTTCGCCGTTCCGCCGCCGATGGGCAACTCCCGGTCGGACGGCCCGAGGTGCGCGTGGTGGCGGCGGCCGTAGCGGACGCGATCGTGCGGGCCGACGAGACGGTGGACCTGCTGCTGGAGTCCGGGCGCTGCCCGGACGACATCCTGGTGCTGACGGTGGGTGAGCCGCACCCCTGGCAGCAGCACGAGCTCTCCTTCGGCGCTGACCGCTACTGGGCCCAACTCGCCGAAGGCGGCGACGTCTTCTACGCGGAGGCCGCCTCGACCAGGCCGCTCCGGCGCGATGTCGTGGTGCTGGCCGTCAACGAGCCTCGTTCCGAGCGGGTGGAGCAGGCGGCACGGAAGGCGCTGGGCCACGCCGGAGTGCTGTTGGTGGTCTGCGGTGAGCCGGAGCTCACGGCAGTTGTCTTCCCTGACGCGAACCGACCTGTCCCGGCCTGAGGCGGCCACGGCCCGGGCTGACCGGTCCCGCTGATCAGCCCGTCCGTGCGGCGGCCCGTCCGTGGGGGGGGCCCGGGCCCCCGGGCCCCCCCCCCCCGACCTACACTAGCGCGCCGGCCAGGCAGGACCCCCCCGCCCCCCACGGGGGCGCACCCCCGACCGAA
>NZ_JBHJVK010000023.1:40357-66324 GCF_042264695.1 Kitasatospora sp. NPDC056138 | reverse complement strand
CCGCCGCCCCCGCGGCCCCCCCGCACGCCCCGCCCCCGGCGCGCCGGGGCCCCCCCGCCGGGGCCCGCCCCCTCCCCCGCCCCCCCCCCCACGCCGTACTTCCAGTCCCGCCAGGACCTGCCAGAACCCGCCGTCCCTCCAGGAGCGCTCCGACCGTCCGTACCGGAGGGCTTCGGGCTGGAGGGTCAGCGTGCCGCCGCGCGGCGGACCGTGTCGATCGAGGTGACACCGGTCGGTCGCCAGACCCGGTCCTGCGCGGGCTCCCGGGTGGAGCGCGGCGGAAGCTCGGTGACGGTGTGCACGGGCCCCTCGGCCCAGGAACCCGAGTGCGGGTTGCGTCCGCGCCGACCGTCGCCGAGCGACTGCCAGCCGCTCGGCGTCAGGGCGATGTACGAACCGCAGCGCAGACCGTGCAGGGTGGTGGCGTCCCGGAGCGCCCACATCCACGCGCCGTCCTGCTCCGTCCAGTCCCCCGAGCCCTCGCGGCAGCGCAGCAGCACCGCCGTTCGGGTGGGCCTGGCCTGCCGCAGGTCGTGCGGGGTCACCTGGCGCAGGTGGGTGAGGATCGCGTTCCGGTGGTGCCAGCCGTCCTCGACGTACGGCCGTGGAGCGAACGAGGCGGAGGCCGTCATGCGGTGCCGGGCGTCCAGCACGGCCACCACGGTGGTGCCCGGTTGCGGAAGGTGCAGCCGGTGCAGCTCGGCGACGAACTCACGCGGCGCGCGCAGTAGCGGGATCCCGGCGCCGGCCCAGGTCTCCAGGTCGATGGACCGTTTCCGGGCGGTGGGATACCGAGGTCGATCGATGCCGCTGATCGCGATCCTCCTGACCCGCCCGCCGGGCGTACCGGTACCCGCGTACGCCGAAGGCCAGGTCCACTGGACCAGGGGCGGGGTACGGACCAATTCTCAGGTCAGACCGGCCCGACCGGCAACGACGACTTGATGTACGCCGCCCGCATTCGGACGATCTGCCGGACATATTCCGCATCCGGGCGGGCGCCATTCGCCCGGTGGCCGAGACGTTGGCCGGAAGTTTGGCCGACACGCCGCGCGGTGGCCCGGACGGCTGCCCGGAGGGCTATTCGGACGCAGGTTCGGGCGGGTGTCCGGGGGCCTGCCCGGGCACCCGCTCAGGTCGCGTGCGGCCGTCCGGGCCGACGCGCGGCGGCGGCGCGGCCCGGCTCACGCCTGCACCGCCAGGACCAGTGGCAGCACCGCACTCGCACCGGCCTGGCGCAGCAGCCGCGCTGCCACCGTGACCGTCCAACCGGAGTCCACCAGGTCGTCGATCAGCAGTACCGGACCGGGTGTCGCGGCCAGCGCCGACGCCAGCCCGGTCGGCACCACCAGCGTGCCGGCGAGCGAGTTGAGCCGCTGTGCACTGTTGCTGCGCGGGCCGTGCGGCGACCGGCCGGTGGCGTACTCGATCCGACCCAGCAGCGGCAGCCGTCCGATCCCGGCGAGCTCCGAGGCCAGGCTCTCCACCAGCATCGGCCGGGTGACGGACGCCATCGCGACCACCCCGACCGGCCGGGTGAGACGACTGCCGTCGGCGGCCTCGGGGCCGGCCCAGCCGCCGGGACCGCGTGCCCAGTCGGCGAGCACGTCGACCAGTGCGTCCCGCACCTGGGCCGGGACCGGGCCGTCGGGTGCCTGCTCGGACAGCAGGGTGCGCAGCCGGGTGCCCCAGCCGATGTCCGAGAGCCGGCCCAGGGCCCGACCGGTCTCGGCCTGCTCGCTCGCCGGGATCCGTCCCTTGAGCTGTACGCCGAGAGCGTCCATCCCGGTGGGCCAGAGCCGGCGCGGTTCGAAGGTCACCCCCGGCCGCCCGAGCGCGGCCCTGGCGGCGGCGAGGGCATCGGCGGAGACCTCCGGCGAGTGGCGTGGGCCCGCGCAGCTGTCGCAACGGCCGCAGGCCGTGGCCTCCTCGTCGTCCAGCTGGCGCCGGAGGAACTCCATCCGGCAGCCTGCCGTCGCCGCGTACTCGCGCATCGCCCGCTGCTCGGCCTCACGGGATGCGGCGACCTTGGCGTAGCGCGCGGCATCGTAGGCCCAGGCTGCACCGGTGGCCGTCCAGCCCCCGCGCACCCGGCGGACCGCGCCGTCCACGTCGAGCACCTTGAGCATGGTCTCCAGCCGCGCCCGGCGAAGATCCACCCGGGGCTCCAGGGCGGCTGTGGACAGTGGCCGCCCGGCCTCGGCGAGCGCGTCGATCGTCCGGCGGACCTGCTCCTCGGCGGGGAAGCCGAGCGAGGCGAAGTACCGCCAGATCGCCTCGTCCTCGCGGCCCGGCAGCAGCAGCACCTCGGCCCGCGCCACACCGCGCCCGGCCCGGCCGACCTGCTGGTAGTAGGCGATCGGCGAGCTCGGCGAACCGAGGTGCACCACGAAGCCGAGGTCCGGTTTGTCGAAGCCCATGCCGAGAGCGGAGGTCGCCGCCAGGGCCTTGACCCGATTGGCCAGCAGGTCGGCCTCCGCGGCCCGCCGTTCGGCGTCCTCCGTCCGGCCCGAGTACGAGGCGACCCGGTAGCCGCGGGCACGCAGGAAGGCCGTGACCTCGTCGGCCGCGGCCACGGTGAGGGTGTAGATGATGCCGGAGCCGGGCAGTTCGTCGAGGTGGTCGGCCAGCCAGCCGAGGCGGTGCGCGGGGTCGGGCAGCGACAGGACCCCGAGGCTGAGGCTCTCCCGGTCGAGCGGGCCGCGCAGCACCAGCGCGCGGGTGTCGGTGCTCGGTGTGGCTGCGGCGCCGGAGGCGGCCGTCGTCCCGGGGGTGGTCGCGGTGCCGGATCCCGCGCCGGACCCGGTCGTGGTGCTCGCGGAGGCGCCGGTGCCCAGCTGCTCGGCGACATCGGCGGTGACGCGGGCGTTGGCGGTGGCGGTGGTGGCCAGAACGGGCACGCCGGGGGACAGGTCGGCGAGCATCGTCCGCAGGCGACGGTAGTCCGGCCGGAAGTCGTGGCCCCAGTCGGAGATGCAGTGGGCCTCGTCGACCACGAGCAGGCCGGTGGAGGCGGCCAGCTTGGGGAGCACCTGGTCGCGGAAGTCCGGGTTGTTGAGTCGCTCCGGGCTGACCAGTAGGACATCGACCGAGCCGGCGGCGACCTCGGCCTGGATCCCGTCCCACTCCTCGGGGTTGGCCGAGTTGATGGTCCGGGCGTGGATCCCGGCTCGACCGGCCGAGTCGACCTGGTTCCGCATCAGGGCGAGCAGCGGAGAGACGATCACGGTCGGGCCGGCGCCGCGGGCGCGCAGCAGGGCGGTGGCGATGAAGTAGACGGCCGACTTGCCCCAGCCGGTGCGCTGGACCACCAGGGCGCGGCGGTGGTCGATGACCAGGGCCTCGATCGCGAGCCACTGGTCCTCGCGCAGTACGGCGTCGGGACCGGCCAGCTCGCGCAGCACGTCCTCGGCCTGAGCCCGGACGGCGGCGCGGTCGGGGGCGGTGTCTTGGGCTTCGATGGGTGCGTGCATGGCTCCATGCATACCGGGTGGGACGGACAACCGGCGAACAGGGGAAATGTGCGGTGTTGGGAATATCAGCAGACAGTCTGCCGAGTGGGCGCCATTTGTCCTGAAGTCTAGGCAATTTCGTTTCACTCGAACGAGTGAGTTAATGCTGTACCCCCCGGTTTGTCCACAGGCGGGAGCCGACTTCAGCCGGAGGGGTCCGGGCTGCGGCACGCTTCCCGGCATGAACGAGGACCTCACTCCCACCGCACCGTCCGGGCCTGTTCCCGGGCACCCGTCCAACCAGCCGCCCGTCCGGATGCGAGGACCGGCCGACATGGCCGAGATGCTGCCCTACCTGCTGGGTTTCTTCCCGGACGACAGCATCGTCGCCGTGGGTCTGCAAGGACCCTCCCTCCACCAGGGCGGGGTGATCAGGATCGACATCCCCGACGACGCCGCCCAGTGGGGGCCGGTCGCGACGGACACGGCACGGCTGCTGGTCGAGCTGTCCGAGCAGCGCGATCGCCGCCCCGACCAGGTGCTGCTCTATCTCTGTCGCGATCCCGCAGACGGCGACGGCCGCAGCGTGGTCGCGGCGCTCAAGCCGCTGGCGCAGCACCTGGCGCAGGCGTTCGGCGACCGTGGTGTGGTGGTGAAGGAGTCCCTCTGCGTCTCCGCCGGCCGCTGGTGGTCCTTCCTCTGCGAGGGGACGGGCTGCTGCGACCCGAAGGGCGTCCTGGTCCGTCCGGCCAGGACGGCGAGCCCGGCCGCGGCGGCGGCCACCTTCGCGGGCGTGGCACCCAGAGGCAGCCGGAAGTCGATCGTCGCGGGCCTGGCGCCGATCGGGGCACCCGGCGACGTGCCGCAGCGTGTCGCGATCGAGCGGGCGGGCCCGCTGCTGTTCCACGAGATGGTCGGGCCCGGCGGCCGCCAGGCCGCGCTGGCGCGCACGGTGGAGCTGCTCGACGAGACCATGGCCGAGTTCCAGGCCGGTGCACGCGAGGTCAGCCCCGAGTGCGCGGCGAGGCTGCTGGTCGGCTTGCAGGACAAGATGGGCAGGGACCGTGCGGCCGAGTACGCGGAGTCGGAGGAGCTCGGCTCGGCCCAGCGGCTCTGGCGCTTCCTCGCGCAGCGTTGCGTCCCGCCGTTCGAACACCTCGCGGTGGCTCCCCTGACACTGCTCGCCTGGACGTCCTGGCTCGCGGACGACTCCGCAACGGCCCGGGTCGTGCTGGCGAGGGCACTCGACCTCGACCCCGAGTACACGCTGGCGCAGCTGCTCTACGAGTCGCTCAACGGCGGGCTGCTGCCGGATCAGCTGCTCGACAGCGTGCGCCAGGAGCGGGCGGGCCACCGGGACGTGACCGCCCCGCCCGTGCCGGTCGCGGAGGCCGCTGTCACAGGGGCACCCGCCGCGGAGAGACCGCTTGTTCCGCCGCCGGCTGCCCACCCGTCAGCTGGTGGCGGGCCGGAGAGCGTCCCGGTGGGGCATCGGCTGCCCGGTGGTCGGGAGACGGCTCGGTCGTCGGGAGGCGCACCGGAGAGAGCCCCGGAGGGTGAGGAGGACGGCCCAGCCATCCCGGGTCCGGACTCGGCGTCTCCGGGCGGTGCGGGCGCAGATGCACACTCGGGCGACGGCGACGGCGACGGCGACGGCGACGGCGACGGGCTGGGCTCGCGCGACGGGCGAGGTCCCGGGGCCGACCACGGCCCGCCCAGCCGGGCGGCTGATCCGGTGGAGCGACGGCACTTCGGCCGGAGCGTCCTGCGCAGTCAGGTTCGCCAGGCCGGGCGGCTGCTGTCGGGCAGGCTCCGAACGGCGGGGCACGGGGTCACGGCGGCTCAGCACGGCGGCATTCCCCAGTGCGACGCCAACGCCCGGCGCAGGGCCCCGAGGGGGAGCAGGAAGCCGGCATGAGCCAGTCCTCCTCGCCCCGGGCCGTCGCGCCCGTCAGGCCCCGGTCGGCGGCCGCCACGCAGTGGCCGCCGACCCGCCCCCGGCGCGGAGCCCCACCGGTCGGGTGCGTTGCCCGCCTGGGCCGGTGGGCCGTGGCTCGGCTACAACTCGCCGCGCGCCATCCCGATCAGCCGGTCCAACACCGCACCACCGCTCACTCGCAGGCCGTCGTGCTCCCACTCGTTGGTCACCCAGGTGCGCAGTCCCCGCACCGCGCGCGCGGTCTCCAGGGAGTCGGCGGTGTCCACGAACATGTCGTCGTGGAACACCGCCGCAACCACCGGCACCCGGTTCTCGGCCAGCCGAGCCGGGTCGTAGAGGTCGGCCCAGTCGCGGCGCTCGGCGAGCAGCCGGGCGACCTCGCGCAGCGGCTGAAGCGCCGGGTCGGTCTCGAACAGCGCCGGGTAGATCATCTCGCCGGTGAACAGCACCGGCCGACCTTCCGCCAGTGCCAGTTCGGCGTCGAAATCGGGGAACTCCTTGCGCACACGCTCCGCCGCCCAGCCGGTACCCGCCGGGTCCACCGAGCGCTGGCCGTAGATCGACTCATGCAACACCGCGTACAGCGGTCCATGGGCGAAGGACAGCTGCGCCTGGACAGCACCAAGGAAGGTGTCCGACAGCTCCGGTCCGTCGACGCCCTCGACCCAGGCCTCCTCCAACAGGTAGTGCAGGGTGTGCGAGCCGGTCCCGGTTCCGAGCAGCATGCCGAGCCCCTGGAAGCCCTGCACGGTCAGCAGGCCGCCATCGGGGAGCCGGGCCGGTCGCCCGACCAGGTGCTCGGCGATCCGTCGGACGCGGTCCACGTCCTGGGGGTAGCGCGCGTAGTGCGCCTCGTTCTTCGTTGCCACGCGCGGGTAGGCGGCGCGGTACACGTCCTCCGCCGAGCTGCGCAGCCCGGCCAGACCGCCCGTCACGAACGCCTCCCGCAGGCCCTCCGGAGCCAGCGACAGGTAGGTGAGGGTGCAGAAGCCGCCGAAGCTCTGGCCGAGCAGGGTCCAGCGGCCGTCGTCGCCGAGCAGCCGACGGCGGATCGACTCAGCGTCTCGGACGATCGAGTCGGCCCGGAAGTGGGCGAGGTAGTCAGCCTGCTGATCGGGTGTGCCGCGCCGAGCGAGGGTCTGCCGATTCGCCGGAGTGGAACGCCCGGTGCCGCGCTGATCGAGCAGCAGTACCCGGTAGTCGTCCAGGGCGCGGGTCAGCCAGGTGTCCCGGCCGAGCGGGCGCCCGGCCTTGCCGCCGGGCCCGCCCTGGAGGAACAGCAGCCACGGCAGCTCGTCCGACTCCCGCCCCGCGGCGACCACTTCGCGGGCGTAGACCTCGATCTGCTCGCCGTCGGGCATCTGGTAATCCAGCGGCAGCTGGAAGACGTGGTCGGTCGTGACGATCCCGGGCAGTCGACTGGTGGTGGACATGCAGTTCCTCGGTGTGAGCTGGTCACGGGTGTGGGGCGACGGATACCAACGGGGTTCCCGGTGCGAGGCCCGCCGCCCCGCACCGTATCCTGACGCCGTACCGGAGCCGGTACGGCAGGCAGCCCCGAGGGCCGGCCGGCCCTCGGGGGAGCAGCTCCGTTCGTGCAGGTGCCGTCAACTGCATCCACGGCTGTCGGACCGCAGCCCGAAACAGCCCGGAGCAACTCGGAACCGGCCGCTGGCTTGGCACTCGACCCAACCGATCGAATCCTTGGCTCGATTCACCGCGGTTCGAGCGGATTTCGAGTGGATGTCGACGCCACTCGATGCGGGGCGGCGCTGTCGGAGCGGTTGTCGGCGGCATGGCGTGACCTGGGGGAGGTGCGCTGCGTTCATCCTGCGGGGTGCTGTTCCCACGGGTGTTGCCACCCACCGATCCGGTGTCGAGTGCTCAGGAGGCGGAGGTGCAAAGGGCGGGCCGTCCTGGCTCCGTCCGTGAGCGGAGTGCGGTGGTGCTCGGCGGGGCCGACCCCGGATCGGACGAGGAACGGCAGGCCGGGCAGCAGACCTGACCGGCGCGTCTGAAGGCTGGTGGCGGGGACGGGCGGAGCCGGAACGCCGGGTTTTCGGGGCGCTGTTGGGGGCGGTGCCGAGGGCAGGGCGGAGAGCCCGGCCGCTAGCGGGGTGGTTCACCCGTACCGGCGGCACAGACATCAGATCGCGATCGAGCACGCTCGCGGCCGACCGGTGCGGCAGCCGTCGGTCGGCCGAGGGAGGAGATCCAGGTGACCGCCATGAGGCCACCGGAGGCAGTGCCGCAGACAGCGCTGCCGACCGCACCACCGTCCGTACCGCAGTCCGCACCACCGGCATCGACCGGTCCCGGCCCGGCGGTCGTTCCGGCCTCCTCGCCGGTGCCGACCGTGCCACCGCCGTGGGCCGACGCGCCGTTCGCGACGTCGCGGCCGGGGCTGCCTCGGTCCGGCTCCGCCCAGCCGGGCGGGTCTGCCGCCGCTGCCGGCGCGGTCATGCCCGGGGCGGCTCCGGTCGAGGCCACCCCGCGCCCTGCGGTCCGCCCCGACCAGCCGCGCCCGCAGCAGCCGCCCATGTACACGGCTGCCCAGACCGCGGCCCATGCCGCGGTCCTGTGCGTGAATGCTCCGGCGATGGCCGCTTCAGGGGCCGACGGTCAGCTCCGCGGCCAGGGCCTCCACGGCTTCTACCGCTCGGGCATCCGGGTTCTGGCCCGGATGGAGCTGCGCCTGGGCGGTATCGAGCCGCTGCCCCTCCAGGGCGCGCTGACCTCGACCGCCGAGGCGCGCTTCGTCGGTGCCGTCCGCATTCCGGGAGACCCGGATCCGGACCCGGCGCTGACCGTCGAGCGGCTCCGCCACGCCGACGGGGTGGAGACCATCACCGTCCGGAACGCGGGCGGCCGTCCTGCGCACCTTCCCTTGGAGATCGCACTCGGGACGGACCTCGGCCTGCTGGCCGACACCGCCGCCGGACGGCGCCTGGCCGACCTCCCGGGCCAGGTGCAGTCGGCCGGGCTGCGGTGGGCCAGGCCGGGGCACAGCGCCACTGTCGCGGCGCGCCCGTCCCCGCACGCCGTCCTCGCCGGGGCCGGGGTGCTGCGCTGGGACTTGGAACTGCAGCCCGGTGCCCGTTGGTCGGTCGAGTTGCGGGCGGAGATCGAGTCCTCGGTCCCGACGGCCTTCCGTCCGCCGGCAGGTCGAGCCCAGGGGGTGCCACTGCCCTGGTCGGAGCCGGCCGTGCGGTGCGACGACTCCCGGGTGGAGCTGCTCGTCCCGCGCTCCCTGGACGCGCTCGGTGGTCTGCTGCTCGCCGACGCCGACCGCCCGACGGACCTCTACGTCGCCTCCGGTGTGCCGTGGCGCTTCGGGCTGACCGCGGCCGAGGCGCTCTGGGCCGCCAGACTGTTGCTGCCCCTCGGTACACGTCTTGCGGCCGGGACGCTGCGGTCCCTGGCACGCCGTCAGCACCATGGCGCCGGTTCCACCGGCCTCGGCGGCCCGGCAACCCGGACGACGTCCGGTACCGCGAGCACTGTGAGCGCCCCAGCAGCCTTTGCGGCGCCAGGTGCGGCAGGCGGGTCCGCTGCGGGGCAGGATCCGTGGGCCCGACCGGAGGGTCTGCTCCCGGGCGGGCTGAGGCACGGCGGCCCGGAACTGCCGCCGTCCTGCACGGCCACCGAGGCCACGCTCCTCTTCGTGACTCTGCTGGCCGAGGCGTGGCGCTGGGGGCTGCCGGAGCAGGAGGTCGCCGAGCTTCTCCCGGCCGCCGAGCGGGCCCTCGCGGCCCTGCGGGCCAACGTGAGCGACGACTCGGGGGCCTTCCCGGCCGAAGGCCCGAGCAGTTCGGTGACCGACTTCGTGACCGACCTCGGGCGCTCTGCCGAGGAGCGCGCCGCCCGCCCGCTGCCTGCGCGCTGCGAGGTGCAGGCCCAGGCGTACCGGGCAGCGCTGCACGGGGCCGAGCTGCTGGACGCCTTCGGCCGCCCAGGCGGGGCGGAGTGGCGGGTGTGGGCGGCCGGCCTGCGTGAGCGCTTTCGAGAACAGTTCTGGATCGACGACCTGTCAGGGGGGCGCCCGGCGGCGGCGCTCGCCGGTCCGGGGCGCCCGGTGCCAGCCGTCGCGGCCTCGTTCGTGCACCTCCTCGACCTCGGCCTGTCGTCCGACGGCGCGTACCACGAAGGTCTGCTCGACCGGGAGCAGACCCGGGCGCTGGCCCAGCGGCTGGCGGCCCCCGAGTTCGACTGCGGCTGGGGCCTGCGGACGCTGAGCACGAGGTCCCCGCGGTTCAACCCGCTCGGGCACCGCAGTGGCGCTGTCAGGGTGCACGAGACCGCACTCGCCGTGGCGGGCCTGTCCGAGGCGGGGTTCGAACGGGAGTCCGGCGCCCTGCTGGAGGGTCTGCTGGATGCCTCGACGCACTTCGAGGGCCGACTGCCCGAGATGTACGCGGGGGAGCAGCGGGTGTCGGGCTGCCCACCGGTGCCGCACCCGGCCGCCTGCCGCCCTGCGGCGGTGTCGGCGGCTGCGGCGGTCCACCTGGTGCTCACCCTCGCCGGTGTGCGTCCCGACGTCCCGGCGGGGCGGGTGGTGGTGCGTCCGGCCAGTACGGCTCCGTTGGGAGAGCTGGAGCTCACGGGACTGCGGGTGGCCGGGGAGCCGTTCTCGGTCAGGGTCAGCCGGATCGGTGTCGCCGTGGTGGAGGAGGCGCCGTCGGCACTTCAGTTGGGAGCCCGCTGACGGGAGTTTGCTGACGGGAGCGGGCCGAGCCGGAGCGGACGTCGGGCGAGTGGCGGCCGGTCGACCGGTCCGAGCGGCGCCGGGCTGACGTGACGAGGTGAGGCTGGGCCGGGACTGGCGGACGGTCGGCGGGGAAGTGTGGTCTGTGAGCCGAGGAGGGGCCCGATGGTGCAGTTCGACAGACCTGTCCGGTCCGGCCTCGCTCAACCCTGTGCTTATCGTCAGAAAGACGACTATGATCGTCGCCATGTCGCGTTATGACCGGTCGGCCTTCCCCCCGTTCGCTGTCACGGTCGACCTGGTGGTGCTGACGGTGCGGGAGCACGCGTTGTGCGCACTGCTGGTACGCCGTGGTGAGCCTCCCTTCCAGGGGTACTGGGCGCTGCCCGGTGGCTTCGTCCGCCCGGACGAGGGTCTGGCCGAAGCGGCCTCCCGAGAGCTCGCCGAGGAGACCGGACTGCGCGCCCACTCCACCCCGGGCCAGGGCTCGGCCGGTGCGCACCTTGAGCAACTCGCGACCTATGGCCACCCTCAACGCGACCCCCGGATGCGGGTGGTCAGCGTGGCGCACCTGGCGCTCGCTCCCGACCTGCCCACCCCGCGTCCGGGCGGGGACGCCCGCAGCGCCCGCTGGGCACCGGTCGCCGAGCTGATCGGACAGGGCCCGGACGAGGGTGTGCCGCTGGCCTTCGACCACGGCGGGATCCTCGCCGACGGCGTGGAGCGGGCTCGGTCCAAGATCGAGTACTCCTCGCTCGCCACCGCCTTCTGCCCGCCGGAGTTCACCGTCGGTGAGCTGCGCCAGGTCTACGAGGCCGTCTGGGGTGTGGCGCTGGACCCGCGCAACTTCCATCGCAAGGTCACCGGCACCCCGGGCTTCCTGGTGCCCTCCGGGAGCACCACGACCCGTCAGGGCGGCCGTCCGGCACAGCTCTTCAAGGCGGGTGGGGCGACCGTCCTCAACCCGCCGATGCTCCGTCCGGAGTCCTGACGGGTCGGCCCGGCACCCGGTGGGCCCCGGTGAACTGATCGTCTGTCGCACCTGTCGCCTGATTGAGTGAGCTGCCCGGCCACACCGTGCGCGGTGCATCCGTAATGCCCGAATTCTCCGATGGTGCGCCCTAGTGTGCTGGCGCGGGCACGCACCCGGAGACCAATCGCGATGCCCGAGGACCCGGTCGGCCGAAGACGTGGGAGCAGGCATCGATGATCCAGATCACCGGACTGACCAAGGTCTACCGTCGGGGCCGCCCACCGGCTCTGCTGGACCTGACCTTCGACACCCGCCCCGGCGTGGTCACCGCGCTGTTGGGGGCCGAGGGCGCGGGGAAGACCACCGCTCTGCGGCTCATGGTGGAACTGGAGCGCGGAACGGGCATCACGCTGTTCGACGGGCGTACCTATCGCAGGCTGCGCCGTCCCGAGCGGGAGGTCGGCGTGATGCTCCCCGGCGGGCGTCCGCTGGCGGGGCACCCGGGGCGCCGAGCGCACAGCCATCTGAGGATGCTGGCCGGAGCGGTCGGGGTGTCGTCCGCACGGGCCGATGTGCTGCTCGACCAGACCCGACTGGCCGCGGTCTCGTCCCACCGGCTGCGCAGCTTCTCGCCCGGCATGCATCGACGGCTGGCGCTTGCCGCAGCCCTGCTGGGTTCGCCGCACACGCTGCTGCTCGACGCCCCTACCGAGGGCCTGTCGCCCCGGAACGTCGAGTGGTTCCACTCGTTCCTGCGCTCCTTCGCGGTCTCGGGCGGGACGGTGCTGGTCACCACTCGCAACCCGCAGGAGGCGTCGGTCCTGGCGGACCGGGTGATCACGCTGGACCAGGGTCGGCTGCTCGCGGACCAGACGGCCATGGAGTTCCGCCGGACGCGACTGCACCCGGAGGTGTCCGTTCGCGGCCCGCAGATGGCCCGACTGGCCGACCTGCTCGCCGGGCAGGGGGCCCAGGTCCGGCGGGACGGCGGTGCCGGCATCGCGGTGAGCGGCATCGACCGCACCGAGATCGGCGAACTCGCCTACCAGAACGGCATTCTGCTGCACGAGCTGTCCGACCGGGTGGTCGAGCAGCCGGTCCCGCGCCCGAACCTGCCGTTCGCCCCGGGCAGATCGGGCCGGGTCCGACTCCAGCCCGCAGCAAGGGCCGCGGCGAAGCCCGCAGTCCACCCTGCTGGACAGCCCGTAGCGCGGTCCGCAGCGCAGTCCGAGGGCGCCTCGACGTCGGGGGCCCTCCCGGTGGGCACACCGGCGACCGGCGGGGAGCTGGTCGGTCCCAGGAGTACCGCATCGGCCCAGTCGGTGATCGGACGGCCCGGGCAGTCTGCGGGTGGCCGGGCACTCGGCAGGCAGCCCGGTCGGGCCGGTGGCCAGTCGGCGGATCAGCCGGCAGGGCGGTCCTCGGCCGACCGCCCGACCCAGGCCGACCGGTCGGCGTCGCCGTCGGTGTCTGTGCCGACACCGGGGCCGGAGCCCGAGCTCACCCTGCTGTCCCAGCCCCTGCCCGGCCTCGACCACCACCGGAGCGAGTGAATCGTGCGAGTCCTTGCCTACGAGCTGCGGCGCCTGCGCGGCCTCCGTTCCACCTGGTGCGTCCTCGCCGCGGTGCTGCTCGGTGACGCCGCCGTGGCCGCGGTGATCGCCCATCAACTGCCGTCGGGGCTCCTCTCGGTGTCCACAGCCGTCCGTTCGGTGACCGCGGTCGTTCCGCTGCTGCCGCTCCCGATCGCCGCGCTCGGGGCGGGCGCTCTGGGCGCCCTCTCGTACGGGCACGAGGTCCGGCACCCCGGTCTCGCGGCCTCGCAGGTCGCGTACCGGCGGAGGATCGGGCTGCTGGCCGGGAAGCTGGCGGTGATCGGCCTGCTCGCGGTGGCGCTCGCGGTGGTCACCGTCGTGCTGGACGTCGTGGTGCTGCGCTTCGCGCTCCCGCTGCGGGTGGACGCCGGGCGGCTGTTCGCCGGGGACGCCCCGAGCCTGCTGTCCGCCGGTCGGCCGCTCGCGGTGTTCGGGGCCCTGGTGGTGCTGGCCGGCTGGTCGGGGGTGCTCACGACCTCGCTGGTGCGCAGTGCGGCCGCCGGGATGCTCATCCTCTGCGCGCTCCCCGCGCTGTTGGAGCCCGCACTTGTGCTGGCGCTCCGCCAGGTGGGACGGCCGTTGCCGGACGAGGTGCGCGAGCTGCTGCCGTTCCAGTACGGACAGGACTGGCTGGGGGTCACGCCCCAGGGCGCCGCCCCGGCGCTCGGTCCGACGCTGAGCCCCGAACTGCAGTCGGTGCTGCAGCCGGTGTTCCTGGCGGCCTCGCTCGCCCCGGCGGCGACACTCCTGGTCGCCTGCCTCGTGGTGCAGGCCCGGCGTCGGGCCCTCTGACGGTCACCGCCGTCCGGCCCGGTGCGGCCCTCGTCGCCGGGCCGGGCGGACGGGCTCGGTGGCAGCCCGTCAGGGTTGCCGGAGGGAAGAGATCGAAACAAGTGCTTTCTGCCTGATAAGAAGTCAATTATCCGATCATGGGCGATCACCCTTTCGTGTGCTTTTCACGAGAATTCTCAAGCCGGCCCCGCCGATCGCCGACAAAGGACGTGTGAGTACCCTTGCGCACCCCACCATGACCGCAGCTCGATCGGCAGACCCTGTCGGCGCCGGCGAGCTGGACCGCTTCTCGTACGCCGATCGGCCCACCCCGCCCGTGCCTCGCTGGGAAGGCGCGGAGACCGACCTCACCCGGGTCGGCCGGAAGACCACAAGCAGCCGTGGCCGTGGCCTCCACGGCCAGCTGGTTCAGCAGCTCGGCCAGATGATCGTCTCCGGCGACCTGGGCGCCGACCGCCCGCTGGTCCCCGAGGAGATCGGCCAGCGGTTCGAGGTCTCCCGCACCGTCGTCCGTGAATCGCTGCGGGTGCTGGAGGCCAAGGGCCTGGTCAGCGCCAGGCCGAACGTCGGCACCCGGGTTCGCCCGGTCAGCGACTGGAACCTGCTCGACCCCGACATCATCGAGTGGCGGGCCTTCGGGCCGCAGCGGGACGAGCAGCGCCGTGAGCTGTTCGAGCTCCGCTGGGCGATCGAGCCGCTCGCCGCCCGCCTCGCTGCCGGACACGGCCGGGAGGACATCCAGCAGCGGCTGGTGGAACTCACCGAGGTCATGGGCCACGCCGGTGCCCAGGGCGACCTGGTCAGCTTCGGCCGGGCCGACGCCGAGCTGCACGCGCTGGTCCTGCAGCTGGCGGGCAACCGGATGCTGGAGCACCTCTCCGGGATCGTCGCCTGCGCCCTGCAGGTCTCCGGGGGCGCGGCGACCACCTGTGAGCGCCCGTCCGACTCCTCGGTCAGCCTGCACGCCCGCCTGGTCGACGCGCTCGGCACCGGGGACGGCACCGCCGCCGAGGCGGCCGTCCGGGCGCTGCTCACCGTCCACCCGGAGATCGAGCCCTCGGTGCCGGGACCGCGCGAACACTGACCCGATCGGCGCTGCCCGGCTGAGCACCGGCCCGACGGGTCCGGGCCCGGCGGGGCCGAGTCCGACCGGGCCCGCCCGACGGCTCCGAGCCCTGCGGTCCGCCCGACGGGGAGCCGCCCCGGCCGGCCTCAGCGGGCGGGATCGCACCGCCGGGACCGGGCACCGCCCGGGGATAATGGGCACCCACGGCCCTTCGGCTGAACCGCCCGAGCTTCGCGACTGCCGCAGTCCTCGGACCGCCGTGGTCGCCCAGCCGTCCGAGGCAGCCGGAGGGCCGTGCCCGTGCCGAAATGCCGGTGTGACCGGCGACACGATGGCCATGCGTAACACTTGAGGTGCGGCAGCGATGTGTACGGAGCGGAAGCAGCTCCGGAATACCAGCCAGTGTCAGAATGCTGTGTTGGTCTGCGGCGCTGCTGCCGTCCTACAGACCCAGTCCTCAAGCCCCGAGCCGGTCGGAATCGACACCGCGCGCCGTCGCGTGTTCTTTCCCCGCCCCCTCGGGCGGCCAGGTACGGGGTTCGAGTCCACTCATCGTCCGAGAGGTTGTTCGTGTCGGCCAGCACATCCCGTTCGCTTCCCCCCGAGATCGCCGAGTCCGCGGCTCTGCTCGCGCTCATCGAGCGGGGCAAGGCCCAGGGGCAGATCGCCGGTGACGACGTGCGCCAGGCGTTCGAGGCAGACCAGATCCCGGTCACCAAGTGGAAGAACGTCATGCGCAGCCTCAACCAGGTGCTGATTGAGGAAGGGGTGGACCTGATGGTCAGCGCTGCTGAACCTGCCGGGTCCAAGCGCAAGAGCGTTGCCGCCAAGAGCACCACCAAGCGCACCGCGACCAAGGCTGTCACCACTCGGACCCCGACCGCCCCCACCCGTCCCCCGGTGCGGATCGCCCCTGCTGCGACCCCGGCCGTCCCGGCCGTCGCCGCGGTGGTGTCCACCACCGAGGTCACGGTGGTGGAGGGCGTCGAGGTCACCGAGATGAAGGCCGTGGCCAAGAAGGTCGCTGCCCCCGCGAAGAAGGCCGTGGCCAAGAAGGCCGCTGCACCGGCCAAGAAGACCGCTGCCAAGAAGACCGCCGCCAAGGGCAAGGGCGACGAGGAGCTGCTCGGCGAGGAGGAGCTGCTCGAGGACGCCGCGCTGCCCGGCGACAAGGCCGAGGGCGACGCGCCGGAGGAGGAGTCGGAGGGCTTCGTCCTCTCCGACGACGACGAGGACGACGCGCCCGCTCAGCAGGTCGCCGTCGCCGGTGCCACCGCCGACCCGGTCAAGGACTACCTGAAGCAGATCGGCAAGGTCCCGCTGCTCAACGCCGAGCAGGAGGTCGAGCTCGCCAAGCGCATCGAGGCCGGCCTGTTCGCCGAGGACAAGCTCAGCGCCGCCGACAAGCTGGCGCCGAAGCTCAAGCGCGAGCTGGAGATCATCGCCGAGGACGGCCGCCGCGCCAAGAACCACCTGCTGGAGGCCAACCTCCGTCTGGTGGTCTCGCTGGCCAAGCGCTACACCGGCCGTGGCATGCTCTTCCTGGACCTGATCCAGGAGGGCAACCTCGGTCTGATCCGTGCGGTCGAGAAGTTCGACTACACCAAGGGCTACAAGTTCTCCACCTACGCCACCTGGTGGATCCGCCAGGCGATCACCCGCGCGATGGCCGACCAGGCCCGCACCATCCGTATTCCGGTGCACATGGTCGAGGTCATCAACAAGCTGGCCCGCGTCCAGCGCCAGATGCTCCAGGACCTGGGCCGCGAGCCCACCCCGGAGGAGCTGGCCAAGGAGCTCGACATGACCCCGGAGAAGGTCATCGAGGTCCAGAAGTACGGCCGCGAGCCCATCTCGCTGCACACCCCGCTGGGTGAGGACGGCGACAGCGAGTTCGGTGACCTGATCGAGGACTCCGAGGCGGTCGTCCCGGCCGACGCGGTCAGCTTCACCCTGCTCCAGGAGCAGCTGCACTCGGTGCTCGACACCCTGAGCGAGCGCGAGGCCGGTGTGGTCTCGATGCGCTTCGGCCTGACGGACGGTCAGCCGAAGACGCTGGACGAGATCGGCAAGGTCTACGGGGTCACCCGTGAGCGCATCCGCCAGATCGAGTCGAAGACCATGTCCAAGCTGCGCCACCCGTCGCGTTCGCAGGTCCTGCGCGACTACCTGGACTGATCCCGGATCGTCCCCGAGGGGCCCGGAGCCGTGCGCTCCGGGCCCCTCGGCATGTCCGGACCGGGCGGAGCCGAGGGATACCCGTCATCCGGCCGCGCGTCGGATCCCTCGTCAGGGTGGTGCGGTGGCGGGCGTCGGCACTTTGCGTAGTCGATCACATACGCTGTGCCGGTTGCCTGCCGCCGAACCTGTCTGGAGAAACCGGTGCTGCCCATCCTGGACGCCCATCCGGCCGTGCTGCCCCGCAGGCGTCGCCGCCGGGCGGTGGCCCTGGCGCTGCTCGCCGCCCTCCCCGTCCCGCTGATCGCACTCTCCGCCGCCGTACCCGCCGCGGCGCAGCGGCGGGTGGTGGGCGGTGCGGCGGTCAGCACCGCCGCCCACCCGTGGATGGTGGCGCTGTCCAGTCGCCGGGAGTACGGGAACGCCCGGTCCGGGCAGTTCTGCGGCGGCACCCTGGTGGCGCCGACCAAGGTGGTGACGGCCGCGCACTGCTTCTACGACGAGAGCAACGGCCGCCGGGTGGACCGCCCCGGGCTGCGGGTGATCGTCGGTCGGGACGACCTCACCCGGCGGGACGGCAGGGAGGTCGAGGTCCGCGAGGTGCGGATCCACCCGAACTACGCCTACGCGGCCAACATGCAGGATGTGGCGGTCCTCACGCTCGCCGAGCCCCAGCCGGCCACCGCCGTCCTCGACTACCTGTCGCCGGGCGAGACGGAGCCGTACGCACCCGGCACCCGGGCGCAGGTCTTCGGCTGGGGTGACACCAGGGGGGACGGTAGTTACTCGAACACGTTGCGCAGCGTCGAGGTGCCGATCGTCGCGGACGAGATCTGCGCGCACGCCTATCCGGGCGGCCCGGACGGGGCGTTCGACGCCCGGGGGATGGTCTGCGCCGGGGAGGAGCACGGCGGCAAGGACGCCTGCCAGGGCGACAGCGGCGGCCCGTTGGTGGTGGCCGGCCGTCTGGCCGGGCTGGTCTCCTGGGGCACCGGCTGTGCCGATGCCAACCACCCCGGTGTCTACACCAGGGTGGCGGCGGTCTCGGAATGGCTGCACTCGGTGATCTGACGGGCACACCACGTGCGCCTTCCCCGACCCCGGGTGTCGGGGTGAACACCCTTCGACGTGCGGTCAGTTCGGCGAAGTCTCGGGAAATGCCACAGCCGGACGGCAAACCCCTTGCGGGGCCTGCCGTCCGGCTGTTGTCGGCCTGGCTCGACTCAGCTCGCCGGGCGAGCGTCGAGGTCAGCGCTCGTCGTCGGTGGCCGAGGCGGCGGTCGTCGAAAGGCGACCCGTCTCGTCCTGTATCTCGACGGCGATCTTCTTGAGCTCGGGCTCGAACTTCCGGCCGTGGTGGGCGCAGAAGAGCAGCTCTCCGCCGCTTGCGAGTACGACGCGCAGGTATGCCTGGGCGCCGCAGCGGTCGCAGCGGTCAGCCGCGGTGAGCGGGCTCGCAGGTGTCAGAACAGTAGTCACGTCGCCTCTTCTCTAGCTCGACGAGCTGTCGTACCAGGGTCAACATCCAACCAGGCCGAAATCGTTCCCGCTCGTGGCTTTTCTTCTCTGAGGATTCTGCTGTGTTGTTGCTGAGGACGTGCCCAGGGCGCCGGTGGTTCATGCGTACCGATTCCCGGGATCCGCTTCAGCCCTCGAACGTCCTAACGAAGCGAGGTCGAGGTCCGCGTAGCATAATCCTCTGCTGGGTTGGAGCATAAGCCCCGTCCCAGGCACCGGTAGCCTGCATCGCAGCAGTTCCGCCGCCTGTTGTCCGCGTCGCGGTCCGCCAGGACCCTTGGGGGCAGGTGGAGATGGCGCTCCCGAGCCCCGGTCTTCGACGCGGGTCTTGTTCGCGCAGCGCGTACAAGCTGCGCGGGCCGGGCCGCCTGTGTCTCAGGCATTGGGAACACTGTGCGAGTCGGCCCGGTGACCGGGTCGGAAGTCAGTCGAGCGTCGGGCGGAAGTCGGACGGGTCAGAACTTCAATGAGGAGCACCGCGTGAGCGCTGAAAAAACCGTGCCGTCCGGCTTGTTGGCCGGAGACGACGGTTCCAATTACACCGCTCGGCACCTGCTCGTCCTGGAGGGCCTGGAGGCCGTCCGCAAGCGTCCGGGCATGTACATCGGGTCAACGGACAGTCGCGGTCTGATGCACTGCCTCTGGGAGATCATCGACAACTCGGTGGACGAGGCGCTCGGTGGTTTCTGCGACCGGATCGAGGTGCTGCTGCACGAGGACGGCTCGGTCGAGGTCCGTGACAACGGCCGCGGCATCCCGGTCGACGTCGAGCCGAAGACCGGCCTGTCCGGTGTCGAGGTCGTGATGACCAAGCTGCACGCGGGCGGCAAGTTCGGCGGTGGCTCGTACGCCGCCTCCGGCGGTCTGCACGGCGTCGGCGCCTCCGTGGTCAACGCGCTCTCCGCCAGGCTGGACGTCGAGGTGGACCGCGGCGGCCACACCCACGCGATCAGCTTCCGGCGCGGGACCCCCGGCATCTTCACCGAACTCAGCCCGGACGCACCCTTCGACGCGGCGAGCGGCCTCACCAGGAAGGGCAAGGCGCCCAGGGGCCGCACCGGCACCCGGATCCGCTACTGGGCCGACCGGCAGATCTTCCTCAAGGACGCCAGGCTCTCGCTGGAGAGCCTGCACAACCGCGCCCGCCAGACCGCCTTCCTGGTCCCCGGCCTCACCATCGTGGTCCGTGACGAACGCCTCACGGAGAGCGAGAAGGCCGAGGAGACCACCTTCCGCTTCGACGGCGGCATCGGCGAGTTCACCGAGTTCCTGGCCCCCGACAAGCCGGTCTGCGACGTGCTGCGACTGCGCGGCGAGGGCAGCTTCAAGGAGACCGTCCCGGTCCTGGACGAGCTCGGCCACATGACCCCGACCGAGGTCACCCGCCACCTCGGGGTGGACATCGCGCTGCGCTGGGGCGCCGGTTACGACTACACGCTGCGCCCGTTCGTCAACATCATCGCCACCCCCAAGGGCGGTACCCACGTCACCGGGTTCGAGCGTTCGCTGGCCAAGACCGTCAACGAGGTGCTGCGGGCAACCAAGTTGCTGCGGGTCGCCGAGGACGACATCACCAAGGACGACGCCACCGAGGGCCTCACCGCCGTGGTCACCGTCCGGCTCGCCGAGCCGCAGTTCGAGGGCCAGACCAAGGAGGTGCTCGGCACCTCCGCGGCCAACCGGATCGTCGCGGCCGTGGTGGCCAAGGAGCTCAAGGCCTTCCTGAGCTCCACCAAGAAGGACGAGAAGGTCCAGGCCCGCGCCGTCCTGGAGAAGGTGGTGGCCGCCGCCCGCACCCGGGTCGCCGCCCGCCAGCACAAGGAGGCGCAGCGCCGGAAGACCGCGCTGGAGACCTCCTCGCTGCCCGCCAAGCTGGCCGACTGCCGCAGCGACGACGTCGAGCGCAGCGAACTCTTCATCGTCGAGGGCGACTCGGCGCTCGGCACCGCCAAGCTGGCCCGCAACTCGGAGTTCCAGGCACTGCTGCCGATCCGCGGCAAGATCCTGAACGTGCAGAAGGCGTCCGTGAGCGACATGCTCAAGAACGCCGAGTGCGCCTCGATCATCCAGGTGATAGGGGCCGGTTCGGGCCGCTCCTTCGACATCGACCAGGCCCGCTACGGCAAGGTCATCTTCATGGCCGACGCCGACGTCGACGGATCGCACATCCGCTGCCTGCTGCTGACGCTCTTCCAGCGCTACATGCGGCCGATGGTCGAGCAGGGCAGGGTCTTCGCCGCAGTCCCGCCGCTGCACCGGATCGAGCTCACCAGCCCCAAGCGCGGCCAGGAGAAGTACCACTACACCTACTCCGACGCCGAACTGCGCAGCACCCTGCTGGAGTTCCAGCGCAAGGGACAGCGTTGGAAGGAGCCGGTGCAGCGGTACAAGGGCCTCGGCGAGATGGATGCCGACCAGTTGGCCGAGACCACCATGGACCCGCGCCACCGCACCCTGCGCCGGATCAACCTGGGCGACCTGGAGCAGGCCGAGAGGATCTTCGACCTGCTGATGGGCAACGAGGTCGCGCCCCGCCGGGAGTTCATCGTGGACTCGGCCGCCACCCTGGACCGCTCGCGCATCGACGCCTGACGCGCACCCGTACGAAGGGGCCCTCCACCTACGGGTGGAGGGCCCCTTCGTCGTGCGGATCAACCCCGGCTCCGAGGACCGGGCCGCGCGCGCTCCGTAGCGTCGAGGGCGTCAAGGAAACACCGTCGTCTGGTCGGAGAACCCGATGTCTGCCCTCGTCAACGTCCTGATCGCGATCGCCGTGATGGCCCTGGTCGTCAGCCGTCAGATGCGAGCCCGCAAGTTCGACACCGAGCGCCGGTTCTGGCTGCTGCCGCTGATCCTCGCGGTCATCGCGCTGCGCGACCCCAGACTGGTCGACCCGGCACACCGGGCCGAATCGGTCGGCCTGCTGATCGCCTCGGTCGTCGTGGTGCTCGCCGTGGGGTCGGTCTGGGGCTGGACCGTCCGGCTCTGGCGGGACCGTGACGGCGCCGTCTGGGCCCAGGGCACCAGGACCACTCTCGCCGTCTGGGGCGGCATGATCGCCATCCGGCTCGGTCTCTACGCCGTCGGTGCGGCACTCCACGTGCAGCAGAGCAGCAGCGCCCTGCTGCTCAGCCTCGGTGCGCTGCTCCTGGTCCGCGGCCTGGTGGTGAACTGGCGGGCCCGTAGCCTGGAGCAGCCCTATGGTGCCGTCGGCGTCTGAGCCGGCCGCCCGAGTCGTGGGAGGACCGTCCGTGCCGTTGCAGGAGTGGACCCGCTGGCCGTCGCGGGAGGGGCTGATCGACGACCGTCAGAGCACCCCCCGGAGGATCATCTCGTTGGGCACCCGGCTGGTGCTGCTCACGGTGATGACCTGGGGCACCTACTCGCGCGGCCACTTCGGGTCCTGGGAGGCCGTCGCGGTGGGGGCGGAGATCCTGGCGGCGGTCGTCCTCACGGTGGCCTTCTTCCGGCTCACCCGGGCCCAGCGGCTGGGGCCCGCCGTCGCGGCCACGGTCGGGCTGCTGGCCCTCGCCGCGCTGGCCGAGTGGCAGCACGCCGTCTCGCTGTCGGACATCCTCTGGCTCGGCATCGGGGTCATCGCGCTGGTCCGGCTGCCACTGGGGGCGGCCGCGGTGGCGGCGACCGTCACCTTCGGCGCGTACGCCCTGGTGAGCTGGGACAGCTGGCTGAGCACGGCCAGCACGGTCGGCGGTCTGGCCCTGCTCGGATACCTGCTGCGGCTGGACACCGAGGCCCGGGGCAACGCCAAGCGGATGCTGTCCCAGGAACGGGCCGCACATGCGGCCAGGGCCGAGTCGGCGGCGCTGGCCGAACGGGCCAGGATCGCCCGGGAGATCCACGACGTGCTGGCGCACAGCCTCTCCGCACAGCTGGTGCACCTGGAGGCGGCCCGGCTGATGCTGGACGCCGGGGCCGAGCGCGAGCAGGTCAGGGAACGGGTGGTGGCCGCCCGGCGGATGGCCCAGGACGGCCTGGCCGAGACCCGGCAGGCGCTGTCGGCGCTGCGCGGCGAGTTCACGCCGGTGGGGGAGTACCTGGTGGAGCTGACCGGTCGGGAGGGCGCGGTGCTCACCGTGCAGGGCATGGCCAGGCCCCTGGTCGCCGAGGCCGCGCTGGCGGTCCGGCGCACCACCCAGGAGGCGCTCACCAACGTTCGCAAGCACGCGCCCGGCAGCCGCGCCACGGTGCGGCTCGCGTACCTGGAGGGGAGCGTGGAGCTGGAGGTGCGCAACACCCGTCCACCGCGTGGCGCGGGGGCGGGAGAGCTGGCTGTCAGTGGAAGTGGGTACGGTCTGCTGGGGATGCGCGAACGCGCCGAACTGCTCGGCGGCGAGTTGCTGGCGGGCCCGGAGGACGGAGGGTGGCGCGTGCTGCTGCGGGTGCCGGCGTGAGCGGGGCCGGGGCATGAGTGAGCGGAACGAGGCGGGGGCACCCGTGGCCGGCGGCCGGGGCAGGCCGGCCAGGGTGGTGGTGGCCGACGACCAGACGGTGGTGCGCGAGGGGATCGTGATGCTGCTGGGGTTGCTGCCGGGCATCGAGGTGGTCGGTGCGGCGGCCGACGGCGAGGAAGCCGTGCGGCTGGTGGCCGAGCAGACCCCGGACGTGGTGCTGATGGACCTTCGGATGCCGCGCTGCGACGGCGTCGAGGCCACCCGGCGGATCCGGGCCGAGTACCCGCACACCGAGGTCGTGGTGCTCACCACCTACGCCGACGACGCCTCGCTCTTCCCCGCCCTGCAGGCCGGCGCACGCGGGTACCTGACCAAGGACGCCGGCGGCGAGGAGATCGCCCGGGCCATCGCGGACGTCCGCTCCGGCGCGGCCGGGCTCTCGCCGCAGGTGCAGCTGCGGCTGCTGGAGCGGCTGTCGCAGGCGCCCGCGCCGGACGCCGCCGGGCAGCGCGGGTCCGCGCCGGGCGGGTCGAAGCCGGCGACGCGGGCGGAGCTGCCCGACGGGCTCACCGTCCGGGAGGCCGAGGTGCTGGCGCTGATCGCCGACGGGCTGTCCAACGCCGAGATCGCGCGGGAGCTCTTCGTCAGCCAGGCGACGGTGAAGACGCACATCAACAACCTCTTCGCGAAGACCGCGGTCCGGGACCGTGCGCAGGCGGTGGCGTACGCGTTCACCCATGGGATTAGGCGCAGTTCGTGAGCTGACGCTTCGCTCACCTGATCGGGTGAACGAATCTGCAACCGGCCGTAAGGGTGTGCGCAGGGCCACCATCATGGTGCGGTCAGCGGGTGCGCGGAACCGCATCCTCACCCTCCGCCGCCTGCACCACCCCATACCGACGTCGCAGCCCCACGCGGTGTCGTAGGTCCAGGAGCAGCAGTGGCACAGCAGGAGAGGTTCGACTGGTGGGCGGCAGAGCCCACCGGGCGCAAGGCGGTCCTCCGGTCACCGGTGGGACGCCTCGTACCGGGGCGTCCCACGGTGGTCCCGGCCGCGGAACCGTCGCCGGTGGACTCGCCGCTGCCGGACTCGCCGTCGGCCGTCGGCCCGGTGCCGGTGGTGGCCGTGGTGCCGTCGGGGTCGGCCGGGCCGTCCGGGGCCGCAACCGATGCCGCCGAGGTCTACCGGGCGGTGCAGGCCAGCGCGCCGTTCCAGGAGATCCGGCGCGGCTACCGCGGTTTCGTCTTCCCCGCCACCGCGGCCTTCCTGCTCTGGTACCTGCTCTACCTCGGAGCACAGGCCGCCGCCCCCGGGTTGATGCGCGGCCGGGTCGTCGGCCCGCTCAACGTCGCCTGGCTGCTCGCCCTGCTGCAGTTCGGCTCGACCTTCGTGATCACCTGGCTCTACGCCAGGAACGCCCGCGACAAGCGCGACCGGGCCGCGCTCGGGCTCCGCTGGGACACCCAGGACCAGCTGCGATGACCCCGACCCCGGACCCCAACGTGCACGGCGCGACCGCCCAGCCCGCCGCCTCGTACCTCGCGCCGCACCCTGCGCCGCTCACCACCGTGCCGCCGCACCCGGCGCCCGCACCGGCCCACTCCGGCATCGGGACGCTGACCACCGGAGCGCACCACGAACTGGCGGTCGTCCTGTTCGCGGTCATCGTCCTGGTCACCCTCGGGATCACGCTCTGGGCCGGACGGCGCGGCCAGGCCGCCGAGGACTTCTACACCGGCGGACGCGGCTTCACCTCGCTCCAGAACGGCTTCGCGCTCTCCGGGGACTACCTCTCCGCCGCCTCCTTCCTCGGTGTCACCGGCCTGATCGCCCTCTACGGCTACGACGGCGTGCTCTACAGCATCGGCTTCCTGGTCGCCTGGCTGGTGGTGCTGATGCTGGTCGCCGAACTGGTCCGCAACGCCGGCCGCTACACCCTGGCCGACGTGCTGGCCCTGCGGATGCGCCAGCGTCCGGTGCGGGCCGCCGCCGGTACCGCCGGTGTGGTCGTCACCCTGCTCTACCTGATCGCGCAGATGGTCGGCGCGGGCAGCCTGGTCGCCCTGCTGCTCGGCACCGACAGCGGCCTCGCCAAGACGCTGACCATCGTCGGGGTCGGCGGACTGATGATCATCTATGTGACGGTCGGCGGTATGCGGGCCACCACCTGGATCCAGATCGTCAAGGCCGGGCTGCTGCTGGTCGGCGCCGCGCTGCTCACCGTACTGGTGCTGGCCCGCTTCCACGGTGACCCGTTCGCGCTGATGCGGGCCGCCGCCCGGGGCAGCGGCGTCGGCCGGGCGTACCTGGAGCCGGGGCTCAAGTACGGTGCGACCGCGACCAGTCGGCTGGACTTCTTCAGCCTCGGCCTGGCCCTGGTGCTCGGCACGGCCGGTCTGCCGCACATCCTGTCCCGCTTCTACACGGTGCCGACGGCCCGGGCCGCCCGGCGCTCCACGATGTGGGCGATCGGCCTGATCGGCGGCTTCTACCTGATGGCCATCGTGCTCGGCCTCGGGGCCACCGCCATGATCGGCGCGAAGACCGTGCGGGCCGCCAACCCGGCGGGCAACACCGCGGTCCCGCTGCTCGCCCTGGACCTGGGCGGGGGTGCGGGCAGCACCGGGGGAGTGGTGCTGTTCGCGCTGATCTCGGCGGTGGCCTTCGCCACCATCCTGGCCGTGGTCGCCGGACTCACCCTGGCCTCCTCCGCCGCCTTCGCCCACGACCTCTACGCGCGGGCCTGGCGGCGGCCCGGGAGCCGGGAGGTGACGGAGCGCCAGGAGGTGGTGGCGGCCCGGGTGGCGGCTGTGGTGATCGGTGCCACGGCCATCGTGCTGAGCCTGTTCGCCCAGCAGCTGAACGTGGCCTTCCTGGTCGGTCTCGCCTTCGCGGCGGCCGCCTCGGCCAACCTGCCGACCCTGCTCTACACCCTGTTCTGGCGCCGCTTCACCACGCGCGGTGTGGTCTGGTCGGTCTACGGGGGGCTGGTCCCCGCGGTCCTGCTGGTGGTGTTCTCGCCGGTGGTCTCCGGGACGCCGTCGGCCCTCTTCCCGGGGGTGGACTTCCACTGGTTCCCGTTGGAGAACCCCGGGCTGGTCTCCATCCCGATGGGTTTCCTGGCCGGCTGGGTCGGCACCGTGACCTCGCCGGAGGCCGCCGATGCCGATCGGTACGCCGAGCTGGAGGTCCGTTCGCTGACCGGAGCGGGCGCCGCGTAGCGGTCCGCTCGGCCGCCGACTGTCGGGGGCGCGGGGGGGGGGCGGGGGGGGGGGCCCCCGCCGCCCCCCCCGGCCCCGGGTTCGGGGGGGTTCAGGGGGTCGGGGGGGGACCGCG